>JAKSNS010000001.1 GCA_024399545.1 Paludibacteraceae bacterium
GCCTGCTCCGTCTCCAACAATATATGCTTTTCAAATCGTACCAATTTATTATTTATCCCTGACTAAAAGTGGTTCTATTAATTATGTTTTTTGACCTATAAGTCGATTTTTATATGAAACTTGCAAGAGTTTTGTGGTTTTTCTCATCCAGCAATCTGACCTATAGAGACAATGTACGTTTTTTATCCAGCAATTTGACCTATACACATAATACTGCACAAAATGATGTTTGAAAATTTAATGCCATTTGTTGCGGATTTATAGATTTTTTTTCGTATCTTTGCGCCGCTAATCATATTGTGATGAAACGCATAGTAATAGTAGGACCGGCAAACCCGTATCGTGGTGGTATTGCGGCATTTAACGAGAGACTCGCCAGACAATTCTTGGCTGAGGGCAACGAGGTGTTTGTTTATACTTTCACGTTGCAGTACCCTTCGTTCCTCTTTCCGGGCAAGACTCAATATACCTCAGACCCTTGTCCCGAGGGGCTGATGGTGCGTCGTCGCATAAACTCCGTGAACCCTTTCAACTGGATTTCGGTGGGTGACGAGATACGGGAAATGAACGCCGACCTTGTGATTTTCGCTTACTGGATGTCGTTCATGGCACCGTGCTTCGGGACAATTGCCCGCAGAATAAAGAGAAATCACCACACAAGGCTTATAGGTCTAATGCACAATATGATACCGCATGAACCGAAGATAATAGACCGGCTGTTTCCCGGCTATTTCGTTAGTGTGATGGACGGCTTTGCGGCATTGTCAGAAAGCGTTGTGAGGGATATTGAAAAGTTTGACCGTCATGGCAAGCCTAAGATTGCGTCGCCTCATCCCATTTACGACCATTACGGAGAGTTGCTGCCGCGTGAGGAGGCTCTTGCGAAATTAGGTTTGGATTCTTCGTTGCGTTATGTGCTTTTCTTCGGGTTCATCCGTGCCTACAAAGGGTTGGATTTGCTGCTTGAGGCTATGGCGGACGAGCGTCTGAGGGATGTTCATCTGATTGTGGCAGGCGAGTTTTATGAGGACAGCACAAAATACACTGACATAATCAAGTCCCATGAACTGGAGGATAAGGTCCATCTGTTTACGGAATATATCCCCGACACAGAGGTTAACCGTTTTTTCAGTGCGTGCGACATTGTGGCACAGCCATATAAGACTGCCACGCAGAGTGGAGTGACGCAGGTGGCTTATCATTTCGAGAAACCTATGCTTGTGACGAACGTCGGTGGACTGTCGGAAATTGTGCCAGAAGGGAAAGTCGGCTATAACGTTGACCCGGAAGCTGGGGCAATTGCCGGGGCAATCTCAAGGTTTTACGAATCAGGTGCTGATTTGCATGAAGGGATTGTCGATGAGAAAAAGAAATATTCGTGGTCGCTGTTGACGGAGAGACTGGGGAAATTGATGTGACAGATGACCGTTTATTTGGACAATGGTTAAAGAAAATGTAAATCCAGACAATAGCGGATTTTCGCCCAGAAAAGTGTAACGAATGATAGAATTTTCGCCCAGAAAAGTGTAAGAAACAGTGAAATTTTCGCCCAGAAAAGTGTCAAATATCTGACAAACAATAGAGTATGAAACGCAAAATAGAACAGACATTGGAACAGTGGAAAGCCGACGCACGTCGGAAACCCATTGTGCTGAAGGGTTGTCGTCAATGCGGCAAAACATACTCTGTAATGGATTTCGCACGAAAACATTACCGCACAGTTTTTTATGTCAATTTCATGGACGAGCCAGACATGAAACGAGCCTTTTCTGGTTCAATGTCGGTTGACCAGATCACCATGCGTCTGACAGCAGCGAAGCCTTCAGTCTCACTGATACCACACGAAAGTTGCATAGTGTTGGACGAATTGCAGGAGTGTCCCAGGGCGAGAATGGCATTGAAATCGTTTGCCATGGATGGACGATATGATGTCTTGTGTACAGGCTCGTTGTTAGGAATACAAGGTTACAGACCTCAGAATGAGACAGATGAAGATATAAAAGCTGATATTCCAGTAGGTTACGAGGATATAGTTACTATGTATCCTATGGATTTTGAAGAGTTTCTATGGGCAAACGGGCAAAACGAGACCTCAATAGGACTAATAGAAGAATCATTCCGTAAAGAAGGCATGGTCGAAGATTTCTGGCATCAGCTTTTCAGGTCGCTTTTATTGCAGTATATAGTAGTGGGAGGAATGCCTGAAGCTGTGCAGACTTTTGTGTCACAACATGATATGGGGCAAGTGTTGAGAGTGCAACGTCGTATAGTTCAGGATTATCGTGCAGACATGCTGAAATATGCACCGCAAGAACTCAAACCGCTTATAACAGAGAGTTTTGACTCTATTCCAATACAGTTGAGCCGTGAAAACAAGAAATTCATGTACTCAACAATCAGGACGGGCGCACGGTCCAAGAACTACCGACCAACAATCCAATGGATGGAAGATGCTGGCATAATTCAACGATGCAGGAACCTGCAAATCACAGAGTTGCCATTGGACGGCAATACGATTGACGATTGCTATAAGGTTTATATGGCAGATACAGGTCTGTTTGTAAGCATGTTGGAAGATGGCACACAGGCGGATATTCTTTCTGGAAACCTGTTGGGATATAAGGGTGCTATATACGAGAACCTGTTGGCGGACATATTGGGCAAAATGGGGCGTAAACTCTATTATTTCCATAAAGATGGAGGATTGGAGATTGACTTCATACTTCGTTACAAAGGAAAATGCACATTGTTGGAGTGTAAAGCCAAATCAGGACATACAAAATCCACACGTACGGTTTTGAATAATCCAGAGCATTACAATATACATCAGGCATTAAAGTTGGGTGACTACAATGTCGGACGAGATGGGAAATTACTGACATTGCCGCTTTATATGGCATTTCTATTGAAAGATTTATGAAAAACGTGGCAGTCATATTGGCAGGAGGCGTGGGAAGCCGTTTGGGGGCTGACAAGCCTAAGCAGTTCCTTGAGATTGGAAGCAGGATGGTAATCGAAAGGAGCATTGATGCTTTCGAGCGACATAAGGGAATTGACGAGGTTGCAATAGTGATGAACCCTGAGTATGTGGGCGAGATGGAGGAGATTGTGAAGAGGAATGAATGGAAGAAGGTATCTAAGGTGCTGAAAGGAGGGGCAGAACGTTATATGTCAACATTGTCAGCTATTGAGTCTTACAAAAATGCTGGCGAGGTCAATATGATATTTCATGATGCGGTTCGTCCACTGGTCAGTCAGGCGATAATTGACCGAGTGATAGAGGCGTTGGAAAGACATAAAGCGGTTGGTGTCGCCGTAAAGGTTACAGACACTATATGGGAAGTCGATGGCAGTACAATTAAGTCTGTTCCAAACCGCAACATATTGCGAAAAGCCCAGACTCCACAAGCATTCAGGTTGAGTGTGATAAAAGAGGCTTATCGCCGAGGATTGCAAGACCCAGAGATGAGCAGCACTGACGATTGCGGGATGGTGATGCGTTATATGCCGGAAGAGAAAATCTTCATCGTCGAGGGCGAAGAGAGGAATATGAAACTGACTTATAAAGAGGATATTTCATATATCGAGATGTTGGTGAATAAGCAAAAATAATTGGCTTTTTGTGGAATATCTGGTAAATATACAGTAGAGAACGATGAGTATGCAGAATGCATCTGATTACACATCAACATACGTCCGATAAAAACATAGAAAGACTATAGATACTCTGTCGATACTTTTTTGATAAATCGATGTGATGCCATAGTAACTCCACTCCTATTGCGGAGAAATTGCAGAAACAGAGCGGAAAAAGAGTGGAAGCATAGAAATCATTGATAATGATTCGAGAGTAAAAGAATCTCAAATCCGACTTTAGGAAGAGATTGAAAGTTGGATAAATTACTTATATTAAGAAGAATAGTATATAAATACAATAAAAGTTATACAAATATGATAATTGGATATACAGCAGGTGTTTACGATTTATTTCATATTGGACACCTAAATCTCTTGAAAAATGCCAAGGGTATGTGTGACAAACTCATAGTAGGTGTCACTACTGATGACTTGGTAACTTATAAAGGCAAACATGCAATGATTCCATTTGAGGATAGGATGGAAATAGTTCGCAGCATTAAATATGTTGATGCAGCCGTACCACAAAGTGACATGGACAAATTGACTATGTGTAAGAAACTTGGTGCATCATTCCTTTTTGTAGGCGATGATTGGTATGGCACAGACAAATGGAAAAATTATGAAAAAGAGTTTGAAGAAGCAGGAATAAAGATTATCTATTTTCCTTATACTAAGGGAGTTTCTTCGACATTAATCAATAAAGCACTCGGCCAGGTTAGAGATAATCCAGAAACAGCAATAAAACGAGAACACATCATATTGAAAGAATACTAAATTTGGTTGTCATGAATAGTTACACTTTGAAAAAAGCAGATATACATATTTTTTGTGTAGATGTTGCCATAATCAGTATTGCAATGCTGATTCCCTTTTTCTCTCATTTGTTTATTCCATTGTATCAGTTTAATCCTATTTTATTTTTGCTGATGTTAAGTATCCCATATTACAGTAATCAATGGAATGCGCACATACTGGCTACCGCAATTCCTTTATTATCTTTCTTGATAATTGGAATGCCCACATTGACCAAAGTTTACAGCATGGTGATTGAATATAACGTCGTTTTATATGTATATTTTCTTTTGCAAGACAAAATGGCAACCCGTCATATTTCCTCAATGTTTGTAATGATGTTTTTTGCCATATTTGTAGGAAAGTGTGCCTATTACTTATCAAAAACCATATTATTGGTAGGAACAATGGTTATTGATACTCCTGTTATTATACAATCTATATCGAGTATTGTAATAGCTCTGATTAGTTCTGTATTTGCAAAATTTAAGAATAGATAGAAATGGAAGATAGGTTATATTGTTGCAATTCATTCCTGATATATCGCTATATTGCAGACGAAAACAAGCAATTCCGTTCGGATATAAAACCATATTTTTTCAAACCTAACCCTAATGAATATAAAATAAGAGGGTTAGAAGATACGGAGCATTCCATAAAAAACTATATCGATGAGATTGTCGCATCTGGAGGGAAAATAGGATTGGCATTGTCTGGCGGCATTGATTCTGCAATATTGGCAAAATATGTTCCTAAAGGCACACCGACATATACCTTTCATAGCGATTTACCTGGTGTGTTGGATGAGACATCTCAGGCAAAACAATATGCAAACGCCTGTGGCCTAGGAAATACTGTGATAGACATTAAATGGGAGGATGCAAAAAAGAATGCAGAGATACTTATGCGTCATAAAGGTGCTCCTATTCATAGTATTGAAGTCCAAATATATGCAGCTGCATGTCAGGCACGGGAAGATGGAGTGACGCATTTATTGTTTGGGGAAAATGCTGATATAGTGTTTGGCGGTATGGATGGATTATTAGCAAAAGATTGGACTTTTGATGAATTTGTGAAGAGATATTCGTACTTAGATCCGACAAAGGTATTAGTTGACGGCCGATGGGAAATGAAACCATTCGAGACTTTTAGAAAAGGAGACAACATTGATTTCTATGGCTTTATTCGTCATTATTTTTATTACGAAGCCAATAATTCATACGACAATGCATGTGCTACTGCAGGTGTGAAATATTCAACACCCTTCAATAGAATGCGTTTGCAATTTCAATTGGATTATGACAGAATAAGAAAAGGTGATACAAAATACGTACTTCGTGAGTTATTTAATAAATTATACCCCAATATGGGACAACCAGTCAAAGTGCCAATGCCTCGTGCCGTCACTCAATGGTTACAGGATTGGGAAGGACCATCGAGAAAAGAGTTTATTCCACATTGTGCCGATGGATTAAAGGGTGATCAGCGTTGGATGATTTATATCTTGGAACGTTTTTTGAATTTACTTGACAAATGAAAATTTTGAATATGCCGAAAATAGCAATTGCCAGTGCCGACAGTTACCATCCTTTGCAGGTTAATGCGGCGATAGATTCTATGATGATTTCTTTAGGTTTAGACCCTGAAAATCCATTCAAGGAAATCATCAAACCAGGTATGCGTGTTTTCATAAAACCAAATTGGGTTGCATCCCGTTGGCGTGAATCGTGTGACCATAGAGACAATTTGTATTGTGTAATAACTCATCCAAATGTAATAGAAGCAGTGGCAGATCGAGTTGCCAAGGCTCTTGACGGACAAGGCGAAATTATAATTGCAGACAATCCTTCGATTGATGCCGACTTTGAAGAACTTATGCTGTTTACTGGAATTCGCAAATTGCAAAATAAGTACAATGTTTCATGCAAGATTTATGATTTGCGCCCATTGGTATGCAAGAATTTAAAGGATTATGGACAACGTGATAAGATGGTACATCAACCAGGTGACCCTTTAGGGGAAGTAGAGGTAAACATTGGTAAAGACAGTCTGCTCTATAACGTAGATTCCACATTGTTCCGTGGAGTATTTAATGAAAGAGAAGAAACAGTTGCAGCACATACAGGTGATACACAACTATATACTTTTGCCCGTAGTTTGTATGATGCTGATATCTATATTTCTATTCCAAAATTAAAAACACATCAGAAAGTTGGAGCGACTCTTAATTTAAAAGGACTGGTTGGTTCAATTACGCAAAAAAATCAACTTGTACATTGGCGTATAGGTACACCTGAAACAGGAGGAGATGAATATCCAGACAGACAGAGTTGGGAAGCTGCCCAACAAGCCAAGGTGACCCACCGAGGCGCTCACCCATGTAATGATACTATATGGCGTATGGTTGCAGACCTGTATCAAAGTCTTCTCACCAAAGAACGTCAATATTTTACTATTATTGATGGCATTATGGCAGGTGAAGGGAAAGGACCTTTTTGTCCCACATCAAAACATGCCAATACTTTGATAGGTGGCTTTGATTTGCTTTTGGCAGATATTGTTGCTGTGCGATATATGGGATTTGACCCAAATAAAGTCAAATATCTGAAGTTCTTTATTGATAAATGGAATCTGAATCTGAGTGACATTGAAGTTTTTGTTGACAAAGAACTGAAAACTGATTTCTTTGTGTCTGATTCTCGTTACAAGGATTTTCTTCTTCCCGATGCTTGGAATATTATAAAAGTGGATTAATCTATTATAATAGTCTGTATGAATCTGATACAATCATTTCGAGAATGCTTCTTGACATCACCATTGATTTACAATCTCAGGTTGATTGTCGAATATCATGATGTGTTCAGAACTCGGATTCCCTTCTTATATAAGCGCTTTTTGAAAAAAAACATCCAATCGTCTCGTGATGCGGCACGGAATTTGAAAGGCAAGGAAGTCATTGAGGTGGCGTTTTTTCTTTCTATTCCTGGTATGTGGAAAGCAGATTATTTATTTCGTAGAATGCAGCAGGATCCTAAATTCCATCCCTATATTGTGTTGATTCCTTATACTAGATTCAAAAAGTTTGATAAAAAAGAGATATGGAATACGTTGCATCGTACAGAAACATTTATCAGAGAACGTGGTTTTGAGTATGTAATACCTTATGATAAAACTTCGGGGAGATGGCAAGATATAAAAAAAACGCTTCGACCAGATATCATTTTCTACACATTGCCATACAAAGATATGGAACGGAAATATTTTGTATATAATTTTCGAGACAGGCTTACTTGCTATATTCCATACGCTTTTACTTCGATGAATGTATATAAGGCAAATTTTGATATCATCAGTATCAATAGTTATGGATGTGTATTTACTGAAACTTCAATGCATCTTGATTTCGCTCGGAGATACAGCCATTCTAAAGGAGAGAATTTTGTTGTGACAGGTTCGTCCGGATGTGAGGTGTATCAATTGCCGGACTATTGTCCAAAAGAGGTGTGGAAACATCAAGATCTGCAAAAAAAACGAGTCATTTGGGGACCTCACCATAGTATTAATGACGTCTTTACAATTTCGACTTTTCTTATTTACTGTGACCTTATGGTGCAATTAGCAAAAGAGTATGCAAACACCATTCAGTTTGCTTTCAAACCACATCCGACATTGAAATTCAAGTTACAGAAGATGTGGGGAAAAGAGCGTACAGACGCTTATTACAAGCAATGGGCAGAAATGAGTAATACTCAATTAGAAGAATCAGGGTACATTGATTTGTTTTATGGTTCAGATGCAATGATTCACGATAGTGGAGGATTTACTACTGAGTATCTTTATATGAATAAGCCTGTTATGTATTTGGTTAAAACTAATGATCCTCGTAAACAGTTCAATGATTTTGGTGCTATTGCCTTCGACCAACATTACATTGGCCGTTGTGAACAAGATATAAGGAATTTTCTGGATCATGTTGTGTTGGCTGGAGAAGACCCCAAAAAGGAAGAGCGAGAACAATTCTACAACAAGTATCTTTGTAGTCCAGACGAACTACTTCCATCACAACGCATAATAGCAACGATTAATTCTTTGATCAATGGTCAAATGAAATAATTCATTGTATGAGTCCACTTGAAAAAGTCTAAAAATGCATTTTGTGATTTATTATACAGTGATAATCAATCTTGTATTTTGCGATTTTTTGCAAGAAACGACTTTTTCGGGTAGGTTCTTATTTTATGATTTTTTGATAAAAAAGTATAACCTATAGGAAGTTTGACTGACCTAAAAACGTCAACTTGGTGAATGAAAAAGTGTCAACTTGGTGAACAGAAAAAAGGCAACCATTTGACGAACAGAAAATTATGTTGTAATATTGTGGTTGGGAAAAACGCCTTATGAACGACTATAAAAATAGGATAGCAGACTACCTGTTGGAAGAGCAACTTGAAGCAGTTGGAGCCGTGCTTATACAAGGTCCAAAATGGTGTGGCAAGACCACCACGGCTGCCCAATGTGCAAATAGTGTCGTATATATGGACGACCCTGCGCGCAAGGATATTTATCTCAAAATGGCAGAAACGGCACCATTGATTCTGTTTGAAGGGGCTAAGCCAAGGCTCATTGACGAATGGCAGCTTGCACCGCAACTATGGGATGCTGCAAGGTTTGACATAAGCCAGAAAGGTGAAAATGGCTTATACATTTTCACAGGTTCATCAGTGCCGGCAGATGAAAGCAAGATAACGCATTCTGGCGTAGGCCGTTTTGGCAAGATAACCATGCGTCCAATGTCGTTATGGGAGTCCGGGGAATCGAATGGTTCCGTCAGTCTTGCCTCAATGTTCGATGGTGAGATGAAGGCGGCAACAGCCGATGCCAAGACAATTGAGGAACTTAGCTTCCTTATTTGCAGGGGTGGCTGGCCTGGGTCATTGACACTGAAGCCAAAAGCTGCGCTGTTGCAGGCACGGAATTATGTGGATATTGTGGCTGACTAAGCTCGGTGGGGAGACACTTGTCGAGAGTGGTGCATCTTCGTTACTTAAACTCGCCTCGAAGATTGATACCGACAAAATGAAGGCACCATCGTTTATGATGGTGGTTACTGGTGTCGGGGAATATGCTTATCGCCGTGATGACGGCGTTTGCGTTGTCCCAATAGGAGCGCTGAAACATTGAATGTTCAGTCTGATTGTGTGGGTATAATATTTATATAGAATATGCTATCAGTAATAATTTGTACATATAACAGGGAAAGATATATACGACCGTTGCTTGAGTCGTTGGTGGCTAACACGTTGTCCAAGAATGAGTATGAAATACTGCTTGTTGATAACAACTGCAAGGACAACACTCGGGGAGTGTGCAGGGATTTTGCCGATGAGCATCCAGATGTCACGTTCAGGTATGTTGAGGAGCATGAGCAGGGGTTGTCGGCGGCTAAGAATTGCGGAATACGCGAAGCTAAGGGTGATTTGATTGTCTATGTGGATGATGATGCGGTGGTGGACAATAATTATTTGGAGGATTATGTACGGTGGTTCGAGGGTCATCCTGAGACGATGGCTCTTGGTGGTCCTATTCTGCCTATGTATGAGAAAAGTGGCGAGCCTCGGTGGATGACACCATACACAAGGGCGTTGCTGACGGCATGGATGGATTATGGACGGAAGGTGAGAAAATACCCTAAAGGCAGATACCCGGGTGGTGGAAACGCCGCTTTCAGGAAATGCGTGTTTGAAAAAGTGGGTGTGTTCAATACGGCACTTGGTCGCAAGGGCGGCAACCTGATGGGCAGCGAGGAGAAGGATATTTTCGACAAAATGCGCACTCTCGGCATGGAAATCCTCTATCTGCCAACGCCTGTGTTGCACCACAGCATACCTCCGGCTAAACTTGAAAAGGATTATTTCGACCGTCTGACGTTGCAGATTGGGCGCAGCGAGCGTCAGCGCACTTTATCTATAGGAATATCCAAATACATCAAACGTCTGATTTCCGAGGGCGTCAAATGGGGTGGAACATTGGTGCTGTGGTGCAGGTACGCATTGGCAATGCAACCTGCGAAAGGAAACAAACTCATTGCTTTCAGAATAAATGTAACCAAAGGGCTGTTGGGAAAATAAGCCATCACTAAAAACCGACCCCCAACTTTTCAGGTGAAATTATTGAAATTATTGAAATACGCATACAAATGCGCACACTAACTCACAACACAAAAGAGCAAGAAAAGAGCAAGCCCTACCGTACCATAAAAACAGAAAAATTCCCGAAGTCAGAACATATAGTCATTTGCTATTTTCCGGGCAATTCCAATCTCAACACACGCATAATGCGTTTATCACCTGATTTTTGCTCCTCATCTATGGCAGTCTCCCCTGTTGCCTTGAAACCACATTTCTCCATCACACGGCCAGACGCGGGATTGTCGATATAATGGCTCGCTATCAGCGATTTATAGCTGGTCTCACGGCGGATATGGTCAAGCATAAGTTGCAACGCCTCAGTGCAAATCCCCTTGTTCCAATATGGCTTGCCAATCCAATATCCGACAAGGGGTTCGCCTTTGCGTGCAGGCAGATTCAGGTCATATTCAGGCATATAGCCCATACAGCCGATTGGTTCGCCAGTCTCTTTCAGCACAATTGCCCATATAGTCGGGATGGCGAAAACAGTTCTGATTACCTCCTGACTCTCTTCTACCGATTTATGGGGAGGCCAGCCGGCACGTACACCCACATCCTTGTCGCTTGCATATTTATATAGAGCCTCGGCATCTGACTCTTGCCATGGGCGGAGAATGATTCTGTCTGTCTGCATTTTATCTTCTCTTCAGCATCACCAACTCAGCATCTGCGCCATCCTTTCCATATTCGCTGACAAGGATAAATTTCTCGCAGCAGGCTATGCCGTAGCAACGGTTGTCATTCTTGACCACTTGATTTCCCCAATACGTTGCATTGTCGTCAAGGAGTTTCACCTCATTGCCGTTGATATTATAAGCCTGATTAACGAAAGAGCCTTGCAGCACATACAAGTTCGTAATGTGAAGGTTCCGGATTCCGAGAGCGTTTACCTCATCAATTAACACCTTCTTCATAGGATGGTCAGCGTGAGGCAACTGGTCGGCAGGCAAATTCCAACGTTTCAGGGTTGGGTATAACTGACGCAGCACCTCTTTATACTGACATGCAGTAAGGTTTTGCCCCGTGTTATTGTTATATTCATCCACAAACATCGAGCAATACTCCACCATCTCTTCCATAGTGAAATCACCCGTGAATGCCCCATCCCTGTAACAATAGATGCAGTAATCATCGTTTTTGCCACCATCGGCATTAGTGCCAAGAATATCGTCATTCAGAGGCATTCCGCAACTCTGACAGAATTTTGTTTCGTTTTTCATATTGTTTCGTTTTTCCATACTGCAAAATTTCGTTCATTCATCGCTATATATCAAACTCATCAGGTTTTGGTCCTTCGTTGTCATACTTATTGCACGATGCCAAGAGCACGCTCAATGTTACAGATAGCACAAGAAATAATACCTTACTGGTTTTCATAATATATACAGTCTATTGCTTTCCCTGTTTTCGGGGTGCAAAGGTAGGCATTTGTCGGCATACATAGTTGTAAAAAATGGACATCTTTAATAGTGCTTGTGTGTCTGTTTCCATGGTGCAAAGGTACAACTATTTTCTGACTTGACAATGGCTTTTTCACACGAAACGTTATAAAGCCAAAATATATTCAGAATAAATTTGGTGAATAGATGAAAATGTTGTATCTTTGCCGCTGTTATCATAAAATGATTATCATAAAATGAAAATAGAAATAAATCCCTTCATTACAAGTGGTTATGCAGGTCCAGAGTATTTTTGTGACAGAGTACAAGAGACTCAAGACATCATCGACTTGCTCACAAACGGCAACAATCTGGCACTAATTTCGCCTCGACGTTTGGGGAAAACGGATTTGTTGCGCCATTGTTTCTCGCAACGTCAGATACAGGAGCATTACTATACCTTCATAATCGATATCTACTCGACCAATTCGTTGGCTGAAATGGCCGACCGTATGGGCAAAACTATACTGGAGAGCCTCAAACCAAAAGGACGTAGGGTGTGGGAATCATTTCTGAATGTAATGTCGTCAATCAAATCTTCGATTACGTTTGATTCATTCGGAATGCCGTCTTGGAGTGTGGGCATTGGTGATATTCACAATCCCTCCGCCACGTTAGACGAGATATTCAGATATCTGCAACAAGCGGATAAACCATGTTTGGTTGCTATTGACGAGTTTCAGCAAATACTGAAATATGGTGACAATCAGGTTGAAGCTGCTATGCGCACACACATACAATACTGCGGCAACGCGCATTTTGTCTTCTCGGGATCTCAACGACATCTGATGGGGAGCATCTTCACTTCGTCGGCACGTCCTTTCTACCAGAGTGTCACAATCATCAATCTTTATCCGATTGCATTGGATAAGTATTCCGAGTTTTGTCATAAACAATTTGCATTGGGCAATAAAAGCCTTGACGATGACCTGATTGTACAAATATACAATAAATTTGAAGGAGTGACTTTTTATCTTCAGAAGGTCATGAATATCCTTTATATGCGTACTCCTGAAAACGGGAATTGTTCGATAGACGAACTGCAGCCGGCCATTGACTACATAATAGACTTTACTGCAGGGACATACCAGGATCTGATGTATCAGTTACCTGAGAAACAGCATATTGTATTACGCGCAATCAGTCAGGATTGCAAAGTCAGCCAAATTAAGTCGGGCTCATTCGTAAAGAAACATGCACTTGTTTCGGCAAGTTCGGTCAATTCTGCCGTCCGGGCTCTCATGGATAAGGATCTTGTGACACAAGACCAGGGATACTATCAGGTTTACGACAAATTTCTTGCTATCTGGCTGAACCGCCAACAATGATTTTCCGATAGGCTATCCTCCGGAATTCTGAACCCTATTTTGAACGGATATGCTCTGGAATATGTAGATAAACACGCCATCGTATCTGGAGTTCCTCACGGGAATACTCGGACAGGAGGTCGCAAGTCCGTCATGCCTCCGTAGTGAACTCGATTCTCGTCCGTTTCAGAACGGAGAAGAATCGAGTTCACTCTGGACTATCAGCGAAGTCACGGCAAAGTTTCTGTTTTCATACGGTGGTTTTGCACTGGTTCTACTAAAAGTTCGCTATGACTTTGCTGATCCTTCGCCGTGCCTCTGCTCTTTAGTAGAGAAACAGCAGACAATTAGTAGAGAAATAGCAGAGGCACAAAAAAGGCATTTCGGACCATTTCTCCTTTTCCGAACCATGCAAATCTCACAATCTCATAATCTCAGTGAAAATCCCGCACACAAACACACCTTTGTCACGTTTCAAGTCATAACTGACGAATTAACCAGGTCTTTTGACCCGCAAAAAGCATTTCTATGGAACAATGGCATCATCATCCTCGTTATCACAGTTTATCAACTGCAGCAATTCATCCTTTGGAGGGAGCACAGCTTTCAACCGCTCATCCATATCGCTATAAGTTTTATATGTGGCAACACCCATAGGGTGGTCATAATCCTGAATGACATATTCCACAAATGATTTGTCTGCCTTCTTGCAAAGGATAAGTCCTATTGAAGGGTTCTCGCCAGCAAGTTTCTCGTCGTCATTCAATATTCTGAGATATGCAGACAACTGACCGAGGTAACTTGGCTTGAATTCGCCTTTCTTTAGTTCAATTGCCACGAGGCTTTTCAGCTCACGGTTGAAGAAAAGAAGATCCACCCAACTGTCATGTCCCAGTTTGTCATAATGCACTTGATGTCCGATGTATGTGAACGAGCGGCCAAATGCCATTATATAATTTTTTATGTTCATCACAATCTGCTTCTCTATCACACGCTCATCGATGTCTTCGGGATCCATCTCGTCAATCTCCTCCACATTAATGAAATCAAGCAGGTATTGATCTTTGAACATCTGCAATGTCTGCATTGCCAGTTTCTTGTCTGGAATAGTCTTGAAGAAATTGCTTGGGATACGGTCTTGTTTTTCATAGACCTTTGCTTTCAGTAATGTTTCCAGATCATCTACTTTCAGTCGTTGGTTGTAAGCCAACTGAATGTAATACTTCCGTTCGTCCAATGTCTCTGTATAACGAAGAATCATTGAATGATGAGAAAAACTGATGTTCAGAAATGCTATAATTGGGAATTCCTCATATCCTGTCAGCTTCAATGGGTATATCATATCCAAATCGGTAATCGGGATTACCGATTTGTCGATATTGTTAATTTTTGTATTTTCGGTAATCGGAATTACCGATTTGGGCTCTATTTCTCTCCATTCCTCGTAGAACGTGCGCATTCTCTTTATCATACTGGCAGAAAAACCTCTCAAACCCGGCAGTTCTGTTTTCAGCAGTTTGCTGATTGATTCTATGGCATTCTGTCCCCAGAAACCCTTTCGCGAATTTTCGGACACAAAGCGTCCTATGCCGAAATAGAGAGCCAGTTGCTCCTGATTAACGGCCTGTGCTGCACGAGTCTGACTTTGCAGGATGGCAGTTTTTATGGTGGCTACCGCCTTGTTGATTCTTGTAATATCGTTATTCTCCATAGGTTTGTATTATTGTTTGTTATGGGGCGAAAAAGTCACTGTCATTACCCATAAGTATATCCTGATTATATGTTACGGGCAAAACCATCATTGCACGATATATGCACAATATCTATGTATATTCCCGTATATTAATCCCATAACCATAATATCAGGACAAAACACCTAATTTTCGATTGCAAAGGTACGGATAATTTTTGAACTGGCAAAACAAAAAGAACTAAAATTAGTCCATTATTCCATCTATATTGGATTAAGAACTCTGGACTATCAGCGAAGTCACGGCAAAGTTTCTGTTTTCATGCGGTGATTTTGCGGTGGTTTTGCACTGGTTCTACTGAAGGTTCGCTATGCCTTCGCTGATCCTTTGCTATGCCTCTGCTCTTTAGCAGAGAAATAGCAGAGAATTAGCAAAGAAATAGTAGAGGGTCAAAAAAGGCGCTTCAGACTATTTCTCTACTCTTAACGTACCACAAACCTTATTCGAAGCCACACTCTTTATATTCTTTAATCCTATTATCAGTCTCTTTCTTAGACACTGCCTTATCCATGTAGTCAGCGACAAACCTGTACAAACCTGGATAGCAACTGTCTTTTAGTTTGGCAACGTCAGTCCATTCAGAAGGAAAATCCTCTTCGCCAAATAGACATCCAACATAATCGACAAAGGCAAGAACAACAATCTTTCCATCGTCGTCAAGTCCTACTCCATAAACCGTAAGGAAAACGTTATCAATAGAAGTGGCATCAACTGGAATATCATCACCAGCGGCCACAATGTAACGTTTCTCGCCTAATGATTTCAGCAGTTCTAAAGTTGCTGAACATGCTTCTGCATTTATATTTTCTACTTGTTCCAAATACTTTTGAGGATTCAATAATTTATCCATAACATTTCTCTAAGTTACTTCATTAAATCAATTACTATATTTGAATATTCACATATTTGGGTCATCTGCTTCGATTTCGTACGTGCCGTTGTTATATTCGGTCAGCCTTGCTCGGCAAAGCATATCATTGCCACCAAAACCACCTCTTTTGCTTTTATGAAACTTGTATTTGTAGATTACAGAATAGGTCATACTGGTGTCTGTTGCCAACTTACAATCAGGTTGCCAACTTACGACTTCTATATCCACATACTTTTTCCAATACTTCTCAGTCCAGTCTATAGGATTGTCATAGCCATCGAATTTGAAATCAAAAGCATTATAGTCAAAGAAACATTTTTCCAAACATGAGTCAAGGGTGGAAAATTTTGGAAAATAATCGTTCTTGCAATAGTTCACAATCTGTCGTTTTGTTTTCTCTCGGTCAGGGAACTGCTTGGCATATTTCTCGTTAACTCCATAATCCAGATAACTGATAAATTCTATTAGGTTAATCTTACCATACCACCCTTTACCAAAACGCGATGTAAGCCACTCACTACACAACTCTTCACTCTCCCAACAAGACTTGCCCACGGTGATTTCAAAGTTCCTACAATACTCACCTGCGAACTCGAAATACACCTTACTGATAAGTCCACTGCTATTGTACAGCATTACATTCCTCAGCAGTTGCCCATCCTTCAGTTCTTTATATAGGTGAGCTGGCTCAACTGTGTCGCAACCTTCTACAACAGGTTGAGGCGTTTCTGCAATCGTATCTGCCTGTTGCAGTTCCTGAGGTTTTTTGTCTTGTTTTGATTCTTCTTCTGCCTTGCATGAAATCAGCAAAGCGAGAATGCCCAATAATAAAATGTGTTTTCTCATATAAATAAATCAATGTTTTTCTGGTACATAGCATTGGATTATACCCACAGTCTCGAAATCTTTTCCGAAACAGTTCTCGTCCAGGAACTTATAGCCATGAGAGGTATAGAATCTGCGACGAGCATCAGCATCCTCATGCGATTCTGCAATGTCGATATAGATATCCTCGCCAAACTGCTCTTCCCAACCCATGAAATACAATGCTATCATTGGTTGAAAGTCAGGATGCTGTTCAATAAAATGTTTTGTGTTGTTTTTCATTATTTTGACATCTTCCTTTTCACTCTTTCATCTTCATCCGCCATATATTTTAGTAGATATACCAAGGCAGAGACGATTAAGATTCCAACAATAATTGAAATTGTCCAATCTATTACGCCTCCATTAAAAATATTTTCAATAAACATTATTGTTCTCATCATTACACATACTATTAATTTGTCACAAATCGCTTAAAGTCCTTATTTCCATGTATTTCGGATTTGGCTTTAGGCTTATTGATGCCGTTTTCATGACACCATCTGGATCAATATAAGTTATGACATCATTTTTTGACATAGTGCTTCCTCCGCCAGATATTGATTTCGATTCTATTCCTTGCATTTTGAATATATAATCATTCAAAATGTCCAAAATCTTTTTTTTCTTTGATATTTGATAATCTTCCAGCTCACTTATTCCTTTTGTATCAACACGCCTCCACTTGATGTTATATACCCTTGCATAGCACTCCTCATAATTTCTTTTTGTCGGTTTTGGAAGGTTAGATATGATAGAATCGAGCCTATTGTATTCTAAATCAATTTCTGCTATAGCGATAGGCGAATATTCTGCCTTTCTTGCGTTTTCTGCAACTACTTTAGCATTTTCAAGACACCTATTTCTGAAGACAGCAACCTTGTAATTCACGAATAAAACTAAAACAAGAAACAAAATATAATAAAATATTGCTTTCTTATTTTCTTTAATAACCTGCGCTCTCGCTATTGTTTCATCAGATGGTTCTTTCTCATCATTCCTATGTCCATCATCTATAACCTCTATCACTATTCGTAACATAAGAATGATTGCAGAAACTGCAAGAAAAAAGACAATAATTCCAGGGCCGAAGAAAGCATACAACGCAAAGCAAAGCACTATAGCACCACAGAACAAAGAAAAGGCAAGAAAGCCATCTGCGCAACCGCCAAACATATCTACTATTTTATTTTGATTTCAAATACCTAATTTCAGCTCTTGATTAACTTTTAAGACAAACGAAATATATTTCTTCAGAAAGAGAAAGATAGGCTTGAATTTATTAATTCTATTCATCAGCCATAGCTACCGATTATATAACTTATACGCATTATTGTATGTCAATGCTAAATATTCCTCTTCTGTTAATTTTTTACGCAACTTATTTAGCATGTTGAAGCAATATGTTTTGTAATCAAACTCTTCTACTTTTTTTCCATCAAGATAGTTATAATAATAACTCATGACGGGAATGTCTGTTCCCCACATTACACGGTTGCCTACTCCTGCATTAAACATTTTCAAAATATCCTCGGTTGGAGTAAATGCTGTATCCGCATAAGCATTGGGGTATTTGGACAATATTCGTATTGTCTGGTCAACTGGACGACTGTGGGCAATTACAAACTTGACATCTGGAGTAGCGGCAATCAGTGGCTCATAATCATCAGGCATACACATTTCATTGCCACAATGAAACAACAAAGGCACATTGAGTTGGCGTGCCAAATCTGTAGCTTGAAGCATCAATGAGCTTAGAGAATCGCCCCATTGCCCACGTTGCTGATAGTTATGAACCTTCACGCAACACCATTTGATGCCGCTTTCTATAAAACGAGTAATTGCACCTGTTTTCAACATTTTTGGCGAAATCCACAGAACAGGATGAATTGTCACTTCGTTTTGTGAGACCAACTCTTCCATTTCGGAAAACACAAGGTCAAAATCCTCGTCTGCCATAGTTGAC
This sequence comes from Paludibacteraceae bacterium, assembly GCA_024399545.1. GTDB lineage: Bacteria > Bacteroidota > Bacteroidia > Bacteroidales > Paludibacteraceae > Aphodosoma. The sequence goes on from JAKSNS010000001.1 coordinate 18,818, forward strand.
GAGGATACTCCGACATCTGTGATACCCACTTGCTTGCAGATATTTATGAAATCAGCAGGTGTAAAATAACATTCGTGAAACCTGCCAACATGAGTGTGCGAGTCAAACAGTCTCATATATTATGTTTTTTGAGTTCTTTCTCAAAATACTCGTGTGCAAGACGTTTTGTCAAGAAGGCAACATCACAGAAATGCTTGTTGATTTTCATCATATCTCCACCACTCTCATTATAGTTTCGAACAAGACAACGTGCGCAAAAATCACGGGCTTCACATTCAACGCACTGAGGAAAATCAGCCTGTGTTATTTTTCGCAACTCTTTAACCTCACTGTTTTCCCAAATGTCAAGCAATGATTGCTTATAGACATTGCCAAGTACCATAGATTGCCAGCCTGCACAAGGATATACATCGCCATTTGCCGTAATGCAGCAATTGTCGTAACCAACACCGCAAATACGCTGCTTTTTATATCGTTCGATGTCAAACTTGATTTCTTCGCTGATAGGACGCTTGTTGACAATCATCTGCTTATAAGTAGGGTCAAATTCCATAATGTCACGAAGCAGTTCTTCTGTCTCTTCAATTGATATCCTGTTTGCAAGATTGCTCGTGTCGAAATTTGCTTCTGCCATCATTATGAAATCTGTCTGCGCCTTTATCTTAAGCGAATTTGCATACTCAAGCACTGCACGATAACCTTTTCTGTTTGCTTTCATCACAGGACAGGAAATCTGAACAGGAACATCAGCCGCCACAAGTTTCTCGATGACTGCTTTGGTCTTGGCAAACGAGCCTTTGACAGTTGTAATCATGTCATGGATTTCTGGATCCATGCTGTAAAGTGAAACCTGAATGAGCGAAATGTTAAGGTCATGCAGGAGCTGTATCTGCTCATCTTTTACTGCGATAAGATTGCTTAGCACAGATACCATCATGTCTTTCTCACGGGCATAGCGAATCAATTCTATCAAGTCCTTATGCATAAATGCCTCTCCTCCAGAAAAAGTCACATGCAGTCCACCCATTGCAGCAAGTTGGTCAATAAGGTCTTTGACTTTTGCCGTTGGCATGTCAAAGCCATGATTCTTCTTCTCGTTTGGAATATAGCAGTGAATGCATCGCTCATTACAAAGGCTTGTCAGTTCAAACTGAATGTTTGAAATCAGCGGACGACCTTGCACCTCTTCCAAGAAAAAGTCCCGGGTGTTTTCACTAATAGGCTTTTCCGTGACTTGGTAGAAATCTGTAGCCAATGTCTTTGGATCACCCATTGAGTAGGAGAATGTCAAATCCTTGGCATCTAATTCCTCTGGCGATTTGCCAATCATTATGAAATGATCTTTGGCAAGACTTTCTGCAAACTCCATAAAGTCTGCTTTCAATGTTCCGAAATCGACATCTTTATAGATTGTCAAAAGATGGTTGACTATATCGTCAACACATTTTGGCTCACGAGATATTTCTCTGAGCAAATCACCACCAAATGAATCATAACTGCGGTCATGACGTGTTAATTGGTTCGTGATGTATCCGTAACGTTCTGTTGTTCGGATGAAGGAGTTTTTGGATTGCTTTACAAACATGATTGTGTCTTTAGTTCCCGAAGAATTTCTTCTAATAATGATTTTATTTCTTGCAAATCCTTTTCTTGTATACCAGTCTTATTGGATTGTTTGATGGACATTGTATCAAGAGAATTTTCAAAATTTGGATTAGAAAACATCTCGATTTTATGAATTCTTCTTTGAGAATTATCTCTATATACTTTTATTTGCCACTGTAACCTCTTTTGTGGGTTAACTAACAACTGAAGGATTTCTTGCTGTGTCATAATATGCGTTTATATTAAGGAATTAACTTTTTTGATTGTTGCCGATTAAAAAATGAGTGCGTTTACACGCACTCATAATCAGAAATGATTATCCAGCGATTTCGCACATATAGCAATACTGAGGAGCTGACATAGTACTTCCTCCTGGGACAAGAACACTTGAACCTGCTTTCTGTTGAGCAGGACAACCTGCAGCATAAGAACCAGTAGGAAGGTTCTTTGCAATCATTTCTGCTTTTTGATAAGCTTTCATAATAAATAATTTTTTGTTGTGCTATGGACACTTGCACGTTTATAGATAAGTTTATATAACATCTGCCCACAATGTCATTTAAATTTCACATCTTGATTAGATTGATTAATCAACAAACAGCCATTGATTAAATGAAGACATTCCGATGTCCCTGCAAAAGAACAATTGTTCGCATATTTGCAAGGATTTGGTGCTCTAAACAGTTTGTTATTCATCGTAGTCAAATAATTTGTTGCATATAGAATTATGTAATGGTTCTTATTCTGAGTAATTTTTGATTTGGCAAATTTGAAAAGATATGTATATTTACGCAGAATAATATCTTGTGTTGTTATTGTTGACAGGTCAACAATTGCGATAAGGTTAACATCTTTGTCCATATGACTGTATTTTTACAGCGTATATAAACTCCGTTAAAATTGTTATTGATGTCAAATAAGAAAACAAATGTAGGATCATTTGTTGCCATCGTTTCTTTCCTTAGACAGTCGTTGTCTTTGTCATAATAAAAATCATATTTGGGCAATTCGGAAATTTCTTCCGCAATTTTCAAACACAATGGTTTGTTGTTTAATCCATTTGCAATAGTAATTGCTAAATTGTAATTGGTTGTTGCATAGAATTTCATATCACATAGAATATTATTGCCTACTCTTTATGGGATTTTCGGCTTTACTCCCTTTTATTACTTTATTTATGCTATTATCAAATAAAATATTGTCACTACAATGAACGGAATAAAGAAACTCCTGACAGCATTAACCAAGAAGCGACCAAAGCCAAAAGACATCAATGAACCAATCTTTGTGCTGAGCAAGCCTGTTATCGAGAAGCCCAAGATGCCATCAAATATAGCACCGATTATTCCACCAGGTATTGCAAGGATTGCCCCTATGATGGCACATACATTAATCGAGGTTTCATAACCTGCCCAATTAAGGATGGCAAAGGATATTATTCCAAGGAGTACTATCATGTCTTTGTCCGTTATATCAGTTAAGTATGGACATAAAAAAACGTGGAACTTACATTGTCGTCAGTTCCACGATACGAGGCCTTCGCATGCCCATCAATTAAAAACCAACAACACGAAGCCCACGCCGATATATAATCACCAACTACACCTTAATATAATATAAGCACACAAAATACGCAAATATTATAAACGGTGCAGCAAGATGCAATTATACATCCCGCAGACATTCAATGCTGCATAGTCCTATAATTGATTCTGAAAGTTGCGAAGTTTCGTATCAATAGAACTAAGCGTCAAATGAACGCCTTTAATATGTCCTTGCAGGCTTTTTCATCCTGCGGTAGGGAACGTTTTCCCGACCTCCCACCCGAATAGAGAAACATATTCCCTTTCAGCGTGGACTATTTTGCGGCTTTACATCCCGCTGATGTCGCAGTTTTCAAGTCTTGCGAGGGACTATCACTATTCCGGCTGCAAAGGTACGACATTTTTCTGGACTCACCAAGCATTTTGCCTTATATTTTTTTTGGTAGTGTTGTAATCTTCATCTCTCATGTTCACTCTGCCTCAGCGTTAGTGTCACACGTTCTACCATCGCTATGTAGATAGACCTTGTGAAAAAGCAAAAGTCTGAGGTATGATTAATGCTTGGACTTAACTTCCGATAATATTTCAACATCGATATTTACAGAGTCTCATAGCACTGAAACACAGCACTAATCGTGGTACTTTTGCTCTAAATATTCCCTGAAAGCGTACAGCGGAATATTTTCGAGCCAAGGTTGATTCTCATAGCCTTTCATACTCAGTCTGAGACCCTTAAGATTTGGATTGGTTTCTATGAATACCTTCATGGATTTGGATTTCACGTTTTCCTCAGCCTTGACCTCAACTGGATATACATTGTCACTGAGTTGAATAACGAAGTCCAGTTCTATCCGGGATTGCTCAACGGTATGGTAGGAAACCGGTATCTGCGTTGTTGCCAGTTGCGAATAAACATAAACTTCAGTAAATGCGCCTTTGAATTCCTTGAAGATATTGTCACCTACCATTATCTGGCTGGCAGGCACATCCGCCATTGCTCCCATGAGTCCAACATCAATGATGAACAGTTTGAACGCATCTCTGTCCTCATAGAATTTCAACGGCATTTGCACAGAAGTGACACGATTTATTCTATAAACTATGCCAGCATCCGTCAACCATTGAATTGCCTCTTCAAAATCGGAAGCACGGGCACCTTTTCTCAATGCACCAAAAATGAATTTTTTGTTCTCCTTAGCCAATTGCGAGACTATACTCTGCCACACCATCCTTATGCGCGGAACGACACGTGCAGGAGCATGTTTGCTGAAGTCACGGTCGTAGTCTCTCAATATAAGTTTCTGTTCAGAACGCACAGCGTTCAACCCTCTGCCATCAACGTATGCCTTTACGGCTGCAGGCATACCTCCGACATAGTAATACTGTCGGAGAAGGTCGATATATTCGTCTGATATAGCATTAATTATGCTCCATTCATTTTGTTTGAGCAGTTCCTCCATCTGGTCTTTACCATTAGCCCGCAGAAATTCTCCGAATGTCATTGGATAAAGATACAACTCATCCACTTTCCCTACTGGATATGAAACACCTTCATGCAAGGCAATGCCATGCAGACTGCCACACGCAGCCACGTGTATGTCGGGCGCATCTTCCGCAAACACCTTCAAGCGTGTAAGAGCAACGGGGCAGTCCTGTATCTCGTCAAGAATAACAAGCGTATCGTGTGGCGTGATGTCAATACCAGTAATGGCCGAAAGACCTCTCAATAGTTTTTCCGCACTATTCTCAGTTTGCATCAGTTGACGAGCTGCTTTGTCTCGGTCAAAACTTATGAATGCAGTTTTTGCATATACTTTTCTGCCGAATTCCTTCAATAGCCAGGTTTTGCCCACCTGTCTTGCTCCGAATAGCACCAATGGTTTTCTTACGTCCGAAAAATGCCATTTTTCCAAACTTTCATATAATATTCTATACATAGCACTGACAATCAGAAAGATGATTTATTTTATTACATTTTTTCAACTGAATATTCAGCACTACACAACACTTTTTTAACTGAATATTCAGTGTTATACCACACTTTTTCAACTGAATATAGGACATCCAAATGCGACCAGTTTTTTGCCCGCAAGAAATAAGAAGTGGTACACAAGAAAAATAACTGTTCGGGAAAAACTGTTTATCGCCCCCTAATCGACAGTCAATCCGCATTTTAGTTCCCGAACAGTTTCTCAAAAAAACTGTTCGAAACTGTTCGCCGTTTGGGTGTATAAAAAACTAAAAAAAATTGTTAACTCCAAAACCGTCATTTCTCGATTAAGAAATATTGCCCAAATGTAAACCAAACTTAAAAAAGAGCAAGCCCAAAGCAACCCCTGACAGACAAAAAAGCAACCCCTGAAACCGCAAAAACGCACTCGCAATTGTTAAAATTCACACTCCGTATTTTTATGCCCCTGCCATTTTTCTCTATTTTTTGACAGAGAATCCAATAAAAAAACAGGCGAACAGTTTCGAACAGTTATTTCCAGAAACTGTTCGCCTTTCAAAGCACTATTTTCTAACACATTAACCATCAAAAAAACAGTTTTTCCCGAACAGTTATTTTTCTTGTGTACCCCTCCTTATTTCTTGCGGGCAAAAAACTTCGGGCCATAGAGAGGCCAGAAGAGTAATGCCACGGTGAGAATGATGGAGAAGATGACAAGAGCGACGCAGAGTTTGTCGATTTGCAATGCGTCAGGGACAAACTCCATACGGACGGTGTGCTGACCGGCAGGGATGACGGCTGCACGGAGGGTGTAGTTGACACGCCCAATCTCCTGTTCCTTGTCGTCAACATATAGATGCCAGCCTTCAGGGAAGTAGATTTCGGAGAAGACTGCAACTTTTGGCTCAGCGCAATTGGTTGTATATGAAAGACGGTCAGGGACATAACTGTCGAGGGTTATTGTGGCTGTCGAGTCGTGGGCGGTGACTGGAAGGTTGAGGATTTCGGCAAACTTCTGGTCAGCGACGGCTGTCGTCTTGAGGTTGATTGTGCGGAGAGCCTCGCTTTCGAGGTCTGGATTGGCGACAAATTGCAGTGAGTCAACGAACCAAGCGTTGCCCATAGCGTCAGGGTTAGGCATAATCTGACCCTGCTGGGTTATGATATACTTGGTGTTGAGCATGTTGAGGACATTCCAGTTGTTCTTTGTTATGTGTGCGTCGATAAGGTCTTGGTAACGACGGAGTTTTGCGGCAGAGTAACCACCGATGGATTTCAGACGGTATGAGGTGCGGGCATCGTTGAAAGTATTGGCGGCAAGGTTGAAGACACGGTAGTCAAGGGATTTGTCCTGAAGGATTGCCTCCTCCCATGGCTGTGCCTCAAACGTGGCGTTCTGCTGACGAGTGGTGACAAAGTTGTCCTTGCCGAAGAAATTACGGTCAACAGTAACCATATCACATAAAATAAAGAATGCAAGAATACCGGCAAAAGCGATGTTTGTTCCGGATTTTTCGTCCTTGCGGAAGAAGGTGTAAATGTAGAAAATGGCAACACCAATGAGGACGAAGAAGAAACTGCGCCATGCCGAAGAGGTCATCAGTGCGTGACGCTGGTTGAGGATTGCGCCGTAGATTTGTTCGCCTACCTGACCTTTCCACTGCTCGTCGAATGATGAAGTTACGTCGAACGAACCGCCGAAAAGTGCGACGAAAAGGCAAATAAGACCAGTTACACCACCTGCGATTAGGATGTTGCGACGGTCTTTCTTTGCGTCGTTTGACTCGATGAGGCGTTTGATGGCGAGAAAACCGAGCAGAGGTATCGTGATTTCAGCCACGATGAGTATTGACTCGACGGCGCGGAACTTGTTGTACATTGGGAAATAGTCGTAGAAGAACTGCGTCCAACCGGTGAGGTTACGTCCCCAGGCGAGTGTGACGGAGAACAGGGTGGCAATGAGCAACGCCCACTTGTAAGCCCCTGGCACAATGATAAGTCCGAGGACGAAGAGGAAGCAGATTATAGCTCCGACATAAACAGGACCGGAGGTGAACATTTTTTCTCCCCAATAAGTAGGTGCGCCATGGCAGAAGCCACGGGCTTGTTGCGCAGGGACACCCATACCTTTGAGCTCCTGCTCAAGTTCGGAATTGTCGCCGAGGTTATAGCCGCTCGCTCCGCCCATGTAATTAGGAATGAGGAGGGTAAGAGTCTCAGCCTTGCCGTACGACCAGTCGGTGGCATACTTGAAATCAAGGCCTGCAGGTTTAGATTTGTCGTCACCCTCTTTCGTCAGTTCGCTGTGACCGCCGCGCATAGTCTCGTTGAGGTAGCTTTGGTTCATCTGGTACCAGCTGAGTTTTGTGCCGAAGACCAGTAACAGCGAGATTGCGAGAAGGAGTGTTGAGAGACCTAACTCTTTATACTGACGCTCTTTGACGTGAATGAATATTTCGGCGAAGAAGAGAACGCCGAGGAGCATGACGACGTAGTAGGTCATCTGTGGATGGAGCGTAAGCCCGATGACACCATATATTACAACCAACGGAATACCAAGCCAATAGCGGCGGCGGAAGATGGCGTAGAAGCCGCCAATCATAGGTGCGAGGCAGCAGATGGCGTTTGCCTTAGTGATGTGTCCCGCAGGGATGATGAGCATGAAATAAGATGAAAGTGTGAGGGCAAATGCGCCGGCGATGCTGAACCATGGGGAGACACCGAAACAGATGAGCATGAGGAAGAAACCGAAAAGATAGCCCATGAGGATTCCCGCAGGGGCATAATCGCCGGTGAGTCCAAACTGAGAAACGTGTGCGATTTTCTCACGGATTTTGTTGGCAGGTGTCTGACCAGAGATTTGGTAGGACGGCATTCCACCGAACATTGAGTTGGTCCACCACATCTGGCGGCCTTCGGATTCTGAGTATTCACGGACTTCCTGTGAAGCGCCGAGGTAGTTGTTGGTGTCGCCGGCCTGCAGCACACGGCCCTCAAACAACGGCGAGCAGTAGGCTACGGCAAACAGAAAAAACGCTACTATAGCCACGACGAAAGGGACAAGACCTTTCAGATTTCCTTGTTTCATATTGTTTATTTTGTTTGTTATCAGTGAAATAGTGGTTGGGGGATTGGAGAATATAGACACTTTATTTCAACTTGCAAAGATACGGAATATTTTTGGAATAGCCGTCATTTTTTTTGAAAAATATCACAAAAATGACGAGTAATGGGAGATAGGTTGAGAATAGTTTTTAATATTGGCTTTTTGTGGAGCAATGTTACCCAGGACTAATGCCTTTATTATGTGGGGTAAAAAAATGTTCAATGAGTTTTTGTTCGCGGTTGGAGTCCGTCAATATACCGTTAATCTATCGTTAATGTATCGTTAATCTATCGTTAATGTAACGTTAATCTATCGTTAATGTATCGTTAATGTATCGTTAATGTAACGTTAATCTATCGTTGCGAGTAGGATACAGAAAGGGAATGAAAATAAAAACGGGAAAATGTTTGGTGGTTCGGAAAAAAAGCAGTATCTTTGCACCGCTTTTCCCGAGGTGTGCACCGTGGCGGCTTAGGGAAGTGTAATGGGAAACGCAACTCCCCATAGTTCACAGAGTTGCATTTTGAGTAACACACAAATTTTTTTATTATGAAATCATTCCAGTTGTCAGGTTCTGTACGCACAGACCTTGGAAAAAAGGCTGCTAAAGCCTTCCGTTTGAACGGTGACATCCCTTGCGAGCTTTACGGCAAAGGCCGTAACGTACACTTTATTTGCAAAGAGTCAGACCTTCGCAAGTTGGTGTTCACACCTGAAATCTACTACGTTGAACTCACAATCGGTGAGGATAAGTGCCTTGCAATCATACAAGAGCTTCAGTTCCACCCAGTCTCTGGCCGTGTAATCCATATTGATTTCCTTGAGGTTACGGAGGACAAACCAATCGTTATGCAGGTTCCTGTAAGCCTTGAGGGTCTTGCTGTAGGTGTAAAGGCTGGTGGTAAGCTTTCGCTTGACGCACGTAAATTGAAAGTTCAGGGTCTCATCAGCGCTATCCCTGAGAAGTTGGTCATCAACGTAGAGGCACTTGAGGTTGGAAAGGCAATCCAGGTTAAGAATCTTGACTTTGAAGGGCTTAAGTTCCTCAACCCTGCAAATGCACTTGTTTGCAGCGTTAAGGTTACCCGTGGCTCACGCGCGGCTTCGGAGGAAGCTTGATAAATTATGAAATATCTTATCGTGGGTTTGGGTAATATCGGCAATGAGTATGCCCATACCCGCCATAACATAGGTTTCGACACATTGGACGCCTTAGCAGAAGCGTCCAATGTCGTTTTTGCCACGAAACGTTACGGTGACGTGGCGGAGATGAAACTGAAGGGACAGCAATTGGTTTTGCTTAAGCCATCGACTTATATGAACCTGAGTGGCAACGCCGTAAGGTATTGGTTGCAGCAGGAAAACATACCGATAGAGAACTTGTTGGTCGTTGTTGACGATTTGGCTCTTCCGTTCGGCACGTTGAGGCTGAAACCAAAAGGAAGCGACGGCGGTCACAATGGGTTGAGAAACATTCAGGAACTTATTGGGACACAGACTTATGCCAGACTGAGGTTCGGTATTGGCAATGAATTTGCCCGTGGCGGTCAGGTGGATTTCGTTTTGGGAAGGTTCAGCGCTGAGGACGAGAAGGTCAAAAAAGAGAGGATCGAGGTGGCGATAGAGATAATCAAGACGTTTTGCCTGGCAGGCGTTCAGACGGCTATGAACCAATATAATAATAAGTAAATGCCATCAAGAATTGACAAATTCCTCTGGGAAGTACGGTTGTTCAAGACACGTTCGCTTGCGGCTGAGGCTTGCAAGAAGGGTCATGTGACGATTAACGGGCAGCAGGTCAAATCGTCGCATGAGATTAAGCAGGGAGAACAATTTTCGTTGAGGAAAGCCCCTGTGACCTATAGCTACGAGGTTTTGGGTCTGCCGACCGGTAGGGTTGGGGCGAAACTTGTGGCGGAGTATATAAGGGACATAACTACCCCTGAGATGTTGGAACTGCTTGAGGTTCTGAAAATTGACCAAGCCAACAATAGGGCAAGGGGTACGGGTCGTCCGACGAAAAAAGAGAGGCGCGATTTGGAGGAGTTTTTTGAAATGTAATAACACATAAGTTAATTATGGAAGAGAAAAAAGAACTGCAAGTTGAAATTCAGCCAGAGGTTGCCGACGGAATGTATTCCAACCTTGCAATCATCGGGCATTCCGCAAGTGAGTTCATTATGGATTTCCTGGCGGTTATGCCAAACAACCCAAAGGCAAAAGTCAAGAGCCGCATCATCATGACACCCGAAAACGCAAAAAGGTTGGCAATGGCGCTCAACGAAAACATCCATAAGTACGAAGGGACATTCGGGGAGATTGACGTGAGGAAAGGCGCTATTGTAACGCCTAACAAAATCAATACGTTGACGGATTGAAATTAATATTGCCAGAAGAATGCACAAAAGAGACACCTCTGCTGGTTTGCGTCAGTGGGGGTGGGGATTCGGTTTGCCTTCTTTTGGCGTTGCATGAGCAAGGTTACAAGTGCTTAGCGGCACATTGTAACTTCCATCTGCGTGGGAAGGAGTCAGACAAGGATGAGGAATTCGTAACCTTGTTGGCTGACAGACTGCACGTTCCGTTGGTCAAAAAAGATTTTGACACAGAGGCGTATGCGGAGGAAAAACATTTGTCGATAGAGATGGCCGCACGTGAATTGCGCTATGGGTGGTTCGAGGAGGAGAGGGTTAGGTTAGGTTGCCAGTATATTGCTGTGGCTCATAACCTTAACGACTCTGTAGAGACGTTTTTTTTGAACCTTACACGTGGTACAGGCATCAAAGGACTTACAGGCATTAGGCCTAAGAACAGTCGTGTCATCAGGCCGCTTCTGAATATCACAAGGGATGAGATTGAGGATTATCTCATTATCCACAAACAAAATTTCCGTACAGACAGTACAAACAGCGACACAAAATACCGTCGTAACCGCATACGCCACAATATCTTACCTGAGTTTGTGGCTATGAACCCGTCGTTCCTTGAAACTATGCGTGACACGATGGAAAACCTTGCCGTAATACAAGCGTCATTGGATGACCCTTCGTCGCCTGAAAAACGTCTTTATGAACTGTATAAACAGTTGAGCCAATTGGGGTTTACGCATGACAGGATTCGCCAGGTGTGGAAAGCCGAACAGACGGAGGCAAGCGGTAAAGTGTTCGAGAACGGGCAGGTTAAAGTGGTGGTTGACAGAGGGAAGACGCTTATCTATAAAAAAAGAGAAACGAAGGAATTGTGCTTCACGGTGACTAATGTTGATAATCAAGGCGCATCATTGAAAAGCGGTGCTGATTTTGCTTTTTTCGACGAAGACAAGTTGGTTTTGCCATTGAACATCAGGCGGTGGAAAGCCGGTGACTGGTTCGTGCCTTACGGGATGAAAGGTCGAAAGAAAATAAGCGACTACTTGACAGAACGCAAACTTGACGTGGTGCAAAAAGAGTCGCAACAGTTGCTCGTTGACGCTTCCGGCAATGTGGTGTGGGTAATCGGGCAAAGGACAGACAATCGTTTTTCGGTTGATAATAAGACCGTTCGGGTAGTTAAAGTGGAGGTTTCGGAGAAATGTTGAATATTCGGAGGCAAATTTGGCGATAAAGTCAAAAAAAAGTTGTAACTTTGCAGGTTGAAAAACCAAATAATAATCATAACAATGAAAAAGTTATTTTTAGTTCTATTTTGTATGTTGTCGGTTTCCGCTATGGCATGCAACAAGAAAGAGGCGAAAACAGAAGAGAAACTCTCTGAGACCCTTCCTACAACTTCTTGGTTCTCAAACCAGTTTAAGGTTTTTTGGGCTGACTTTGTCTATGAGGTCAACCAAAGCGGAAAATCGCTCAAGAAGTTCAAACCATCTGCCGAACTCGTTGATTTCTACGCTTTGCCAAAGGATAAGAAGGGGTATGTTCTCACTGGTTACATCCAAACACTGGGCAAGAACTTCGACGCTGACGCCGTTCGCTCGACGGGTGTTGTCATCAACGAAATGATTAAGGATGTCTATTCATTCCGTTGCCCTCTTTATCTCTTGCCTGAGTTCATCAAGACCGCTGGTGTTAAGAGTTTCGAGGCTGGCAAAAAACTAGAAAGACTCCATAAATAATTTGATTTATGAAAAGGTTGCTTTGTTTCGTGGCCATCATTATGATGGTGGCTTTGTCTGTCTTTGCACAGAGTAAGATGTCCAACAGGACAAAGATTATAACATCTGCCACGAAGGGACGCACGTCGAATGCTCCTTCGCGTGCCACTGTCAAGAATATAAACAATGTTGATTATGTTACCGTTTTCGTTCGTTTCAACGGTGCAGTTGACAGGTCAGTGATAGAAAAATATGGAGGTCAGGTCAGGGCTGAATACCCTGCAAATTCGACCGTTACTGCCAATGTTCCAGTTGCTTCGCTCGAAGCTTTGGCGGCTGAAGAGTGCATCTCGTACATTGAGGCTTCGCAAAAGACACGTGTTAAAATGGATGAGGCTCGCTCAGCGTCAAACGCCCAGAAAGTCATTGACGGAGTCTCACCGCTGCCACATGCCTTCAAGGGCAACGGAGTCATCGTCGGTATCGTTGACCAGGAGATTCAGGTGTCGCACATCAACTTTTGGAACGAGGACAAGACACGCTACCGCATAAAAAGTTTCTGGAACCAGAACAAAAACGGTTCCGGCGGCTTTGGCTATACATACGGAAGGTTCTTCACTGACTCAGCATCGATTCTCGCTGCAGGTTATGACATTACGTCTATGGAATCTGGCCATGCGACACACGTCACTGGTATTGCCGCAGGTGCCGACCACTCATTGAACTATTATGGCACGGCTGGCGAGGCTGACATTGTAATCACCAGTACCACTGGTGAGGATGCAGACCTTACTGATGGTGCGCAGTATATTTTCCATTATGCTGACTCAGTCGGCAAACCTTGCGTCATCAACATTAGCATGGGTGGTGAACTCGGTCCACACGACGGTACGGATCTCTGTAGCAGCGTCCTTGAGGGTTTGGTGAAACCAGGTAACGTCATCATTGGCGCGGCCGGCAACAGTGGTGGCGTTAACGTCCACCTCGGCAAGGATTTTACCCCTGAGGACTCTATCGCCGGTACTTTCATCGAACTGATGTACGAATGGTGGATGCCTTACGCCATGATGGAGGCTTGGGGAGAAGAGGGCAATGACTTTGAATTTGCCATCGTGGCCTACTCGCCATCGGGTGACTCTATTTTTTATTCAACCCCATTCTTCCGCGCAAGCCAAGACACATCTTTCAGATATAGGGCTAACGTGACTGGCACACGTGCCATCAAGTTTTCAGCGGACATTGCCTCTGGTATTAACCCTCTGAACAACAAACCTAACATTGCCATTGAATACGAGCAGGACGATGTTTCGTCAAGCCTGAAGATTGGTGTCCTCCTTCGCAGTGACTCTGGCCATGTAGATCTCTGGTGCAACGACTATTGCTCTGCCTTCACCGATAATGGTTACGCCTCTCGTGGTTGGATGTCGGGCGACGATGCTATGTCTATTGGTGAAGGTATAGCAATCAGCAAGAAGGTTGTTGCTGTCGGCTCTTATGTCAATAAACCAGAAACTTACGATAGCCAAAAGGGCGATATTTCATATTTCTCGTCCCGTGGTCCTTCGGCTGACGGCCGTCTGAAACCTGAAATCGCCGCACCTGGCGAGGGCATTTACTCTTCACTCCCTGACAAGCTGTATTACTCTTACGGCAACGAATATACCATATATGACGGCAATAAATATTATTACGGTTCAATGTCAGGCACTTCTATGGCTTGTCCTTATGTTACGGGCGTTGTCGCAACTTGGCTTGAGGCAAATCCTAATCTTGACTACGATGACCTCATCGACATCTTTGCCCATACTGCCAAGAAGGACAATTTCACAGGTTCAGACCTTCCTGACTACACTTGGGGATACGGCAAGATAGACGCTTACGAGGGCTTGATGTATATTCTTGGATACCCTGAAGGCATCGAAAACGTTACAGACCACCAGATTGTCGCCATCTATCCGAACCCTACCGTTGACCAATTCACGATTGGTTTCGCCTCAAACGACAACAACGTAGTAGTTTCCGTTTATGATCTCAGCGGACGTCAGGTTATGGCAACTTCGCTTGGCAGCGTTTTTGCAGGCGAGGAGAGGACATTCTCGCTTGACGGTGCGCCAACCGGCATTTACACAGTACGTATCGCAGGTGCGAACCAGTCGCGGTGCTATAAGCTCGTAAAACAATAACACAATAAATAACATGAAGAAAATTCTATTCGTGATGGCAGTGGCACTGTTTTCCACTGTCACACTGGTTGGACAAAGCAAAATTTCCAACTATACGGCATCCCTCATCGAGAGTCGGAAATCGAATGCCGAGTTCCATCGCTCCCCTATGGCTAAGACCGTTAAGATGGTAAACGGTAAGGAGTACGTGGATTGCTATGTACGTTTCGTAGGACAGATTGACGAAGAATTGCTGAATGCATACGGTGCAAAGTTGCATTGCCGCTATGATTTTATCAATGTGGCAACTGCCGCCGTGCCAATTGACGCAATCGAGCCACTCTCCGAGAACGAGAACATCAAACGTGTTGAGGCAGGTATGCCAGTCTCGACAAATATGGACCTTGCGCGTGTTGCAAGCAATGCTAATGGTGCGATGAATGGTGCTGCACCTCTGACTAAATCCTACCTTGGCCGTGGTGTCGTTGTAGGTGTTGTCGATAGGGATATGCAATTGAACCACCCTGCTTTCTGGGACGCTTCGCACTCAAGATACAGAATCAAACGTTTCTGGAATGAGAACGGAACGACTGGTGTCAACCCTTCACAGTTCAATTACGGTTCTGAATACACTGACTCCGCAAAAATCCTTCAGGTCAAATACGATACGCGCCAGATGACCTCTGGCCACGCCACCCACGTTGCAGGTATAGCCGTTGGAGCAGACCGTACCCAGAACTATTACGGTATCGCACAGGAGTCTGACATCGTTTTCGTTTCAGACGACAACGCCCTCTCGACAGGTATCCCTGACGGTATCAAATACTGCTTCGACTATGCTAAATCAGTTGGCAAACCTTGCGTTGTCAATGTCAGCATGGGATCAACCCTCGGCCCACACGATGGCACGTCAATCGAAAGCCAGATTATCGACGGCTTGGTAGGCCCTGGTTACATTGCTGTTGGTTCGGCTGGTAATGAGGCAGATGGCGACCTACACACTGGTAAACTCCTTGACGGTGTCAACGACACGTCATATATAACCTTCGTGTCATTCAAGAATAACCCTGGTTATCAGTATGGTTACGCCTACATTGATGTTTATGGCGAGCCAAACCAAGTATATACCGTGCAGTTGGTTGCCTACAATAAGGATGCGAAGGAATGCTCTTATATGAGTGCTCCATTGGCATGCAACGGTTCTGGTAGGATTTCAATTAAGCCAGATACCGTCATCGACTCATACGGAAGACTGAAATGCAATATGTTTATGGCTGCCGAGACTACAGACAACGGTCGTGGACACATCTCAGTGACTTTCAACAGTGTGGATAGTGTTCCTAAGCGTCACAACATCGGTCTGAGGGTAGTGACTAACAATCCTGGTTTTGTTCACATGTGGTCATACGAGAAGTACAGTAGCTTTACCAATTCCAACCAAAGCCAGATTGTTGGTGGCGATGCTTCATACTCCGTTGGCGAGCCTATGGGTGTTACCGATGGTGTAATCACAGTCGGTTCTTACGTTACGCGTCCTGGCAGTTCTGCCACAAAAGAGGGTACAATCTCGAACTTCTCATCTCGTGGACCAACCTCCGACAACCGCGTGAAACCAGATATCACAGCACCGGGCGAATTTATTTGGTCTGCTTATCCTGACCTTAACGTTATAAAGGATGGTCGTAGCGCACAAACTACCGTCGGCGGTGAGACATTCTATTATGGCTCTATGAAGGGTACTTCAATGTCTTCTCCTTATTGCGCTGGTGTCATCGCAACTTGGCTTGAGGCTGACCCTACGCTTGACCCTGACGACATTCGCGACGTCTTTGCACACTCCGTAATCCTTGACGAGTTTACGGGTGATGTCTCAGACAAGCCAAACAACACTTGGGGTATGGGTAAAATCAACGACTATTACGGTCTCCTCTATATCCTTGGGCAAACCACTAAGACTCAGGATGTCTTCGAGACTGGTGTCCTCGTCGCTTATCCTAACCCAACTTCCGACATTCTTAACATCGGTCTTCCAGTAGCAGACGAGAATGTTACGGTAGCAATCTATGACCTCAGTGGCAAATGTGTCTATATTGAGAACTTGGACGAGACATCGGCTGGTCAAAACGTTGAGGTTTCGGTAAGTCATCTCGCAAGCGGGGCCTATATCGTCAAGGTTTCTGGCAGTAAGATGAATGACACATTCAAACTGATCAAGGAATAAATTATGGCTTCACAGGAAGAAACATTCAAAAAGATGGTCGCTCACTGCAAGGAATACGGTTTCGTATTTCCTTCGAGCGACATCTATGACGGTCTCGCCGCTGTCTATGATTATGGTCAGAATGGCGTTGAACTGAAGAACAATATAAAGAAATATTGGTGGGACAGCATGACGCTCCTTCACGAGAACGTGGTGGGCATTGATGCTTCCATCTTCATGCACCCAACGGTTTGGAAAGCCTCTGGCCATGTCGATGCCTTCAACGACCCATTGATTGACAACCGCGACAGCAAGAAACGCTATCGTGCCGATGTCCTTATCGAAGACCATCTTGCCAAATTCGACGAGAAAATCAACAAGGAGTGCGACAAGGCGGCAAAGCGTTTCGGCGACAAATTCGACCGTGAGATGTTCGTCCAGACCAACCCACGTGTCGTTGAATATGCCAAGAAACGTGACGAAATCCACGCACGTTTCGTCAAGGCACTTGAAGCCAACGACCTTGCTGAGTTGAAGCAGATTATCATCGACTGCGAGATTGTCTGCCCAATCTCAGGCACTCGCAATTGGACTGACGTTCGTCAGTTTAACCTTATGTTCTCGACCGAGGTTGGCTCGACCGCTGACGGTGCCACCAAGATTTATCTCCGTCCAGAGACCGCACAAGGCATTTTCGTTAACTATATGAACGTGCAGAAGACTGGCCGTATGAAGATTCCTTTCGGTATCTGTCAGATTGGTAAGGCTTTCCGCAACGAGATTGTGGCACGTCAGTTCATCTTCCGCATGCGCGAGTTCGAGCAGATGGAGATGCAGTTCTTCGTTCGTCCAGGCGAGGAGATGAAGTGGTTCGAGTACTGGAAAGAGTTCCGCCTGCGTTGGCACAAGGCTCTCGGTCTTGGCGATGAGAAATACCGTTTCCACGACCACGATAAACTTGCCCATTACGCCAATGCCGCTACAGACATAGAGTTTGAGATGCCGTTTGGTTTCAAGGAGGTTGAGGGAATCCACTCGCGAACAGACTTTGACCTTTCAAGCCACGAGAAATATTGCGGCAAGAACATAAAGTACTTCGACCCTGAACTCAACCAGAGCTACACCCCTTACGTCATTGAGACATCTATCGGTGTTGACCGTATGTTCCTCTCGATTCTCTGTGCGGCTTACGAGGAGCAGCCTCTTGAAGGTGGCGACAGCCGTGTCGTGCTTCACCTTCCTGCCGTCCTCGCTCCTGTCAAGGTGTGCGTGATGCCGCTTGTCAAGAAGGATGGTCTGCCTGAGAAAGCCCGTGAGATTATGGATGACCTCAAGTTCGATTTCCGTTGTTCTTACGACGAGAAGGACTCAATCGGCAAACGCTACCGCCGGCAGGATGCCATCGGCACACCTTTCTGCGTAACTGTTGACCACGATTCACTCAACGACAATTGCGTTACGATACGTCACCGCGACTCTATGCAACAGCAACGCATACCTATCGCAGACCTTCGTGGCATACTTGCGAACGAGCTTGACGCACGTCAACTCCTCCGCAAACTGCTATAAGGGTGGTTCACCACAATCCACCGATGTTGTTAAAAAGCCTATTCTAATCGATATTGAATAGGCTTTTTTTTGGCTCTATAATGAATCGTTTGATAACTTTGTATGCAAACTCCAAAGCTCTAAAAAAACGACATAAATCAGTTCAGGACGTAAGTCCTGGGTAATAAGGCATTACCTATCAAGGTATTCCTCTCCTTGGGGAGGTCAGTGGTGTGGAGAATCCAATTCTGTGAATATACATTGTTTCGACTCACTCAATTCGTTATAGAGCCTAATTTTTTAACCATTCATGTATTACAAAAACGGTAGGGTATGCTCAAAATTAATTGAGTTAATTGAGTTAATTGAGTTAAATGGCTAATAAATCTTAACTCATCCATTCCAAAAAGACAATGGGTAAAAGCGAAAAAAAAACTACTTCCAACGGAGCAGCACCGAAGGATGTACGGACCATCAACCCCTTTATAACCCCAAAACAAAAAAACGCATCACATTAAGATTATTTAAATCAAAAAACTTCACTTTCCAAAATAAACCCTATATATAAGGTAGAAACCTTTCACACCATAGAGTCATTTTCCGCCAATTCAGTTCCTTTTTCATGCATTAGGGTGACGATGGCATTCCAGTGTCAAAAAAAAACCGTACCTTTGTGCCAAATTCGCACAAAAAATTCACCAATGAAAAAAAATCTACTTTTATTTTTGCTTTTGTTTGTCAGCGTACTTGCATGGTCGCAGTACCAACTTCCCAACTCCAGTTTCGAGACATACGAGAGCGATGCCGCCCACAGTGGCGCAGGTATCCGCCCAACGAGTTGGAACGCCTCGAACGTTAGCCAGTTCGGACTCGAGATGACCGTCTTGACGCAGGACAACAACGGCCATACGGGGAAATGCGCCCACCTGAAGAACGTCACCGTTATCGGACAAACCTCGCCGGCATGGATTTCGCTCGGCACGCCATGGGCTTACCTTGAGAGCATAGCAAAGGTGAACGAGGCCACCGCGGGAACGGATGGCGGCACGGCTTGGACCCACCGCCCAGACTCGGTGGAGGTTTGGATAAAACGTACCAACAACGGTTCGGAGGAGGCATTCATCGTCTATTACGCCTGGACAGGCACATTCCGCGGGGACCGCTACAAAGGCAAAAACGGCCAGTGCGCCAGCACCACCCATTACGACGAGGAGTCGGACATACGCCAGGCCTTCAACGGCAACGCCTGCGGTACGTCGGTTATGGGAACGCAAGTGGCAGAAGGACATTGGCGCAACGCCACGCAATACCCAAACTGGACAAAGATAACAGTGCCAATCACCTACCTGAGTAACGACGTGCCAGAGAAGATGAACCTCATCCTTTCGGGCGGAAACTACCCTAACGCGCGTTCGGCCGATATCCACGAGGGTAGCGAACTGTGGGTTGACGACGTAAGGCTGATTTATAGTTCGAAGGCTCACGAACTGCTGCTCAACAACCGCACGATGACTGGTTTCAACCAAGATACGCACACATACACCTACACGCTCGGCGCAACGTCAACGACCGTCCCAACGATAGTCCCTAAGCGCAGCGGCCGTCGCCTTGACGCTTCGGAATACACCATAAACTACGGAGCGATAGGCGACACCACGACAATAACCATCAACGCTGAGGACGGCTCGTCGTCAACGACATACAAAATCCTGTTCACAACCCAACTGTCCCAAAACTCGCGCCTTGCCGACATTATGGTGGACGGGACAAGCGTAACAGGCTTCAACCCGCTTATTTTCAACTACAACATAGCATTGCCATTCGGCACGACAACGTACCCAACGATTACATACACCCTTGGCGAGGACGGGCAGACGGCTACCGTAAACACCCCATCGAGCTTCCCAGGCACGGCGACAGTGACCTGTACGGCCGCCGACCCTGCCTTCTCAACCGTCTATTCACTCAACTTCTCCGTCGCACCGCTGAACGACAACACTTTGACCGACATCAAGGTGAACGGCAAGACCATCAACGGTTTCCGCCCCACACGCAACTCGTACGTCGTGGAACTCCCTACGGGTACGACGGCCGACCCTGTGGTGACCTACACGACCGCATACCCTAACGACCAGATTATCGTCGTGACCAACAACGGTTTGGCTGGAGGTGTGACGATAACCGTAACCCCACAAGGCACGACCAACACACGCACGTACCGCCTGAACTTCGTCATTACCGCCTCGACCTATTCGTACCTGAACGACTTGCGGCTTGACGGTCAGACGATCGATGGTTTCGACCCAGAGGTCTTCGTCTATTACGACACCCTGCCAATCGGCACGACGCAGATACCTAACGTCGCATGGACGGCTGGGGACGAGTACCAGACCATCACCTACCAACCTTCGGGCATAGACGGTACGGCAAAAGTGACAGTCACCGCGCAGGCCGGCAACAGCAGCATATACAGGATAAATTTCACTACGCTGAAATCGACCAACACGGCACTTAACGCCATAATGCTTGACGGGGAGTTGATAGGAGGTTTCGACCCAGACGTGACCAACTACACGGTGGCCTTGCCTTTGGGCGTGACGACACCACCGACGATAACATGGTTGGCCGGCGACGAGTACCAGTCTATTACATTCCAAGACGGAGGCTTGACCATGGCCTCGCGTATCGTGGTTCGCGCAAGCGGCGGAGCGACACGCACCTACAGCATAACCTTCACGACGACACAGTCGTCGAACAGCCGTCTCGCCTCGCTTATGTTGGGCGGCGTGCAGATAGACGGTTGGGACCCTGACGTTACGGAGTACGCCATCGTCCTTCCCCATGGCACGACATCATTGCCAAACATAACTTGGACACCAGGCGACAACTACCAGACAATCCGCAAGGTGGAGGGTGGCGTGAACGGGGACACCCGAATAACCGTCAAGGCTCAGGATGGCTCAAGCACGATTTACATAATACACTTCTCGGTTCTTACGAACACCTGCAATTACCTCACGTCAATAATGATAGACGGTACGGTGTTGCCTGATTTCAACAGGGACACACTCAATTACGCATACCAGCTCGCAGGCGGCACGACCGTACTCCCTTCGATAAGCTACACCAAGGGTGACGAGTCGCAGACCGTAGCAGTCAACCGCGGTGGCGTGAATGGCGTATCGACAATCACGGTACGCGCCGAGGATGGCAGCTCACGCACCTACTCAATCGCTTTCTCGGTGGCTAAGTCCGCCAACGCTTTCCTTAGAGGCATATCGGTTGACAACGTCGCACTTGCAGGCTTTGACCCAGAGGTGCTGAATTACGATTACGAGATCCCGGCAACCGCTACCGCTTGCCCACAGATAACAGTCGAGAAGAACGAGGGCCAAAACGTGACCATCACCGTTCCAAACGTCATCGGAATGGTTCGTATAACAGTGACCCCCGAGACTGGCACGCAGAATGTCTATACAATCAACATCCACTACCCTCAGTCTTCAAACAAACTGCTCGCAGGAATCAACATAGACGGTGCACCTTTGGCAGGCTTCGTCGCAACCGTGCGCAACTATACCTACAACCTGACCTCGACAGCCCTCCCTACAGTCGAGGGCGTGGCAGGCGACCCATTGCAGACCGTCCACACAAACACTGACCCAGCAAGGCTTGAGTCTCGCATTTACGTCCGTGCCGAGAGTGGCGACACCGCCAACTATACAGTTACCTTCATACGCAGGGTCTCTTCCGTCTGCCAGTTGAACGACCTTAAGGTGGCAGGCACAACGATAGCCTCGTTCGCGCCAACGACCTTCAACTACTCATATACTTTGGCCCAAGGCACGACCGTTGCACCAGCGATCACCTATACACTGGCCGACCCACAAGCCTCTGTCGTGATGACGACCCCGGCTTTGGACGGCACGGCGACCGTTACGGTGACCGCAGCGGACGGTATGACCTCGTCAACATACACAGTGGAATTTGCGTTCCTGAAATCGTCCGACGCGGCACTGAACGCTGTGACCCGCAACGGCGTCAACATCCCTGCCGAACAGTTCGTCAACGACACCGCCACGATAACCCTCAACTATGGCGACGCACTGCCAACCATCGGTTATGTCCGTGGCAACGACCGCCAGACAGTTATGCTGGCCAATGCCGGCCTCCAGGGTACAGACATCGTCGTCTATGCGGAGGACAGCACCGTAAGGCACTACTCAGTGCGCTTCCATACCATACCAAGCAACAACTCGAAACTGCAAGGGTTGAATATTGACGGTTTCAACCCTAACGTCACGACTTACAACATCACCCTTCCTTGGCGCACCCGTACCCAGCCGCAGCTCGAACCACGCCCCGCCGAGGAGTCGCAGAGCGTCGCAGTGGCTTACGGTGGCATAAACGGTGCGACCACTATAACGGTCACTGCCGCCGACGGTGTCTCGCGGACGGTCTATACAATCAATTACAACATAAAGAAGTCGTCTGTCAACTACCTTGAGAACTTATATTACGACGGTGCGTCAATACCAGCCTTCGACCGTGACAGGTTGTCGTATTCCATCGCCATCCCTGCCGAGACGACCACGACCCCTAAACTGACCTGGGACCTTGCCCTCGCCCCTGACGGCACGGACGTTATCGAGCAGACGGTGCGTTACGTCGAGCGTCCTTTGAATGACACCTCTTTCGTAATCGTAACTGCCGAGGACGGTTCGCAACGTACCTACTCAGTCACTTTCCGCATACAGGAATCGACTTTGGACAACCTCCTCACAATGATTGCCCTCAATGGCGAGCCGCTTGCCGGCTTTGACCCTAACAGGTTCAACTACGACGTCTCGCTCCCTATCGGCACTACCGTTTTCCCTCTCGTGTCTTACGTCAAGATGTTTGACTCGCAGAGCGTAGAGATAACAAGCGATGGTACGGACGGACTGACCATAATCAAGGTACGCAGCAACCGCCGTGACAATGACTCGACCATCTACACCATCCACTCCGAGGTCTCGACCGTATCTTCGGCACGCCTCACCTCCGTCACCGTTGACGGTACGATTTTCTCGTCATTCAAACCAACCCAGACTTCATACATCCTCAGCGTCAACGAAAAACCAGAAATCGAGGTAGTCGCCGCAACAGGTTGCTCGACGAACATCCTTGTTGACAACGACAAGAAAATGGCTATCGAGGTTACAGACGGCGTCAACACCGAGCAATATGTTTTCCACTATTTCTATCAGACCGACGTGATCCCTAACCAGAATTTCGTGGAATGGGAGGCTGCAAGCCATAAGGGTAGCAAACCCGTTGGATGGACGACCCCTGGTGATGTGGTTGGCTGTTACACATGGACCTTCCTTAGCACCTGCACCGGCTCCGAAGTCGCCTCGCTTGGCGGCAACGGTGGTGTGGTACTCCAAACCACGCGCGAGGGTGATGCCAACGCAATCTACGGCTCAATCCCTGGTATGATAACCACTGGTACAATGACAATGAATCTGGCATCCGCCGGTGGCTCCACCTCTTCGGTCAGCGGCTCCATACCATTCCGCAACACGCCTCAGCAACTCTATGTTGAGTATATGCCAATAGAAAGCAAAAGCATGGACAATTGGCGTATGTGGGTTAATATGTTCGATGGGAATACGTCTAAGCAGTCTCTCTTTAGTGGCTCGTTCAATAATCCTAATGAATGGAATGACGCCTACCTCAACATCGACTATGCGGGCATCAACAATGTCTCGGCTATGAATATCTGCCTGAACTCTGGCCACTCGGAGAACGCAAGCAGTTACGGCGGCATAACAAAACGCACCTCTACGGTCCATTTCCGTAACCTGCATTTCATCTACAACAGCGCACTAAGCTCCATTTCCGTTGATGGCATGCCTTTGGAGGGTTTCTCGGAATCCACATACGATTATAACTTTGTCCTCGATGCCGAATATTCCGGAAGGCCACAGATAACGATGACAGGCCAGGTTGACGACCAGGAGCACCGTGTGGCTTGGAGCGAATGGGTTAACGGCGTTCTGACCGCTACGATACGTTCCATCGGCGAGGATGGCGACCAATACACGGAGTACCGCATACACTTCACACGCGGCAACTCATCAAATAACACACTACAGTCCATTACCGTCGGTGGCAACCCATTGCAGGGCTTCAACCCTTCCGTCACCTCTTACACAGTGCCAGTAACGGCAGGTCTCGTGACCTTGCCAGACCTTTGCGTTGTCAAGGGTTCGAGCCATTCCGTCGTCACTATCACTCGTGGAAATTTCAGTTACAACATCCATGTGGTTGCCGAGGACGGTTCGGCCCGTAACTATTCAATCACTTTCGCAAGCGCTGGCCACAGCGACTCACGCCTTGCCGACCTCATCATTGACAACCACCAAGAGGTTGTTTTCGACCCTGACACATATATCTATACTTACAACCTCGGCGCTTACGAGGCTTACCCTCGCCTTGATTTCTTGCGTATGAACGGAGAACAGAGCGTTGACGCCACCGATTCGTTGATTACCGTAACCGCTGGCGACGGTTCTGTATCGCGTTACGTCATCAATGCTGTCCGTAGCGTTGTCGCCCCAACATCAAGGTTGACCGACCTCACAATCGACGGCGAGGATATCCATGGCTTCTCGCCTGACACTTACGAATATACCATCGATATGACTGGGCGTCCAAGCTACTCGTATGCTTTCAGTGGCTATTCCGAAAACGACCGTCTGAGCGTCAACGCAACTCGTGACTCGCTCGCCATCACCGTAACCAACGCCACCTACGTCGTCCGTTTCGCACGCACGCTTGGCAGCGACGACCGCCTGTCATACATTCGTCAGGACGGTTCTTCAATCGCCAATTTCGATGACGCCATTTACAATTATGTGGTGACGATTCCTTACCAGACCAACCCTGAGTTCACCACACGCACAGCGGCAAGCGACGCTTCGTTGAACCTTCTCCCAGTCGCTAACGGTTACGACATCGTGGCAACAGCCGCCGATGGCGTCACAACGCATACCACCAACCTCCGCTTCACGCCTGAACTCGATACCGCAAACACTTTGTCTGCTATCTATATCAACGGTGCTATGCTCGCTCGCGTGGGTGACGGTTATATAGCTAATACCGTTTTCCGTCCTACCACTACCGAGTACGACATCACGCTGTTGGGCGACGAACCTAAACTTGTGCAGCCAACGATGCCTTCCATCTCCGCCGTTGCCACATCCCGCGACGCAAAGGTTACAATTATGCGTGGCACAACCTCCACACCTACCATCATCACTGTCCTTTCGGCTAACGGCTACGAACGTGACTATACATTGAATATGGAGGTTGAGCGTTCGTCGAATACCTATCTGAGCGATCTTGCGGTCAACTACACGACTGTGGCAGGCTTCAACCCTACCGTTGCCGCTTACACCTACACCCTTGCCGTGGGCGAGACTCAACCAGTGATTACCTACTCGCCTGGCGATGCTTTCCAGAGTGTCGAGGTCAACACCTACCCTTCGCACGCCGAGGTAGTGGTGACTGCCGAGTCGGGTGCCGTTCGCACGTACTCTATTACGTTCAACAGCAGCCACTCGTCCGATGCCCGTATCAACAACCTGCTCATCGACGGCAGTCCGATTCCGGGCTTCAACCCTAACGTCAACGATTATGTGGTGACTTTGCCAATAGGTACGGTCAATGCCCCTACGGTGACAGTGGTAGCCGGCGACGACAGCCAGAGCATCACCGTCAACGAAGGCGGAATAGACGCTCCTACGTCTATAGTCGTCACTGCCGGCGACGGTAGCACCACCCGTTTCTATACGGTAACGTTCGACGTTACCCGTTCCGCCGTTGACACCCTCTCTATGATTTATGTTGACGGAACACCGCTTGGGGGCTTCGCCGGAAAGCAGCAGAATTACTCGATGGTGCTCCCAATCGGCGTCTCTTCAATGCCACTCGTCACCTTCGACCTTGGCGACGAGTACCAGTCCGCCACCTTGTCGGCGGATACCGAGAACCTTATCGCCTCTATCCAAGTTGAGGCGCAGAATGGTTCGTCGCGCAACTACCTCGTTACTTTCTATACCCAGGATTCGCACAATGCCCAACTCCAGCAGATTTTCATGGACGGTGACTCGCTTGACGGCTTCGCTCCCGACACTTATTCTTACGAGATTTACCTTCCTGTCGGCACGACCCGAATCCCGGAATTGTCTTGGATTGAGGGCGACAATTACCAGACCATTAACTACACCGCCGCTACTTCAGTCGATGGCATAGCCACAATCTCCGTGCTTGCTGGCGACGGCTACGGCTCTCGCAACTATACGGTTCAGTTCCACCGCACAAGGTCTTCAAACGCATTGTTGAATAGCATATCAATCAACGGCACGCCTATTTATGACTTCGACCCTCATACATTTGTCTATCATGACACTATGGCAGTCATGCCTCTGATTGAGTTCGTCCCTGGCGACGAGTACCAAACCTTCGACACCATCCAAGGTTCGTTGGGTAGCGCACATGTCATCGCCGTCCACGCCGAGGATATGACGACCGAACTTTATACCATCAACGTTATGCCTGTCCGCTCGTCGAATGCCAACCTTTCGGATATCTCCGTCAACGGCAACACCATTGCCAATTTCGACCCTGAGCAGTTCAATTACGTAGTCGAGGTCCCTTACGGCCAGACCACTTTGCCTTACATCTCGTTCGCGGCTGCCGAACCTGGCGTCCAGAACGTCTTCCCAATCTTCGCCAATACGCTTTCCGACACCACTTATATCTATGTGACAGCCGAGGACGGCGTTACGCGGAATACCTATTCCATATCATATAGGACTGGCTTGAGCGACAATGCGAACCTCTCTGACATCCGTATCTTTGGCGAAACGCTTTCCCGCCGTTCGCCATACTATGAATGCGATAATGATTTTTCTTCTGACGAGTTTATCTATAACATCGTCCTCCCTAACGGTATGGACTCTATTCCGCTGATAGAGTTTACCACCGAGGTGCCAGATGTGCATTCCGCAACCCTTACGGTCAACGACTCCCTCTTTGCGGCAACCATTGAGGTCATCTCGCAGGATATGCTTGTCATCAACGAGTATGAGTTGCGTTTCTCCGTGAAACCATCCTCCAACGCCATCCTTGCCGACCTTTCGCAGGCTGATGGGCTTCTCACCGGTTTCGACCCTAACGTATTCGATTATGAGGTCACCTACCCACAGGGAACTGACACCGCTTCGTTGCCTAAGATTTCCGACATTACTTACGTTAAGGGCAACCCTGGGCAGTCGGTATTGGTATCGCAAAACGTACCTACCGAGATGGTCGTTTCGGTTATCGCTGAGGACGGTGTGACGTCTAACGCTTATTTCATCACATACCTGATTGACCGTTCCGACAATTCGTTGCTTAAGGATATCATCATCAAGGGGCGTTCGATTAAGAATTTCGTTCCAGAGCGCAAGTCCTATGAATATATAATCGAGGCGGGCGATACCGTTCCTTCCATTACGGCTATCCCTTCCGACTCGCTCACGCAGGTTGTCGATATTACTATGGGCTTTGCCGAGGACACCTCTTACATCTACGTCACTGCCGAGGATGGTTCTTATTCTACCTATACTATCTTCTTTGCCAATTCCAAGACTGACCTCACTCAGACCCCTTGGGAAGACGAGGTCTCCTTCCTCCCTCTCGGTGATGGTTATTACCGTATCTCATGCGTCCGCAAAGGTGTTATCTTCTCCATCTATGACTTGAACGGAAGGATTATACGTTCGTTCGATGTTGGGCTTGTTGACCCTAACGACGACATCCATGACCCTCACCACAGCGGCGGCACAGTTTTCCACCTCGACAAAACCAACCAGTTGTACATCTTCACATTCTGGTATAACACTAAGAGGCTCAAGTCAGGTAAGTTCATCCGCTAATCTGGTTACCGCACTACAAAAAAGGCTGACTTCTGTTTTCTTGAAGTCAGCTTTTTTTTGCCCTGGGAGTGGGGCTATTTAGGCTCTATAACGAATTAAGTTGGTAAGTTCGCCTAAGCGGTTGGCAATGTGCATATCAGCAAAAGAATAGTTATAGAGGCATAGTTCTACTAGAACGCTGCGCTTTTCTATGTGTTCTAGTTCTAGAAGATTGCTTTAGCGGGATGGCTTAACTGGCACACGCCACAGGTTTGCATGATTTTTCTGAGTTTGTATGTAGTTTTGCTATTAGCTTATGAATGTATTACACACGAAACGTTATAGAGCCAAAAAAATTCTACTTTCCTTGCGTTAATGTCAGAAAAAAGTAGTAACTTTGCAGCCAGTTTGAGAGAGGTCTCAACAAAGGAGGGATATAACCGATGGGACAGATATCCCTCGGAGACGAAGCAAGCTCCGTCTTTACAGGGGTTAGCGTGCAGTTATATAGAAGTCTGAATAAAACCAAAAACAACAAGTATGAAAAAATTATTACTTTCAGTCGTCGCTTTGTTGGCGGCAATTACGGTCTCAGCAAGGGACTTACAGTACAAATTGGTCAGATATAGTGACGATTATGGCTATGAGACCACCGAGTTTATCTATGACGCACAGCACAAGATGATTGCCACGCACACCGTGGTTGATGACATCGAGGGCTATGAGTTTTATGACTCAATCAGATACGACGACAACGGCAATCTGGTGAAAATCAGCGAGTGGCAGTTGATCAATAATGAGTTCAAATTGGTCAATTACGTTGATTACACCTACGATGCCCAAAACCGCATAACCAGCCGCAGTAACTACAACCTGATTGGCGGCACTTTCGAGTTAGGTGGCATATACACATACATTTACGACGAGGCAGGCAACCACACGCTGACCTATCTGGATATGGGTGGCGTTCGCTACCAGCAGATTGAATACACCTACGAAGAGGGGAAACTGGTCGAGGAGATCTGGAAGAACACGGAAGACCCATTCTATGGTGGCCAAATGCTGATCTCGGAAAAGATTACTTACGACTACAACATCGAGGGAAAGCTTACCGCCAAGTACGACAGCATGTATGAGGCTAACGCCTACACCCTTTACAAACGTCACGAATACAGTTATGACAAGGATGGCAACTGCGAGTCGCACAAGTCATTCGACGGTTCGGCAAACGAAACCGAGCGTCGCGTCTACACCTATTGCGACAAGCTGAAGGAGGAGACCCTCATGCCTTACACCCCTGAGATGACCCGCCCAGAGGACACCGAGTATAACGTTAACGTCTATACTAAGGAGGAGTATTGGGCATTGGACGCAAACTGGCATCTACAACACATTTGCGACTACAATTATGAATATGTGGGCATCAACGAGAGTGGCGTTGAGGACGTAAACGACAACGTCATCAGAAAAGCCATGGCGGTCAAGAAAATCCTCATCGACGGTCGCCTATATATAGAATGTGGTGACAAAATGTATGACCTGAATGGCAGAAGGGTAAAATAACCCCATTCATCCATTGTAAAAAAAGTCACTCTCCGCATATCAAAACGAAGAGTGACTTTTTATTTCGCAGGGTAATAGTCCCCATTTGTTATCCATTGGATGCTAAGATTCTTATAAACAATATCATATCCACCATCACGACCATTCTCCTCATAGACAAACCCCAACGAAGAGTCTTTGCAAATAGACCAACTGCTGTATGCGCTCGAAATGGTTGATACTTGGAAGAACCCATCCCAGTCCGAAGCAAAATGCTGTGGCGTATCATAATCCTCCTCAGACTCCAATGCTTTGTAGAATATTGCCACGTTCGTACGGTCAGGTCCTTTAGGCAATGACTGGAGAGCAAGCCACATTTTCTTATTGTCAGCCTTGCGCACAACAGGGTAAATGCCAAATTCGCCATTGCAAGCATTGTCGCAAGTTACGCCATTAGATGCTCTGGACGACAGGTATTTACTTTCCCAAACCCCTTGTGCGGCACCTGCATCAGTGAATGAGAAGATATTGAAATAACGTCCCTTCTCGTTACGGCTTGAGATAACTATATTGCCATTAGGCAGTTCATCAACCTTTGGTTCATCCCCCTTTGCCACAGGGCTTTTATCACATCCCCCAAGAAACTTCCACGACTCGCCGAAGTCGTCAGAATAGATGACCCAATTGGCTGTCTCAGAGCCATTATACGATGACCCTGCACAGTATAGCCTGTAATAATCCCCTACTTTTGTATAGCGGCTTTGGTGTATCTTTCCGCTGCCTACGAACCACCCTCTGATAGGGCCGTAAGAGGAAGCGTCAAACTTGGAATAAATGAACTCCTCATCTAAATAGACTGGGTCAGACCAAGTCTGACCTTCGTCAGTTGAATACCAGCGTGACATACCTTGGTGCTGCGAGCGAGAGCCGTCAAAGAATTTCGGGAACCCCGAGCAGCTCATAACCATTACTTTGCCACTTTCCCTGTCTGCCACTATGCAAGGGTCACCATACCCCGCCTTCTGATTCCCAGGGGTCATGACACCATCGCCACTCATACACTCAGGAGCGATTATCTCTCCCCACGTCTGCCCATTGTCTGACGAAGTACGGATGTGCAAGTCAATCTTGCCTGCCCCAATGTCCTGTCGGCTTGAGCGGTAGTCCGCTACAGCTATCAGAGTACCGTCAGGGCATGTGGCAATTGCAGGAATGCGGTAAGGGATATTGCCAGTAGTGAATACGGTTGAGGTAGGACCAGCCACTGGTGTCGGGTAGTCGTACTCCTCTTCTGGCTGATTGCTTTGTGAATTTGATTTGGCGCAAGCGGTCAATGCAATTATACTCGCAAACAATAAGATAAACTGTTTCATATAGTCGATATTCTTAATTTAAAGCTTTTTTCCCTGTTGTGTATCTGATATTCGGGAAGTGTGTCAACTGGTTTTCCACCGCAAGAGGCATTGCCAACCCCACGAATTGCAGCATCAAAGTGCAGGATTAGGTATGGCTGTGCGGTAAGTTCCCATGTGTGAAGTGCGTTCATCAACTCTTCGTCACTGTATGGCAAGGCGGAAAAAGAGACCTCGCCCTCTGCCTGAAATTTCACTCCCCTGCCAGTAGAGTCGCTGAATACCACCTCGCGCACCCCCTCACGGTTGCCGGAACTTTGAGGCTTCATATACGTCTCCATCATACCCTCCACCGTGGTCTTATATCTTCCAAGGAACTGCCCTTCCTTCCTGTCACAATAACTTTCCAATGGTCCACGAGCGTAGTAGTCAATGGTTGAGAACTTAGGATTCAGCCCCACCTGCAACCCCAAGCGCCTCAACTCTCCGCTATGAGGTGTAAAGCGGACATCCATATCCACAACGCCCTGCGCATAAATGAAATAAGTTATCGCCAAGTCGCACAACGTGCCTCGCCTTATTGTATGAACCACAACACGTTCACCCTCTTTTGCGTAAGTAATTCTGCCAACGGTGTCAAGTCCGTTTTCCGTCTGCGTGAACCTGTCGTTCTCAATCCAACGGTGGTTGGTATATTCCAAAGGCAATCCGAAACCCAAGAGCTGCTGACCTCTGATAGTCAGGTCAAGCAATGCCGAACTTTTACGGTCGAAGAGTAGTTTAATGTTTTCGTTGCGTATGGATAAAGTGTCGCCACTTGTATTTACTTGCAGCGTTGCGCCTTTCGGCTTAATATCAGGTAAAGGCCCGACTGGTTTTACTACGAATTGTGCTGCCGCCTGACAGTAACCTTTTTCGCACCAAGCAGTTTCTTTTTTGTGTACCAACCCCACGTTCAGCAGCACATCTGAGTCATATTCAGGAATCTTTATCGTGAAACATTCTGATTTTCCAGGCTCGATTCCCTTGAATTTCAGATAACCGTTTTTTACCATGATACCATCCTTAAGAATGCTGTATTTCAGCCGATAACCAGACAGGTTATCAAACGCATAGTTGTTCGTAACAGTCAGCCGATTACTATCCAAAGCGAACTTCACGTACTGATAAACAGCCTTAACCTCGCGCAACTTGGCACTTTCTTGGCGTGTAGCAGGCAACAATCCGTTACAGCAAAAATTGCCCTGGTGAGGGCCCGGGTAGTCGTAACCTGTATGCAAATTATAAATACCCCTCTTCATCTCCTGCGGGTCATAAATAGATTGGTCAACCCAATCCCAAACGCAACCGCCAATGCAGTTCTCGCTCTTCTCAATAATTTCCCAATACTCACTGAGATTGCCCACCGCATTCCCCATCGCATGCGCATACTCGCAGATGAACAGGGGTTTATCCAACCCAGACGTATTCCTCCCCATCCACTCAATTGAGGGGTACATCTGTGAATAGAGGTCTGAATATTTGACACCACCATATTCACTGCCAGTGTGACAACCCTCATAATGCACAGGCCTTGTTTCGTCAAGTCTCTTCGCCTCATCATAACAGGCTTGCATATTCTCGCCATCGCCAGACTCGTTGCCCAAACTCCACATTAGCACACAAGGGTGATTCCTGTCGCGAGTCACAAGACGATTGACCCTATCGACAAAGGCTTCTCGCCATGTGGTGTCAGAAGTAATTGATTGGTTGGCATGGTCTTCCAAATCAGCCTCATTACAAGCCCAAAGTCCATAATAATCCAACATCGCATAGAACTTAGGGTCGTTAGGATAATGGCTCGTGCGGACAATGTTTATATTGTTACGTTTCATCAACATAACGTCCTCAAGCATAGACTCTGTTGTTACGGCACGACCGTATTTCGGGTGAGTGTCATGGCGATTTACGCCTTTAAGCAACATTCGCCGCCAATTTACCAACAACCGCCCATCTTCTATTTCTATGTTCCGAAAACCGTATTTTGTCGAGAAAGCCATCTCCTCATTGCCATCCGCATCAATCTGCACAAAGTTAATCGTATAGAGATTAGGGGTTTCGGGTGTCCAAAGTGATATACGAGGAATCGGAAGTATAACCTTGTCAGTATCGTTAGCCTCTATACAAGAAAGAATTTTCACCCGCTCAGCAACCAACTTTCCTTTTGGGTCAAACACTTTGATTAACAAGATTTTGCCATTTGGTTCATTACTATGGTTCTCGACAGCAAAAGCAATATGAAGGAAGGCAGTCCGTGAACGGTGAAAATGAGAGATTATGAAATGGTCACGCACACCATCTTTAGGCACATTATAAATAGAAACATCCCTGAAAATGCCACTCATGCGAAACATATCCTGGCACTCAAGGTAAGAGCCATCGCACCAACGGAATACCTGCACGCACAGTCGGTTGTTATCCTTGCGTAAGTATTGCGTAAGGTCAAACTCATGCATATTGTTAGACCCCTGCGTATAACCTACATAATGACCATTGAGCCAAACGAACGCTGCTGAATAGATACCATTGAAACGGATAATCGTCCGCCTTGCCAACCACTCTTTAGGGACAGAGAAAAATCGGACGTAACTCCCCACAGGATTGACAGCATAACCTTCGCAACCAGGGCGACGACGGATAAAAGGTGGTTGGTTGTCGTAAGGATACTCGACATTACAGTAGATAGGTTTGTCGTAACCTTGCATCTCCCAGTTGCTTGGCACAGGAATGCTGTCCCAATTCGAGAAGTCAAAGTCCTCTTCGTAAAAGGTCAAGGGACGAGCCTCAGGGCTTCCGGCAAAGTTAAACAACCAATTGCCGTTCAGAGAAAAGAATGTTGACGACTTGGGAGAAAGCCATGGTTTTTGGTAGAACTCCAAATCGGCAACCATCTCATGTTCAGTACGGTAAGGAACATAGTAAGCCACACCAGGCTCTTTGTTCTCGGAGAAAATACACTGGTTCTCCCAGTAATTCTGAGAGATTATCGGTAACAGAAGTAGGAAAAGAAGCATTATTCCTTATATCCCTCGACAGTCATATTATATGTAATGCCGTAACCCTGCATCTCGACATACATAAAAGCTGAGAAAACAAGTGGTTCGGCATATCGGAAAGCTGCATAAGAGAGCATCAAATCCAACCCAGAAGGAGTTGTAAGGTAATTAGGGTTAAGTTCCAACCTTCCGTCAGCCAATACTTGTCCTGTGGTGTTGAAAATGTCAACGGTTGAGCCACTCATATCAATGTTTCCAGTGACAATGACGTTAGTGTCGCCGTCAGCCACGATTTCCATGGAACCACTGTAAGCACCTGACGTAGAAGAAACATC
Organism: Paludibacteraceae bacterium; assembly: GCA_024399545.1. Taxonomy (GTDB): domain Bacteria; phylum Bacteroidota; class Bacteroidia; order Bacteroidales; family Paludibacteraceae; genus Aphodosoma. Next base: position 53,232 of record JAKSNS010000001.1, read on the forward strand.
CTCGTCATCACATTCGGTTACATACTCTATGAAAAGAGTGTATTTGCCGAGGAACTTGGCATTTGGTGCATTTTCAGTTGGTCCTGGAGGTGTTGGGGTGTCTTTATTGTCATCATCGTCTTTTGAACAAGAAGGGATAATGGCAAGAGCCAAAATTGCTAAGATAAAGAGATACTTTTTCATATTGTTATTGTTTATGTTGTTCGCGGGTTAAGTCGTTGATAGTCTTGACAGGGTTGAACGTAACAAGCGGTACTTGTACGAAAACAGTGTTCCAATCACTCATTGCGCCATTCCATAGGCCAGGGAGTTCGAGGGCTTTGAGTTGACGGCCGTTGTGACTCTTGGAAGAAATAAAGCCGGTCTGAGGGTCAGTATAACGGCGAAGGTCAAAGTGATTACCGTTGTGGTCACGCAAGGAGCATACCAAATCAACAGGATTGAAATGTGTGCCGTCGTTGAACATAGTGACGTAATCGGCGTTGCTCTTGTCAATCTGGCTTGACTCAAGGATTTGGAGGGAGGTAGTGCCGTCAGGATTTTCAGCCACGAAAGGGCCGCCGCCTGGTTCGCCGACGTTAGGAACCATACCGCAGACGCGTATTGGACGGTTGAGCTTCTCCAAAAGGTATTCACGCGTCACAGGCTGTGAGGTGTGAATGCAGAGTTGGTTTTCGACAAAGGCGGCAACCTCGTCAAGAGGCATTCCGGGGTTGTTTTCCATTTGGGTAATAAAGGAGAAGACGCGTTGCTGGATTTCGACCAAAACGCCAGCCAAAAGTTCCTTGTAACGGACTGTCTCAGCCTTCAAGCGATCAGGGACGACATTATCTATATTCTTGATAAACACGATGTCGGCATCTATATCGTTGAGGTTTTCAATCAAAGCGCCATGACCAGCAGGTCGGAAAAGCAAAGAGCCGTCATCATTACGGAAGACGGTATTGTCAGGGTTTACGGCTATTGTGTCAGTGGATGGCTTCTGCTCGGAGAAAGTTATATCGTACTTAACGCCAAACCTGGACTCATATTTGCCAACGACCTCTTTTACTTTGTTTTTGAAAAGTTCCAGATGCTCGTGAGAGACGGTGAAATGAACCTTGGTTTGTCCGTTTATGGCAGAATACGAACTTGCCTCGACAAGATGCTCCTCCATTGCCGTGCGTACTTCATTGTCATACTTATGGAATGGCAAAAGTCCTTTTGGCAAGTTTGCGTATTTTTCGAGGAATTTGGTTATGAACTCCTTAGGAGCAGGGGTAGGCTGAGGGATATCGAAAGGCAGGGCATGAAGTTGGGAGAAAAAATGCTTCTCGAAATCAGTCTGCGGGGTGTCGTAGCCAGCGTCGCGGAAGGCGAAAAGGTCTTTGAACATACGAGTAGCCGCCCCAGATGCAGGGACGAACTTGACAATCTTGCGTCTGCCATTCTTGTATGAATGCCAGGCACTAATAAGGCGTTCAATCTCGTCCTCGTCAGGATTGGCGATGTGTGTGCCAAGTTGCGCAGGGGCAATGATTTTGAGGAAAGGGAAGCCTGTGCGGAAAATGTGTTTCTGTTCGCTAATCTGCTGGACAGTCAAGCCGTGGGCAGTAAGCTGGCGAATGTCTTTGTCGGTCAACATATTGTCAGTGCGGAATTTAAGCATTTTTTTTGAGTTATCTCTATTAGCGAGTCGTTTTTCTGGAGCGTCAAGCCAGTTTGAAGTCTTTTTCCACCATTGTTTATGCCCAAGGTGGGTAGCAGAGCTGAAATCCTTGAGGAAAAGCACAAACCAAGTCTCTTGGGTTTTAGATGAGGTGAGGAAGAAATAGGTTCCCCAAGTCAGGATGAGCGATGAAACGATGACAACATAAAGTTGCTCGGTGAAACCAGCAATGAAAAACTTGACGCTTATCGCCCAAATCAGCACAACAAGCATATCAATGCAAATCTCTATGAATGTGATTGCTATGTGTGAAATTCCGACCTTGACGAAAGCATGGTGGAGGTGGGTTTTGTCAGGGTGGAAAGGGCTTTTGTGGTGTAAAATCCTCATAATCATAACGCGCAAAGTGTCGAAGACAGGAACGCTGACGATGGCAAGGGCAAGAGCCACAAAACCAACGCCTTGGAAATCGGGATTAGCTTCAAGGATATTCTGTCCGCTGAGCAGGTAAATCGTCAGCCAGCAAATAAGAGTGCCCATCATCATCGTGCCAGCGTCACCGATAAACATCTTGGAACTTTTGCCGAAGATGTTATGCACGAGGAAAGGGAAAAGAGCCGCAGCGGTTGATATTGAGAGGATTGCGTTGGCGGTGTCACCTACCTTGATGAAGGTGATTGAGAAATAGATAAAGATGGTCATGCAGAGGCCACTGGAGAGACCGTTGACGCCATCGACCATATTGACGGCATTAATAATCCCGACACAGGCGAAAACGGTGAGAGGGACGGCTATGTGCCAGGAAAAGAGGTTGATATGCCATAAACCATGCAATGAGTCGATGCACATTCCAGAGCCAACGATTAGCCCTAAGATTGTAATAACCTCGATGATTAGGCGAGAGAGGGGAGAAAGCCCAATAATGTCGTCCATAGCACCGACATAAAGCATAATTGCCATAGCGCAAATGATTGGTGCTATGCGTGTTATGGTGTCAGGGATAGGAGTATGGGAAACTATTGAAGGGATGGTGAAAAAAGCTATTCCGAGAAGTACGCCCACCAAAACGCCGAGGAAAACGGCTATTCCGCCCATCATAGGGACAGGCTCTTTTTGCAACTTTCGAGCGTCGGGGTTATCGACAAGGTTCTTGTCCTTAGCAATCTTAAGCACCTTGAAATAAGCCCAATGGACTGTCAATAAGGCTATTACAGCTGATGTCAATATTGCAAGGAGGTTGAAAGACATAGAATGCGGTTTATGGCGCAAAGTTACGAAAATATTTTGGTTTTGGCAAAAAAACGAGTAAGTTTTTTGGGGAAAAAATAAAAGTGGGTTGATTTTTTGGGGAAAGGCACTATATTATAGCCGGTAGAGACGCACTTATAGCCGGTAGAGACGCACTAATAGCCGATTGAGACGCTCTACGATTTAGTTAGTGAGGCAATCAGAAAAGTAGGTGACAGACTAAATTCAGTTGATACCCAAGGTGTTGCCCTGGGCTATATGTAGATTGCCCTCTCAGGGCGCAGGTTTTGCATGACAAAAAGTCGTGTTTTCGGACAGTCTGGGGGGGTGGGCGAAGTAGAAGGGTTGTTTGCCGTCAAAGGCAAGGCGGTCGGAGAAGAGGTTGAGGCGGATGAAGAGGGTAAGGATTTCGGTAGGTAATTGTCGGTATTTCTTGGAGGTAATGGTGAGTTGTGGGCGGTCAGAAATGAGCGCAGTGAGGGCATGGGTGTAGGATGCGAGGATAAAGTAACGCACTGAGGTATAGGGGCGTATGTGCTGTGGGTCGTTGAACTTGTTGTAGTTTTCGGGGTGACGTGCGAAGTCGGGGTTTGCGCTAATAGCGAGACGGTTATGCTCTTCCATGCGGTGTTTCCATTCAGCGAGTTTGAAGGGAAGGCGCATGTCGAGGGAGGTGTAGAGTGAGGCGGTCTTAAAGATTTTGCGTGTGCGAATAGTGCCGAGGGTTGGTGGTTTGGTGTTGGGGTTCCAGAGGAGGTAGGCGTAGGTTTTGCCGTTTATGGTACGGTAATAGACGTCACTACGGCGGCTTAATTTGCCTGAGATTGAGGAAATTGGCTTATTGTCGAAGGTGTAGTCACGCATATTGTTGGTATTTTGGCTGTAAGTTGTTGATAATCATATTCACTGTCCGTAGGGGGTTCGTAGTGCAAAGGTAAGGAATATTTTTGATATAGGCAAGGGTTTTTGGGGGATTTTTTTGCCGATAAGTTGTTTTTTTCGTATGTTGGATAAAATGTTAAGAACCCATTGGAAAGTTGCGCCACTTTATATCTGAGAAAATAAGAAAAACGAACGAATTAGGGGTAAATATTTTTATGGGGAAAATGGTGGTTATTTGGAAAAAAATGCGTATATTTGCAAGGCGATATGAGCAGAAATATACTTATTTATATGTCATTGAGGAACAAAACATTAGCGGCAATAATAGTATGCTTGACGTGGGCGTTTTCGCTTATGGGCGAGGGTGCGACGCTCCATCCGGTGAAACGTGGAGAGAAATATGGCTACGCCAACGAGCAGGGGAAGATGGTTATTACACCAAGGTTCACGATAGCTATGGATTTTGGTGAGGGGATGGCGTATGTGGTTGAGGGTCAGGATAAACATGGGTCGTGGAAGCACGGTTTCATAAACGAAAACGGACGGTGGGTGGTTTTTTTGGACGGGAAGAGTTTCAGGCCAGCGACGCAAGAGGAAGGTTATGGAGAGAGGAGTGACTTTGTGGTTTTCGCAAACGGTTTCGCCGAATTGCCATCATACAATAGCACAGGGGGAAAGGACTTTGAGTCGTCGAGCGTGTGGATAAACCGTAACCAGATGCTGGAAATGGTGGAGAGGTTTGGGAAAGAGACACCAATAAGGGCGACCTCGCGGATATTCTTCACGCAACTGCTGAAAGACGAGACGCACGTCCTTGGGGTTTGCGCAAAGGCTCGTAACACGAAGGGACCCAACGGAATACTGGCATTCGACATAAAAGAGAAAAAGCCTGTGACGACAATACAGGCGGGGGAGCAGAACGAGTGGTTCGGCAGTTTTGGCATTATGAGATACACGGGGAACACTTACCTTGTCTATAGGGACGGGAACAAAAAGGTGAGGTATTTCGACGAAGTGACCGTGCTGCAAGACAGTAAAGGGGAATTGGAAATACTGGGGAAAGTGCTGGGTGGTCCTTATAGGCTTTATACGGCTGATATAGAGGAGGTTGAACAAGACACATTCAAGACGGTTGGGGATTTTATGAAAAGCCATAAGAACCACTATATCAGGGAGACAGCAGACTATGTGACGGATTTGTCGGAATTGCAATCGCGGAAAATGATGGACTTCAGGACAATGGAGGATATGGAGAGGTATTATCTGACTGACGGAGAGAGATTTAACGCAGGGAAGACACCTGTTTGCAACGTGGTGAAAGGCGAGGCGAAAGAGAAAGTGCGCATACAGACACGTTGTGGCGTAGTAATGCTGACAGGATACGCGAGAGACACAAAAGAGGCGTGGCTGTGGGATTTCTCGTCGAACAGCAAGATGAAAGTGAAAATGCCGTTGGAGATTGACGCAAGCGGAAATGACGGTGAAAACGGCGAGGCAGGTTCGGCAGGTGTGGCAGGTCGTCCAAAACTGACTTACAGAGAGGGGAATATAACAAAAACAGAACCAGGGACTTGCGGTGAGGCAGGAGAAGACGGAGAAGATGGTAAAGACGGGGAAAACGGGGCGACGCTGATGGTGATTATTGAGGGGAAAATACCTACGGGTGAAGTAACGGTGAAAGTTGAGGCAGGAAAAGGCGGAAAAGGCGGGAAAGGCGGTGTTGGTGGAATTCATGGTAACGGGTCGCCGTGCAAAGGAAAAGCAAAAGATGGCAAAAACGGACGTGACGGAAAAGATGGCAAAAAGGGAGAAGTTAAGATTGTAAGATTCGGAGAATGAGAAAGATAGAAGAAATAAGGAAAGACTTTGACAGGACGGACGGTGAGATTTGCCGCCTGTTGGAGAGGCGTATGGAATTGTCGAGGGAAATAGCTGAGACAAAGCGTGTTGAGGGGATAGATGTGGTGCAAGAGGATAGACGGAGAAAAGTGATGGAAAGATGGGTGGAGAATTGCCCTTCGTACAGCCGTGAAAGCGTGGAGAGGATTTATGGAATAATACACAAAGAATCGGTAAAACAACAAGAAATATGAAATCAGGATTCGTAAACATAGTAGGCAACCCCAACGTGGGGAAATCGACGCTGATGAACGCCCTTGTGGGTGAGAGGATTTCGATAATAACGTCAAAAGCCCAGACGACACGCCACAGGATAATGGGTATCGTCAACGGTGATGATTTCCAGATAGTTTACTCAGACACGCCAGGGGTGCTGAAGCCAAACTACAAGATGCAGGAGGCTATGCTCGGGTTCTCGATGTCGGCACTGACGGACGCTGACGTGCTGCTGTATGTGACTGACACTCAAGACTCGATGGAGAAAAACGCATTCTACTTGGAGAAAGTCAAGAAGATGGACCATATACACACGATTGTGTTGATAAACAAGATAGACCTCATTGACCAGCAAAGGCTTGAGGCAATGGTGGATATGTGGCACAAAGAATTGCCTGACGCAGAGATTTTCCCGATTTCGGCACTTAACAAATTCGGCGTTGACACGTTGATAAAACACATAGTGTCGCTGCTGCCTGAGGGTGAACCGTATTTCGACCGTGACGCACTGACGGACAGACCAGAAAGGTTCTTCGTTGACGAGATTATAAGGGAGAAAATCCTGCTGAACTACGACAAGGAGGTGCCATACGCCGTGGAAGTTGCAGTTGAAGAGTTCAAGGAAGAGGCTAACATTATAAGAATCAGAGCGATAATATATTGCGAACGTGACTCGCAGAAGGGAATCATCATAGGCCACGGAGGTGCGTCGATAAGGAAAGTGGGGATTGAGGCGAGAAAAGACATAGAGGCATTCTTCGGAAAAAAAGTGTTTTTGGAGACTGTGGTTAGAGTCGAGAAAGACTGGAGGAACAGGGAACAGAAACTGAGGTCATTCGGGTATCAATTGGAACATAAAGACTAAAAATATGGACTACAACTTTAGAGAAATCGAGAAAAAATGGCAGAGCCAGTGGGTTAAGGATAAGACCTACGAGGTGAATGTGGATAACAGCAGACCAAAATTCTATGTGCTGGATATGTTCCCTTATCCTTCGGGAGCAGGGTTGCACGTTGGTCATCCACTCGGCTACATAGCTTCAGACATATACTCAAGATACAAGAGACTGAAAGGGTTCAACGTCTTGCACCCAATGGGTTACGACTCGTACGGACTTCCTGCCGAGCAGTATGCGATACAGACAGGACAACACCCGGCAGTGACCACCGAAAAGAATATCAATCGCTATCGTGAACAGTTGGACAAGATTGGTTTCTCGTATGACTGGAGTCGCGAAGTAAGAACCTGCGAACCTGGGTATTACAAGTGGACGCAATGGGCTTTCATTCAGATGTTCAACCACTACTATGACACAGAGCGTCAGTGCGCAAGACCAATCAGCGAGTTAGTGGAGAAATTCGAGAGAGAGGATGCAGAGTGGAAGAATATGACCGAGGCTCAGAAATCAGAAAGACTGATGCAATACAGGATTGCTTATCTGGCTGATACAAAAGTTAACTGGTGTCCTGCATTAGGTACTGTGTTGGCAAACGACGAAGTGTCTGAGGGGTTATCGGTACGTGGGGGATTCCCTGTAGAGCAGAAAGTGATGAGACAATGGTCGCTGAGGGTTTCGGCATACGCTGAGAGGCTGCTCCGTGGTCTTGAGAGTGTTGACTGGACAGAATCGCTGAAAGAGACACAAAGGAACTGGATTGGACGTTCCGAAGGTGCTGAGATGTACTTCCCAGTGAAAGACAAAGACGTTGAACTTGAGATATTCACGACACGTGCCGACACTGTTTTTGGCGTTACTTTTATGGTGCTTGCGCCTGAAAGCCAATATGTTGACATGATAACTACTAAAGAGCAGCGTGTGGCTGTTGATGAGTATCTTGCCATGGTCAAGAAACGCACCGAGCGTGAGAGGATTTCAGACCGCAGGGTGACAGGTGTATTCACAGGTGCTTACGCCATCAACCCATTGACAAAGGCGGAAATACCAGTATATGTATCTGACTATGTGCTTGCAGGTTACGGTACAGGCGCAATCATGGCTGTACCTGCGCACGACTCGCGCGACTACGCATTCGCCAAACACTTTGACCTGCCAATAATCCCGTTGATTGAAGGGGCAGACGTAAGCGAAGAGAGTTATGACGCAAAAGAGGGCAAGGTCATCAACTCAGGATTCCTGAACGGTTTGGAAGTCAAAGCTGCAATAGCCGAAATGAAGAGATACATAACGGAGAAAGGGCTTGGACGTGTGAAGGTTAATTACCGTCTGCGAGATGCAATATTCTCGCGCCAGAGGTATTGGGGAGAGCCATTCCCTGTATATTACAAAGACGGAGTGCCATACGTGATGGACGAGAGTAAATTGCCACTGCTACTGCCTGAAATCAAAGAATTCAAGCCAACAGCTGACGGTCGTCCGCCACTGGGACATGCTGAAAATTGGGTGACAGAAGATGGTTATCCAATAGAGTTGAACACAATGCCAGGGTTTGCAGGATCATCTGCTTATTATCTGAGATACATGGATCCTCATAACACAGAGGCACTTGTGGGCAAAGAGGCGGATGAATACTGGCGGCAGGTGGATTTGTACGTTGGAGGAACGGAACATGCTACTGGTCACCTGATTTATTCACGTTTCTGGAATAAGTTCTTGTATGATTTGGGTATTGTCTGCGAAGAAGAGCCATACAAGAAACTGGTGAACCAAGGTATGATTCAGGGGCGTTCCAACTTCGTATATCGTTTCATTGGCGAGGGTTCAACGGGCAATCTGTTCATATCCTACAACCTCATAGACAACCCAGAGTACAAGAACCGCACACAGCCTATCCACGTAGATGTCAACATAGTAAACAACGATATTCTCGACATCAACGCATTCCGTGCATGGAACCCTGAATACAAAGACGCACAATTTGTCTTCGCTGACGGCTCTTCGACACTTGATGCAGACAACCCATACTTAGGCAAACCATCCGAGCAACAGTACATTTGCGGATACGCTGTAGAAAAGATGTCGAAATCAATGTTCAACGTGGTCAACCCTGATAATGTCGTGGAAAAATACGGTGCTGACACATTGAGATTATATGAGATGTTCCTCGGACCTTTGGAACAGTCAAAACCTTGGGACACAAAAGGTATTGACGGTGTTTCACGTTTCCTGCGCAAGATGTGGAAACTGTATGCAGACGACAATGGATGGATTATAGACAACGCCGAGCCAACGCCAGAGATGATGAAAGCCCTGCACAAAACAATTGAGAAAGTGGCTTGGGACATAGAGAACTTCTCGTTCAACACCACAATACCCGCATTTATGGTGTGCGTCAACGAGTTGACATCGTTGAAATGCCATTCAAGGAAAGTTCTCGAACCTTTGGCAGTAATCATTGCGCCATACGCTCCTCATTTGGCAGAAGAGTTGTGGCACGCCTGTGGCAACGAGACAACAGTATGCGATGCCAAATTCCCAGAGGTTGACAAAAAATGGTTGGTCGAAGACACAGTGAAACAGCCAGTAGCCATCAACGGTAAGGTTAAAGAGACCATCGACATTGCGGCAGGAGCATCGCAGGCTGAAGTACGTGAGGCTGCCATAGCCGCCCTGAACAAAAAGGGGTTGATGGACGGTAAAAACATTGTCAAGGAGATTATCATCCCTGGAAAGATGGTTAACTTCGTGATAAAATAATAACTTATGAGATTCAAGAACAAGACATTAAACACTGCCAAGCAGATAACGGCGATTGCCGTCGGTCTGTTGCTGAACGTAATGGCATGGCAATTCTTCATATTGCCGCACCACATCACCGGTGGCGGGGCGACGGGTATTGCCGTAATAACATACTATGCCACAGACGGTGCCATACCAGTGTCGGCAACCTATTTAGCAATCAACATCATACTGCTTTTGATAGCATTCAAGATTGTTGACAAGCAATTCACCCTCCGCACCATTCTGGGTGTAGGGTTTATGACACTTTGGTTCGCCATACCGATGAACGACATCTTCGAGCATATTTTCGGTGAGAAATTCCCAATCTTCGACCCATTCATGAGCGTCATCATCGCAGGAGTCGTCGAGGGTTTCGGTATGGCAATAGCCTTCACAAACAACGGCTCGACAGGAGGCTCGGACATCATAGCGAAAATCATTAACCAATACAAAGACATCACCCTCGGGCGTGCGTTGATCTTCATAGATGTGGTGATTATCTGCTCGTCAATCTTCGTGCCTGAATCGACAATCGAGAGTCTGGTTTACGGTCTTTTGTTTATGATAATAGCCTACGAGTCAATGGATATCTACATCAACGGTATCCGCCAGTCGGTGCAATTCTTCATATATACAAAGAAACCGGACGAGATTGCCGAGGCCATCTCAAGTCAGGCGCACCGTGGCGTGACAGTACTGACAGGCGAAGGATGGTACAGCAAATCCGAAATCAAGATTGTGACGGTATTGGTAAGGAAACAGGAATCGTCACATATTTTTGCAATAATCAAATCCATAGACCGTCAGGCATTTATATCACAAATTCCGGCAATAGGCGTCTATGGTGAAGGGTTTGACTCATTAAGAAAGTAACCAAACAATGAAAAAACATTTATTGACAATTGTCATGCTTACAGTTACTGCCGTGCTGATGGCAGCACCTGTAAGTCAGCAGGAAACAGAACGGATTGCGAACTTCTTCTTTCATGAACACGGGGGAAGGGGTGACTTGCATTATGTGGAAAACAGCAAATTCAGCCATCTGCATTTTTACAGCGGAGAGAACGGCAGGGGTTTCGTGATAATGTCGGCAGACGACTGCGTGTTGCCAATCCTCGGCTACTCAGCAGGCAACGAGCTGAACATCACGGATATGGGTCCAAACACACGCTATTGGCTTGAGGAGTACGAACGCCAGATTGAGTGGAACATAAAAAACGGCTTTGAAGTCAGCACGACAGTAACGGATGTATGGTCAAGACTTGGGAAAATGATTCCTCAGCCACAGCAAGCACTCGCCACCAACTCATCATATAACACAGCTAACCTACTGACAACCACATGGTCACAACGTCCATACTACAACAGACAATGCCCATACGACTCGCAAGAAGGCGAATATACATTGACTGGATGCGTGGCAACAGCCATGGGTCAGATAATGAAATACTGGGAATTTCCAATAAGAGGCATTGGAAGTTACACATACACAGACCCTTACTACGGTTTACAGAGTGCGGACTTTTCAGACACAGTGTTTGACTACAGCGCAATGCCAAACAAACTAAACTCATATTCCACCGCAAGTCAGGTAGATGCCGTGGCATTGCTCCTGCGCCGCTGTGGCATAGCCGCCGAGATGTATTACGGCGTAGAAGGTAGCAGCGCAACGACAATAGGAAGTGGCGAAATAGGTGATCCAACAGCTGAAAACGCATACCGCGAGTACTTCAAATTCATGCACACGCTGCATTCAGAGTCATTGTCAGACTACACAGACTCGGCTTGGGTGGCGCTGTTGAAAAACGAGATTGACAACGGACGTCCCGCACAATACTCGGCAGGAAACGAATATACGGGAGGAGGACACAGTTTCATCTGCAGCGGCTATGACAACACGGGAAAACTCTACTTCAACTGGGGATGGAATGGCAACAACGACGGCTACTTCCAGATTGGGCAACTGAACCCAGGGTCGTCATACTACAACGCACGCAACAAAGCAATCATCGGCATAGAGCCAGACACCTCCGGTTCGTCACAGACCACAATAACCCTTGTGCCAAACATCCAAGGTGCAGGGACCATGTACGGTGCAGGGACATACACATCATATCAGGACACAGTCACTATGCTCGCCACAGCCAACGCAGGCTATCTGTTCGACTGCTGGGACGACAACCTGCACTACAACCCATACCAATTCCTTGCCAACGGAGGGAACATAACCCACACAGCGAACTTCGTAAAGATGACGGGCGACACATTAGGTTACTGCCGCGACGCGAATATCAGCAGTTACGGCGGCTCATCAGTAGCAACCAGAATGTGGGCAATACGTTTAGATTCAAACTCGATTGCGCCAAGAAGGAAACTGACCCACGTTCAGGCTTATATCTCGGAAGAAGGGAACTACAAGGTGCATATATTCCAAGGTGCGACGGCAAACAGTTCGACACTGGTGCTTTCAGACACGTTGAATATACCTTCATCACAGGACGAGACTTGGGTGGACATTGAACTGTCAACGCCGGTTAATGTCAACAAGGCACTGCCACTGTGGATTGCACTCGAAACGAGAGGTTCGGGATACCCTAAATCATATTCGGCCTATATGGGGAATATTGACGGAGCATGGTCAAACGGCAGCAACTTCGATGAAGAGTGGGATAATTATGTGACCGATTACGAGATATACTTGACATGGCAAATTCGTGGTGTCTTTGCCGAGAGAGAGATGCAGAATTTCGAGGTAACAGTTGTTTCGGACAACACAACGATGGGCACTGTGACTGGCGGCGGCACATATCCTGAGGACACTACAATCACAATCAAGGCAATCCCGAACGAGGGTTACCACTTCGTAAAATGGCAAGACGACAACACAGACTCAGTACGTATGATTGTAGTGAATGACAACCTGACATTCACAGCATTCTTTGAAGAGGACGAGGATGTTGCCGTTGACAACGTGTCGGTGAACGAAATCCACACATATACAGACGGTAAACATATCATCATCGAGAATGCCACAGGCAGAGAGATAAGGGTCTATGACGCAACAGGCAAACTTGTGGCAAGCAGACGTGCGGACAGCAACCATACGGTTTTCAACGTAGTCACAGGTGTTTATTTTATAAGAATAGAGGGAGAGACGCTGAAGGTAGTTGTAAAATAGTCATCGAATGAAGGGAATATTGGCAGCCCGGGACGTTGTCCCGGGCTGTTTTTTTATATCGCGTTTTTTGTATATAATCGGCTAAGTCAGTGTTAAATAATAAATTGGTGCGATTTGAAAAGCATATATTGTTTGGAGACGGAGCAGGCTCCGTCTTTACAGGGGTTGCATTATGATATAAAAATAAGATTGTACCAAGGTATTATTTCATCATCACTATAGAGACTTTTCCTAGATTTTTTAGAAGTTCCAGAACGCTGCGCTTTTCTAGTGGTTATAGGAGACAGAAAGAGGATAAATGCGAAAATTGAGAATTTAACATTTAAGGTGGAGATACCCCCAGGTTTTAAGGTGAAATTATTGAAATTATTGAAATCGGAAAGATTTTTATGGTACGGTTGGGCTTGCTCTTTGCTTGCTCTTTTGTGTTGTGGAGATGAAATGAAAGAGGCGTGATAGCATTTTGTGGAAATGGGATGAAAATTTAACATTTCAAGTCCGCTTGGAGAGGGTTTTTTGGAATGAAGTGCCATTCATTTTTTTTTCATGAGTTTTCGGTTTTCGGGAGGGAAATTGGGCGAAAACAGGGTGTCAATGTCCGTTCGACATGTCTTCAAAACTTTATAGCTTGATTGTGTCGTGGTGGTATATATCAGATAATCAAAGGTTTCGCTTGCGGTGACTTCTTGACGATTTCAATAATTTCAATAATTTCACCTAAAAAGTTGGGGGTATGTTTTGGTCTTGGAATAAAAAAAGTAAGAAAACATTATAAAAAAGTATATATTTATATAAGTATATATATATAATAATATAATAATGTGTCCGTCGAAAAAAAAGTGACCCCACAGGATTTCAGGTGAAATTATTGAAATTATTGAAATCAGCGGGTCACGTCAGAGCATAGGTCAGAGGAACAGAATCACTGACCCAGTTTTTTGACAAAAATTGAAAGGCAAGGGCGATATTTTTCGAGGAATCGAGGGGGCGAACATTTCGATTTTTCGGAAGTTCGGGTCAGTACACGGGTTAGTCGTCAAGTTTATGAACCTGTTTCTCAGAGTCTTAGAAAAATAATTCTATATTTTATGATTATTTAACGCCATATCGCGGAAAAAACGTCCACAAAAGGGAAAAACTATAGTGAGGGCGGTTGAAAGTTGGCTGTATCAATAAACCAAAAAAAACAAGCGATATGAAGAAAGTAATAGTAACACATGCGACAAAGAGTCAGGAGGAGATAGTGGAAATGAACTGGCAGGAGAGATTCCAGAACCCTGCGCCATACCACCACATCGTGAACAGGGACAGAACGATACGGAAAGGCAGGGCTGACCGTGAGGTTTGCGATGCCTGCTCCTTTATCAGTTGTTTCAACTTTATGACAGAGAGATTTTCCTCGGCAGTGCGGTGGATATAGTAATAGGGCTCTATAACGAATTGAGTGGGTTTATTCACTGAATTGGATACTCCCCACCCCCTGCCCCCTCCCCAAGGAGGGGAATACCGTATAGGTAATGCCTTGTTACCCAGGGTTTACACCCTGGGCTAATTTATGTCGCTCTTTCAGAGCTTTGAGTTTGCGTGCAAAGTCATCCACACGAAACGTTATAGAGCCAGTAATAGCGAGCCTGAAGGTCTTTTGTTCCAGCCAAAATTCGAGTATGGTGGGAGAATGGCACTCTGAAAAAATCCTCAATTGGAAAATCAGAAACATTAGACACATAAAAGGAATGGTATATATCTATAGTTTCTTTAATTTCTTTCTTTTCGACAATTGTAATTGTCGAATTATGAATAGCATTATGACTTGTCAATTGCAATTCGTCGGTTGCAACCGACGAATTATCTACATTCTCGTTTTCAGGTAGTTGTAATTCGGCGGTTGTGACCGCCGAATTTGAGTCAAGCATAATCCAAGCATCATAGAACCTTCTCATATCCTTTAATTGCGTCTCTGAGAAGCCTCTCAATCCTGGCAATTCCTTACGCAATTGCTCGCTGATTATTTCCAGAGCATGACTGCCCCATACATTGTTTCGGGAATGTTCTGATATATATTTTCCGATAGAGAAATACACGGCCAACTGAACACGGTTAACGTCTTTGGCTGCTTCATATTGACCTTGAAGAATGGCTGTCTTGATTGCCTTTATGGTCGCTTTCGGTCATAGTGGGGGCAAAGGCGTATGCCTCCATCACTGCACGGTCGTTGGCTTGGTGAGCACGGCAGTGTCTTTATTTTAGCTCCTCAATTCATCAATTTTTTCTCTAATTTGTTTTAACGGCAGTCGCTTGTTCGTTCCAATCATACGTTCCAATGCATCAGCCATTTCTGGGCCAGAAATGACATTATCATCAATCATCTTGTTTGTCAGAAACAATATTCCAGAGACAGTCACGTTTTCAAGCATCGCTGCCTTTCTCAATGTCTTATCACCAGTCAAAAGCCTGTATCCGTTCTCCTTGGCATAAATCATCACTGAGATGTCCTCAGGCGATAAATTACATTTTCCGTCATTTTCATCAATCTTCTGCATCAAAGTTGTCATCTGCTCTCCTGAAAGCGACTTCACCTTCAGCACTCCCCTCTCCACCAATTCATCAACGGCAGTTCTTTGGTTCACTTCTTCCACTTCTTCCACTATCATATCTAAGGTATGGAATTCCAGTTTCACTGCATCGCAATATTTCAGCAAACCACTTTCGTATAAGTCAATCAGTATGTTTGTGTCATTTACAACAATTTCCATACGTATTATCACATCAGGTTAAGATTCTCACGGACAGTTTCCAAAGGACATTCCAGCAGCGAGGCAGCCTTCGAAGTTGATATCAGTTCACTTGCCAATGCTCTATATACCAGTCGCTCGAAGCGAGTTGTTCTTTCATCGCCTGCCAGACTCATTTCGACAACCCTCTTAAACTGAGGCAAGGCGTTTTTTTTCTTGAAATATGACTGATATCGCTTAGTTGTTATCACGTTCAGTTGTGCAGCTTTTGCCATAAGTGCATCCACGCTGATGCCATATTCACGGTCTATAGTCTGCAGTTCCACCAACGAGATATCGTGTCTCGCCTCACCGATGATGCCCCGAAACTTCTCGCTTGGTATTAACACCTCGCTTGCAAAAACAGTGCACAGTCTCTCTTCGTCAACACCTTTTGCAAACTTCATCAGCAGATGACCAAGTTCATGAAATATGGTCATTCGTTTTCTCTCTGCCTGCATACTCTTGTTGATTACAATCACAGGTATCGACCCAGCCATATTGCAGGCACCCGAGAATTTCACATCAGCATCCACCTCTATTATTTTCACACCGTTACATTCCAACAACTCGATAGCCGAAGTGATGCCGTCCGTGCCTATGTTCAAATCTTGTCTTAGCCTTTTCGCCATTTGCATCGCATCATCTTCTGTTTCCACAAGCATATTCCCGTAGTTCAGTGTGAAAAGCTTAGAAATGCCGAGGATATTCTCAATCTCCAGATATTTCTCAATCTCACTTGCCACCAGACATTTGATGCTCTCCACTTTTTTTATGCCCAATGAGCTCTGTTTTCTGAACTCGAAATTGTTGATATCTATCGCGACTGCAAACGGACGGAAAAAGTAATCCATTTTGAATCCGAGTGCCTTCGAAATCAGGATCAGCACGTCGCTCGATGGCATCATCAACCCTTTTTCGTACTTCTCTATTGCAGAAGACGACACCTTACCCGCAAGTAAAGAGCAAAGTTCTCGTTGCGACAAACATCTGATTCTACGTGCATTAACCAATCTTTTTGCAAAAGTGTCTTTCATAATTAAATCTCCATTGTTTTGGTGTGCAAAATTACAAATAATTTCTCAAACCGCATACCATATTTTTGAAAAAGCACAAAAAAATTTATTGATTAACCACATGTCCCATGAGAACTGATATTTTTCAAATGGTTATAGCAAGTCAATTGTCAATTACCAATTGTCAATTGTTCATACATTTCGAGGAGGCGGGCGACGATGTCGCTTTCGGTCATTGTGTGGGCAAAGGCGTATGCCTCCATCACTGCACGGTCGTTGGCTTGGTGAGCACGGCGGAGTTCCACGGGCATTGTCAGGTCGTCGTAGAGGTCGGCAAGGGAGGAGTCAGGATAGAGCGCACGTGCGTCAAGGATTGCCTGTGCTGTCTTTTCGATTTTTTCTTTCTGGGTATCTGTTGGCGTTGGCCATGGGAAGTTGTTATAGACTATGTCTTTGCTGTATCTGTAGTCGCTCTTTAATCTGCCGCAAACTGCCCTCATCCATGACATGTGGGTGCTACTGGTCAAAATGCCAAAGTGGTATATTGTTGAATCTGTAATTATTACAGCCGAGTCAGTAGGAATAATTGAGCTATCCAAAAAACCTATTGGTATATATTTTCTTTGTTCAGATGACACACGAGGAACAATAATATAAGCATTCGGATTATTTGTTTCTCTAAAAAGATGTGGAGTATTAGCGAGCTTCCTTCTTCCTGCATCAGGAGATGCCAATCTATCTTCAGCGCACAATTTTATTCTTTCCATTACATAAGGCATACTTCTTAATTGTGCGGGAGAAACTTCTTTCAACCAAAGGCAATATCTTTTCTTGTTATTGATATATTCATCAGAGCCAGTTAGTCTCTTAATAAATGGTACAGCATTAGGTTCTTTTTTGATAAAATCGTCATATTCATCTGCTTCAATGATAAGATGTCCGCCATCAGCGGGTCTGTTTCCTGTCGTCATTTTAGGAACATCACAGATTGTAAAGCCTCGGCTATCAATGAAAGCATTTACTGCATTTATCAAATAAGGATTTATATTCACACATTTAATTTTAGAAGCATCTTCATTAAACAATAACCTTAGTTCCTTATTTTCTTTATGAGAAAAACCAACTATCACACAATGCACATGTGCTTTGAGAGTGCTTTCACTATCCCATCTGAAAGTTCTCCAAGCAAAATCAATATGTATTCCAAACAAGTCATACAGAGGTTTCCAAACAGATGCCACCTGTTCACCTTGTGTTATCGAGTTTGTAGAAACAAGTGCTGCACGAATGTTTGTATTTTGCATCATTTTTGCTGCCTTGTAATACCATCCTGCAACATAATCAATCTTTCCTGCCGTTTTGTATGGCTTGTCTTTTTCGTCAACATATATCGAAAGAATATCTTCTTTTTGCTGCTTTGACTGCAAAGAATACCCCACAAACGGCGGATTACCAATAATGTAATCAAGTTCCTCGGCAGGGCAAACCTCATTCCAATCAATCCTCAGGGCATTTCCTTCGGCGATGTTGTTGTATGTCTTCAGCGGCAGGTAGTCGTCGTTGAACCTGATGATTTTCTCGGTTTCTGCCATCATCTGTGCCTCGGCTATCCAGAGGGCAGTTTTTGCCACAGTGACCGCAAAGTCGTTTATCTCTATGCCGTAGAACTGGTGGATGCTGACTTTGATTGGGTTGACCTCTTCAAGGCCGAGAAGCATCTGTCCGTGCGTCAGCTGTTCAATCACCTTGTTCTCCAACCTGCGCAACGAGACATACGTCTCGGTGAGGAAGTTTCCACTGCCGCATGCAGGGTCGAGGAATTTGAGCGATGCGAGTTTCTGTTGGAATTTCTCGAGTCTGTCGCGCTTGCTCTTGCCGTTCGCCAAGAGCGAAATTTGCGACATCTCGTCCGATAACCCATTCAGGAACAGCGGGTCAATGACTTTGTGTATATTCTCGATTGATGTGTAGTGCATACCGCCAGAGCGGCGTGTCTCAGGGTTGAGCGTACTCTCGAAGACAGCACCGAAAATCGTTGGGCTGATCTGACTCCAGTCAAAGCCGAGAGACGCCTCCTGTATCAGCAAATCCGCAGTCTCCCGGGTGAAAGGCGGTATCGTCTCGCCTTCCTGCTCACGGAAAAGCGAGCCGTTGACGTAAGGGAAAGCCTTCAGTTTTGGCTCAAGAAAGCGGTCTCGCCGTTCAACAGGCGTGTCGAGCACCAGGAACAGGTCACGCAACGCCACACGGATTTGCGCAGGTGCGAAATCCATCAGGTAGTGTGCAAACTGGCATTTGCCGAACACCCCTGCATCCTCGGCATAAAGGCAAAACACCAGACGCACACACAGCACGTTAAGGGCGTGAAGGTCAGCATCGTTCACCTCGCCGCCATATTGCGTCAGCAGGGCATCGTACAACTTTCCGACCAATGCGCCAGCCTCAATAGAGACCTCCATCTCGTGACGCAGTTTCTCCCGCTCGTCAGAGACCATGAAGCTGAGCAGGTGCGCATCACGTTCAAGATTCTCTAAAAGCACCTCGAAAGGCTCGCCCTGAGGTTGCTCCATGTCGTAAATCAGGAAAGAGCGGAAATTGCACGCCACAACCCAGCGAGGGTGTTTGGACAACGGAAGCTCTGAGGAATAACGCTTAGCCTGCTGGAAAGGGGTGAGCATCGTGCCGTCGCTTTGTGGGATGGGTTTGCGCAGGTCCTTGTCGATGCTTTTCTGCTCGATAAGCACCTTGGTTGACGAAATGTAAGCGTCGATGAACGAGGTGTGCGACAGGTGCACCTGACTCTCGAACGAGATAATATCCGTCGGGCGTTCCACGCCAAGGACATCGTGCAGCAACTCAATCCAGAAGACCTGACTGTCGCCTTTCTCGTAGCCACGGCCTTTCCAACGCTCAACGAAACTACGTAGCTGCTCCTTAGATTTTGCCGCCTCGGTCATAACTTATTGATGTTTCTCGAGGATTGAACGATAATCGCTGTATCTGCGTTTTTTGAGTGAAGGCAAGAGAATGAGTTCAAGCACAGAAACAGCCGCCACACCCCATGCGGCGGTGTTCAGCACATTGTTATCCGACGAACCGAACAATAAATATGCCGCTGACACAAAAAGGAAAAGCCAGCACAGATAGCCGGTGAAGGTTCTTTTGGGGGTTCTGTGTTTCATCAGTACAGCGAAAGCGTCATCATTAGCAGTGCGCAACAGGGGTTGCAATGCGTCGGCATCCTGCGAAGTCATTTTGCCGGCAACATGCACATTGAAAAGGGTTATATTCTCTTGTTTCATATCATGGGAATTTCGTTGCAAAGGTACAAATAAAATCCGAGATAACTCCTGAAAACATATAGAAATAATCCCCGTGAACGAGAAGGGAAGCTTTTTGTACGCATAACATACAGTCCGCCACAGGATTAACCGCAGGGATACAAAACCATGGAGATTGCAATATATGGAAATGTCATACTTTTCGGGAGAAAATTATATGGAAAAGTCATACTTTTCGGGGGAAAAATATATGGAAAAGTCATAATCCTCAGTATAAAATTATATGGAAAAGTCATTTTTTCAGGCAAAAGTCTTGGTAAAATGGAATATTTGTCGTACCTTTGCAGGCGAAAAAACAAGGCATAAAGCCAATGAAAAGGAAGATTGAATCACATATTGAGAATTTCATTAAGAGTTCTCCACATAAGGTGCTGATAATAGAAGGAGCACGTCAGGTTGGCAAGTCGTATATCATCAGAGAAGTCGGTTCACGCATATTCAAAAACTTCATCGAAATAAACCTCCTGGACGACCTGAACAGTGACCGCAACTTTGAGACAGCGACCAACACAAAATCATTCTACACACAGTTGGGCATCATTGCAGGCGACAAATTGGGAAGCAAAGAGGACACTTTGGTATTCTTAGATGAAATCCAAGCATATCCACATCTACTCACCATGCTCAAATTTCTTGTTCAGGAAAACAGGTACACATATATAGCAAGTGGCTCGTCACTTGGTGTCACTCTCCGCAAAAGCATCTCCATCCCAATTGGCAGCATAGAGATTGAGCGTATGTACCCAATGGACTTTGAGGAATTTCTTTGGGCTAATGGTGTCAACACGTTTGTGATAGACGAAATGCGCGACTGTTTCAGCAAAAACGAGCCTATAGACGAGAAAATCCATAACCAGATTTTGAACCACTTGCGTAATTACCTCATAACCGGCGGATTGCCGGATATGATAAAGAATTTCCTAACGAACTACAATGTGGTACAATTACGCAAGTTGCAAAGAGACATCAACACCTTTTATGCCGAAGATGCCTCGCAATATGATATACAGAACAAACTGAAGATTATGAGAATATACGAAAATATCCCGTCAGCGATGGGGAACAAAAAAAAGCGTGTTGTTGTTCAGGATATAGATGGCAAACGGGGAAAGACAATGGCAGACTACAATGACGAGTTTGACTATCTTGTTTTTTCGGGCATAACGTTACAGGTAAATGCCATTTCAAACCCTAAATTCCCCTTGATTGAATCAGTACGGAAAAGCCTGACAAAACTCTACCTGAACGATGTCGGGTTGCTGACTGAGAAATTATACTACAAAAACACAAATGCTATTCTGAAAGACGAACGGAGTATCAATCTTGGAGCTGTTTACGAAACATTCGTCGCTATGGAATTGGTTGCGCACGGAAACAAACTGTTTTATTACGACAACAAGCAGAACGGAGAAGTTGATTATCTGATTGACGACTACAACACTCTGTCAGTGCTGCCTATCGAAGTGAAATCAGGCAGGGACTATACGATTCACAGTGCCCTGAACAACCTTCTGAAGAACAGTGAATACGGGATAAAAAAAGGGTTGGTACTATCTAATGCCAGGAGTGTAACCATCAAGGACAATGTTACATATATGCCTATATATTATGTGATGTTCCTTTCGTCGGAATGAATGCAGTTTTCTAAGATCGTTATGGTATATGTTTTGCCTCGGGACGGTATGCGATTTCAATAATTTCAATAATTTCACCTAAAAAGTTGGGGGTGGGTTTATATAAAACACCGCCTGTGGCATTTCTGCCGCAAGCGGTGTTTTTATAAGTATAATGTGTAATTATCCGAGAAGGATTTCCATCATCTTGCGTGCAGCCCAAGCCACTGGAGTGCCAGGGCCAAAGATTGCAGCGACACCAGCCTTGTAGAGGAAGTCGTAGTCCTGAGCAGGGATTACACCACCGGCGATTACGATGATATCCTCACGACCGAGTTTCTTGAGCTCAGCGATAACCTGTGGAACAAGAGTCTTGTGACCAGCGGCAAGCGAAGAGACACCGAGTACGTTAACATCGTTCTCGACAGCCTGACGGGCAGCCTCTTCAGGGGTCTGGAACAGAGGTCCCATATCAACGTCGAAACCGCAGTCTGCATAACCTGTAGCGCAAACCTTAGCACCACGGTCGTGGCCATCCTGACCCATCTTGGCAATCATGATACGAGGCTGACGACCCTCTTTCTTAGCAAACTCTGCTGTGAGACGAGTAGCCTCCTGGAAGTCCTCGTCGTTCTTTGTTCCTGCTGAATACACGCCTGAAATAGTTCTGATAGTTGCTTTATAACGGCCTACGATGCACTCGCAAGCGTCTGAAATCTCACCCAATGTTGCGCGGACAGCGGCAGCCTTGACAGCAAGGTCGAGGAGGTTATCCTGAGACTTGCGACCCTCGTTGAAGTCCTTAACGCAAGCAGTAATCTTAGCCAAAGCCTCCTTGACAGCCTTCTCGTCACGATGAGCCTTAAGGTCATTGAGACGTGCAATCTGGTCACGGCGAACCTCGGTGTTGTCAACCTCAAGGATGTCGATAGGGTCCTCGTGGTCAAGACGATATTTGTTGATACCGACGATGGTCTGAGCGCCAGAGTCGATACGAGCCTGAGTACGTGCGGCAGCCTCTTCGATACGCATCTTAGGAAGACCAGTCTCGATGGCAGCAGCCATACCGCCAAGTTTCTCAACCTCCATGATGTGCTCCCAAGCCTTCTCAGCGAGTTCCTGAGTGAGGGATTCGATGTAGAATGAACCTGCCCATGGGTCGATTTCCTTACATACCTGAGTCTCCTCCTGAATGAAAATCTGAGTGTTACGTGCGATACGTGCAGAGAAGTCAGTTGGAAGAGCGATAGCCTCGTCAAGGGCGTTGGTGTGGAGAGACTGAGTGTGACCAAGAGCTGCACCCATAGCCTCGATACAAGTACGGCCAACGTTGTTGAATGGATCCTGCTCAGTGAGTGACCAACCGGAAGTCTGGCAGTGAGTACGGAGAGCGAGAGACTTAGGGTTCTTAGGGTTGAAGGTCTTCACAATCTTAGCCCAGAGCATACGTGCGGCACGCATCTTGGCAATCTCCATGAAGTGGTTAGTACCGATAGCCCAGAAGAACGACAGACGTGGAGCGAAAGCGTCAATATCCATACCTGCGTTGACACCTGCGCGGAGATACTCCCAACCGTCAGCCAGAGTGTAAGCCATCTCAATATCAGCGGTAGCACCTGCTTCCTGCATGTGGTAACCTGAGATAGAGATAGAGTTGAACTTAGGCATATTCTTTGATGTATATTCAAAGATGTCGGCGATAATCTTCATCGAGAACTTAGGAGGGTAGATATATGTGTTGCGCACCATGAACTCCTTGAGGATATCGTTCTGGATTGTACCAGCCATCTCCTCCAGTTTAGCACCCTGCTCCAGACCTGCGTTGATGTAGAACGCCATGATAGGGAGAACGGCACCGTTCATAGTCATTGACACTGACATCTTGTTCAATGGAATACCACCGAACAACACCTTCATATCCTCAAGCGAGCAGATGGATACACCAGCCTTACCAACGTCACCAACGACGCGTGCATGGTCGGCATCATAACCACGGTGAGTGGCGAGGTCGAATGCCACGGAAAGACCCTTCTGACCAGAAGCGAGGTTACGGCGGTAGAATGCGTTAGACTCGGCAGCTGTCGAGAAACCTGCGTACTGACGGATGGTCCAAGGACGCATTGGGTACATTCCCGAATATGGGCCACGGAGGAATGGCGCGATACCTGAAGCATAGTTCAGATGCTCCATACCTTCCAAATCCTCTTTAGTATAAATCTGTTTTACGGGAATCTGCTCAGGGGTGAGCCAGTTCTCGCCATTGCAACCCTCAACTTTCGAAGGTGCAACCGACTTAATGTCTATGTTTTTGAAATTTGGTTTCATATTGACTTTCGAAAATTAGAGAAGTTTCTTGTTAAATGCCTTCAAAGTCTCAAGAACGTTGCTCTTGACGTTGATGAAGTTCTCAATACCCTGAGCCTTAAGGTCGTCCATACAAGCAGGGGCACCTGCCACGATGAAGATTTCCTTACCTGCGCCGATGGCCTTCCAAGCGGCAGGAGCGAACTCGGCATACTCATCGTCAGACGAGCAGAGGACGATGATGTCGGCACCAGCCTTGCGTGCAGCCTCGACACCAGCCTCGACAGTCTCAAAACCGAGGTTGTCGATTACCTGATAGCCTGCGCAAGCCAGGAAGTTGCATGAGAACTGAGCGCGTGCGATACGCATAGCCAGATTACCGATGGTGAGCATGAATGCCTTAGGACGTTTGCCCGAACGCTCAGTCTCAAGGCGGAGTTCCTCGAACTGCTGTGCGGCACGTACCATTGGCAGAGCCTCCAGTTCAGCCTTCTCCTCCTGGCAGCAGCACTTACAGCCGCAGGCGTCAGCCTCAATCTTCTCAGCAGCCATCTCGTTGAAGTTAGGGAACTGGTTGGTACCGAGCAGCACCTCTTTGCGGCGGGAGACATTCTCAAGGCGTTTAGCCTGAGTTGCCTTCATATCCTCGACAACCTTACCGTTCATAATCATCTCGTACATACCACCGTTATCCTGGATTTCCATGAAACGGCGCCATGCCTCGGCGGCGATTGACTGTGTGAGGTTCTCAATATAATAAGAGCCACCTGCAGGGTCAGTCACCTTGTCGAAATGCGACTCTTCCTTCAGCAGCAACTGCTGGTTGCGTGCGATACGCTCTGAGAAGTCGTCAGATTTCTTATATGTCACATCGAATGGGTTAACCGTCATTGAGTCAACGCCTGCGATAGCGGCAGACATAGCCTCAGTCTCCGAACGGAGCAGGTTAACGTGAGCGTCGAAGATAGTCTTGTTGAACTTCGAAGTCTCAGCGTGAATCTTCATCTTGCAGGCGCAGTCGCACTCAGGCTCGTAAGCCTTAACGATCATAGCCCACAACATACGAGCTGCACGGAACTTGGCTATTTCCATGAAGTAGTTACCGCCGATACCCATGTTGAACTTGATGGCACGTCCTGCGTCAACAGCCTTGACGCCAGCCTCGGTCATCATAGTCATATACTCGGCACCCCAAGCGAGGGCATAACCAAGCTCCTGAGCGCAGAAAGCACCTGCATGGTTCAGGGCTACGGAGTTAACGCCTACAACGCGGAAGTTAGGCATACATTCTGCGGCCTTGACAGCAGCGACGATATGCTCAGACATCTTCTCGCGCGATGGCTTACGGCCCTTGACAATCATCTTCATCATAGGGTCGCAGTTCACTGAACCGTTAACCTTCTCAAGATTGACATTGTTTTTCTTGAAATATGCAACGAGGAGGTCAACCAGGGCAGCGCACGAGCATGGGCAGCAGTTGAAGTTGAGTTCAACGCACTCAGGGCAGATGCCGTTCAGCAGAGTAGCGATGAACTCAGCGTCGAGGTCTTCCTTCGTGATGCAGAAACCGAGCGAGTCAACACCCTTGTTCAGGATGTCGAGAGCCTTCTCGTTAGCAGCCTTAGGGCACTCAACGGCGATGTTCTGACGAACGCGCCACTCGTTATTCTCTTTAGTTCCACGAACGAATGGGAACTTGCCAGGTGCGGATTTGAGAGCAGCGATGTTCTCAACATCCTCCTGGCGGTAGAAAGGATTAACGTTGAATCCTTCGTTGGTTCTCCACACGAGTTTCTTCTCGAATGGAACACCTTTCAGGTCGGCTGTGATTTTAGCCATCCACTCCTCGGTGGAAACAGCTGGGAAATCAGCCAACAGGTTTAATTTTTTTCCTGCCATTTTGTAATATATTTATAGAATATAATCGTCTATTTCACAACTAACTACGCCACATTAAGACGGAGTATGCCACGTCTCTCGGCAAACCCTCTCCAATTATCGTGCAAAGGTACGGCTTTTTTTTGACTTATCCAAACCTTTTCCAAAGAAAATTTCTACATCTCACAGATTACGGAACGGTGCGTCCGACTGTATGATTTCCACATCCTTATAACCTATCGACCTAATATAATCACGGATTGACAAGAACGTCAGCTGACGGTCAAGGTTCGGCCCTATTATCACACGGCGCAACGCCCTCCTCGGCAGGAACACCCTCGCATACGGGATTATAAGGTTGTTTTTCAGTCTGAACTCTGGCTTATGCAAAGGCAGCGTGATGTAACGCACCTCTTTCTCATACTCATAATACGAGTTCTTGATTTGCCCTAAGATAATCGTACACACGACCATAATTTGTAGGATAATCTCCCTCATCTCCTCCTGCGAATGATTCTTACCCAAATAATAATCCATCAGCCGTCGCAAACTCTCCTCCGTCGCCTCCTGCGAATAAAGGCATGGGCAGATGAACCTCAGATGCTCCTTCAGCACCCCAGAGTCAAAACCAAGTGCAATCCCGTCGCCATTATTCCCATACGTTGACCACATTGGGATTGAGTCATGCTCCTTCGAAAACGAGATGATATTCATCCTCTCCAACTCGCCAACCTCCTCAACGATTCTGTTATACGAACTGATTTTCATCTTCTCGAAAACCTCACGCATCATCCTCTTACCCAGTTCAATCTCGCTCACATCGTTCAGATAACGCGAATCCGTGGCGAAAAGCGAAATCGCCTTATCGTCATTCTCAGGTTTACGAATCAGGATCTCGCTGAAAAGAGCCTTGACCGACGAATAATGATACAAAACAGGCGTCTCCTGCACATTAAACCAAGGGTCATACACAAAGTCCATAAGTGACTCTGTCTTAGCCAAAAACGGCTCACCGAACTGCCATTCCTTTCTGTTTTTCTCCATAACCGAACGTCTGAATTTTTAGAACACTCTCAAACTGGCTGCAAATATACGCATTTTCCGCAACACTGCCAAACATTTCCCGAAATAAATTCCCCACACCACTGATTTCATAAAACCGAATACGTACCCCCAACGATAGATTAACGATACATTAACGATACATTAACGATACATTAACGATAGATTAACGATACATTAACGATACATTAACGATAGATTAACGATAGATTGACGGGGAAACACCCCATCCGCACACTTTTTTTCACCATCCAACAATATTGACTGAAAAACAAAAAAACACTCTGTGAAAAAATTTTTCCTCGAACTATTGCGGGAATGAAAAAAAAATCGTACCTTTGCGCTTTGAAAAAACACAACAACTCAATAACATTTAAGAATATGAAAAAATTTTTATTCGCCATCGCTGCAATGGCACTCTTAGCATCATGCAGCAGCAAGAGCAACAGCAACAACGACGATCCAATAGACGATCCGGTGCTTCCTGCTGACACTATCCAGTGCGCAAACAACGCCCAGACAATCGTAACTTACGACAACACAAAACTCGAAGTATCAACCGAAGTTACCAAACGTAACGCCGTCATCGAGGAATACACCGGCATCAACTGCGGTTACTGCCCAGAAGGTCACAAGATTGTCAACGACATCATGAAAGAATATCCAGGCCAGGTGTTCGGTATCAACATCCACTGTGGTGGCTACGCAGCAAACACATACACAACCACCGAGGGCGACGCATACCTGCGCATAGCAACAGACCTCGAAGGCTTCCCTGCAGGCTCTATCAACCGCCACACCTTCAGCGGAATGTATGCCCTCAATCGCGGTGCATTCAAGAGCAACAGCAAGAAAATCATAGCAATGGATGCCCCAGTAAACCTCGCCGCAACAGCCGAGATTGAGCAGGCAACACGCACCCTCACAGTCAAAGTGAAAGGCTTCTTCACCACCGTTCAGGAACTTGCAACCAACTCCCTCTACGTATTCGTCCTTCAGGACAACGTGATTGGTCCACAAGGTGGTGCCAGCGGCAACCCTGAACAGGTTGTCGAAGGTGGCCAATACCGTCACATGCACATGCTCCGCACCTGCATCACAGGCACTTGGGGACAAGAAATCGTTCCAATCGTAGGCACTTCTTTCGATAGGACTTACACATACGTAATCCCTGAGAAACTCGGTGTCAAACCTATCGACGCTGTCCTCGCAGACCTCAAAGTCGTAGTTTGCATAGCCGAGGGACAAAAGGAAATCCTCCAAGTCATAGAGCCAGAAATGAACCTCAAATAATAATTTATTGTGTGGTTCCACACCCTATAGGTAAAAACAAGAGCCAGTCGCCACAACGTGACTGGCTCTTGTTTTTTGTGGATAAAAAAACAACGCAAACCTTCGCCAAACCAAAAAAAAACAGTATCTTTGCACCGTAAAAGCTAAACTCCCCACCCATGAGGAAAACACTGCTCGCCATAACGCTCCTCACAATACTCATCCCGCTCTCCGCACAAAGGGCGTCGCGAATCCACAGGAACACACACCTCCCTATGGACCAGGCGATACGTGCGAAAATCCTCGGCGGTTACATACTCCCACTCACCGATTTCGGCAAGATTTCCCACACACCCTCCGTAGGTGTCGAACTCTCATACGAATTTTTCACCGACAACAAAACCGACTGGCCAATACACTGGCGCAAACCAATAATAGGAATCGCTCTGCAATACAACTACCTTGGCAACAACGACAAAATGGGGCAGATGTTTGCCCTCTACCCATACGTGCGCTGGGATTTGACACGCTCCGACTTTTTCATCTACAGCATGCGCCTTGGTGCGGGTGTTGCTGGAATGACAAAAACAAACGAAACCAACAGCTCATACTTCAATTTCATCGGCAACTACACCATGGAGTTCCAGATAAACGTCACGGGCTTCGACTGGATAATGTTCGACCTTGGCTTCAACGCAACTAACAACTGCGGCTTGGCGTCACTCAACAACACAATGCTCCAGCCCTACGCCTCTTTCGGATACATGCACCGCTTCATGCCTTACCGAGTACTATCAACCAACGAAAGCGACCATCCATACACCAAACCACTACCCTACACTTTCGTAATGGATTTAGGCGTCGATGCTGGTGCGAAGGACGACTGGCGTGTGGTCAAAGGCGGCATTCATTTCGACATCCTCGGCAAAGTCACCAACTGCTGGGCGTCTGGCGTAGGTCTTGATGGGGAATACGAGCAACGAATTTCTGGTGACACAACCAACATCGACAAACGTCTGAGGGGAGGAGTCTCGTGGGCGAACCGTTTCACCGTCAACCGCTTTCACTTCATCCTTGATTGGGGAATATATATCTACGACCCAGAAAAACCATTTGAATACCTATACAAATACGACCTGCGCAACGGCCACGCCTGGAACTACTTCCGTATTGGTGCCGCCGTTCGCCTTTACGACAACCTCTACCTTCAGCTAATCGTCCGCACCAACGGTTTCAGGGCTGAATACACCAGTTTCGGGCTTTCTTACGCCATCCCTATCCACAGGCACAACTATTATAACAAAAAGAAAAAACGCTTCATGCCATACGAAATCTGGCATCCTGACAACGATGAAATGGGCTTTAAGGCAACAATCCACAACTACATCCACCGCCCAATCAGATAATTACTGGATAAACTGGTAAGCAATCCTCGGGTCGCCATTCGCCAGATAGATTATCCCCCTCCTCGAAAAACCATATCCCTGAAGCACATGCTGCATTATGAAATTGTCAGCATGTGTATCAACACGCAACGTAGGCGCAAGTGAAGAAGCGAAATCAAAAGTACTCATAGCAATACCATGTGAATCAGGCGTTGACGCCAATCTATGAATCGTAGCGTAAGGCACGTCAGGCACAAGCCAACTGCCATCCTCAATAACAGCGTAAGTAGGGTCCTCACCAACGATACAAGCGAAAGTAGCCACAAGCACACCCCCTTCCTCAATCACGTAACTGTTACTTTTTGAAACATCATCTCTCAGGATTTCCTCCGAGGGATAACCGTTTGTCCACTGGTTCATATTCCCCGAAGAACGCATAATCCTCCTCGCCTTGTCGTAAAGCGCAAGGCAAGAAGGAATATCCTCCGCCCTTGTCAGGCGTACCAATCGGCCAACATTCAACCCGTCGTTTTTGGTCATTCCCCTTCCGAAAGTGACGGACAAGAATCCAATATCTTAGCTATTTCACCACTCTCAAGATTCCTTCCGACAATAGTTCCAGTGCTGTCAATAAGCACAGTGGCAGGTATTGCCCTGACCCCGTATTTTGCCGCATGCTCTGAATCCCAACCTAACATCTCGCCAACCTGTAGCCACTCCATTCCGAACTTTCCGAGTGCCGTTTCCCACGCTTTTTTGTCCTCGTCCAACGAGACACCTACAATGCACAACCCTTTATCCTTGTAGTTTAGGTAAAGTTGGCGTATGCCAGGCAAAGATTGGCGGCAAGGTGCGCACCAACTTGCCCAGAAATCTATCAACACATATTTATTACTCTCGACCAGAGACTTAAGACTGACCACATTACCCTCCTTTGTCTTCATTTTCAAGTCAACGAACCGCTTGCCTGCCGATGTGCTTTCGATTATTTTGACATTGTCAAGCACTTTCGCCACGTAACTCTGTTGCTTGAAATCCTCTGGTATCTGTTTTGAGAGTGAAACGAGGAAATCAACGTCATCAGCGAAAGCCGAGTTGTAGAAGCATAACATACCGACACCCAACGGGTTGGTAATGTTCTTCTCAATTACTTGCGCCAGCAGTTTATACCCCATTCCGTCCAACTCTTCCAAACGGGCCATGAACCTCACCCTCGTTGCAGTGTCCTCCACGTCAACAGCCTCCATCCTTGCCATAACGTCCGCAATCTCTTCGTCCACGATTTCCATCGAATGGCAGAACTCCGTCAACCGCTCGTTGCACTCTGTTCCATGTGGATAACCCTGCCCGTTTTCTATTGAAATCCTAATCTCGCCAGGTTCAACGACCACCATAGACCTGTCTTCGCCTATTGATATGTACCCCAGGAACCCAGGGGCTACTTGCCCTACCATCAGGAACCTTCCTTTGACTATCGTCGTTGAATCGACGTTAACCCAATCTGGTTTGTCACGCATTTGCAAATATACTTTCGTCCCGTCAGGATACCCGCTGGCTGAGCCTTTTATGGTATATTTTGCATCATTTTCGCATGACACAGCCACCAGCAACACGCATACTGTGGCAAAAAACAATAAAATCTTTTTCATATCTCTATTTTGCTATTGGTGATTCTTCGTTCCATGTCGTCCCCTCAAGCCTAAACCTCATCCTCCATCTCCCATCCGCATAGTCATGGGTCATAATAACGAAACGACCGATTTCCCTCGTATTAGCCACATGAGTTCCTGCGCAAGCGCAATTGTCATAGTCACCTATGCTCACTATTCTCAACGTCTCAGACGCACCTTCTGGCAGTTTCGACAAATCCACCAACTCCGCTGCCTCCTCCTTACTCATATAACTTATACGCACGTCCAAACCACGCTCTATCTGCTCGTTGACCCTTCTCTCAATCTCACGCACCTGCTCTTCTGTCGGCGACTCAGCCAGTAGGTAGTCCGCCTTGCTTTTCTTTCGTTCTATGTGTGCGTTTTTCGATCTTGGGCAACCGAACATCCTCACCATCGTTTGGTTAAGCAAGTGTTCGGCTGTATGCATCGGAGGGTATTCAGCCTTGTTGTGAGCGTTCAGTACTATTTCATCCATATCAGTTCTTAAATCTACGTTTAACAATAAGTTTGTCTTGCTTAACCCTCTTGTGGACAAACAGTCCTGGCAACATCGTCTCAATCGTTCCTTGGATTACAGGGCCAATCATAAAGAGTGCTGAAGGTTTCCACACATCGTTTTTCCACTTAGCCTCGTAAGCCAACGGCAACCTTCCTTGATGCCGTGGGTTTTTCTTTGCCACGAATGCCCGTCCGAGAGATGTCAGTAAGCGAGTGTGGTTCCTTATGAACGGAATTGGTGTTGGCGACCCCTTGAGGAATCTCAGATCCAAACCACTGTAAGCCAATGACAAGTAACCTAAAGCGTTTGCCGAGTCGCCACTGATGACCGTCTTAAGTTCGTCTATTTTCCCACCAATCTTCAGTGCAGCAATAGGGTACGTCAAGTCGTTCAAACAACTCATGTCTATGTCACGCCCCACCATCGACAAGTCCCATGGGCAATTTGCTTTCAAAGGTATCGTCAGATCTATGTGCGCCACGCCACCGCCCCAACGTGCGTCTCCTTCGACGATTATCGTGTTACCGGGTTTAGTGTTTACGTCATACACAAGTCCATGGATGTCCTGCATCTCCATTTTCATCACGCAACTGTCAGTTTTTGGCAGGATTATCTGCATATCGTTGATTGTGGCGTCAGCAACGTTCAGCGAAAACATATCCGCCACTTTTGCCGGAGCTTCCAAAATCGGTTTGTGCAACATCCTATATGGTTTCTTTGGTGCGTAGCGTATGTCACGGAAGATGTACATCGTATCTATCACAGCCGTCAGCGAATCCAACCTCACTTTCCCCGAGGTGTTCACTATCCTAAATGGGTCGATACCAGATGTGTGGACAGTGTCAATAACCATTTTCATCCAAGTCGTAGGAACGTCGCCTTTCGTGTGTGCAATCTCCCATTTGTCAACCGTGTTCCACATTCTCGTCCGCCCCAAAGTCAATGGCCCGCAGTTTGCGTTGCCCAGGTTATTTATCTCCATAATCATTGAACTGTCAGGCAACAGGATGTCGGCATGCCCAACGCCAAAGTAATATATGGAGTCATTGTATTTCACCCCTTTGACGTTCTCCAAATCGTACGACAAATCATTAAGTTCCAAGTTGATACCTTTTGCGTCAAGGTCAAGGTGGCTGGAAATCGACACGACTTTCGCACTTGCGTTCTCTATTGATATTTTGTCCAACGAAGCCCCGTCAAACCAATGATTCACTAATTTCCTCGCCCTTTCGTGCTTTAGGTTTTTGCGCCTCTGCTCGTCCGATATTCCTTCGTCCACCTCATCAACTTCCACACCGTTTATCTTCTCTTTTTTCTTCTTCTTTTTCTCATCTATCTGCCCATAGTAGCAGGCGTTTATGATTCTCAGGTTGGATAATGACGCCTCTTTCTGCTCATTGAGGTCTGGCAATATTATTCCATCGAATCTTATCGAGTCAATATCAACGTCGTGGTACTGCTCACCGTCTGGGATTACTGTGTCCGTCGCATACTCCACTCCAGTGATTATCAAACTCTTTGTACTGTTGTCGGTAGTCACTTTATTTACGTTAAGGTACATAGACGAGTCTGGCAGCGTCGCATGTAGTTTGTTCAATGCAAGGTATGTTATAGCATTGTTTCCCAACAGTTTGATACTGTTTTTTATAGGGTCGTATCTCTCTGTGCTATCATTGATGCTAATTGGGCGGAAGGTGTTGAGGTTGAATTTCATTCCGCTCATGTGCAACGCCAGGTCTTTGGTTTTCAGCGAGAATCCCGAGCGTATAGAGTGTAAGTCAACCTCTGCGTCGTCAATCTTGATTTTCTCAAGTTTCGCATTGTCCAACCACTCTTGCAACACTCCCAGCATATTCTCCATCTGCGCTTTTTTGAAGGCTTTCTTTTTTCTCGCTATGACATCTTCGCTGTATGACGAACCTGGCTCCTCGTTCTCGACCACTTTCCCATGCTTCACATTTGTACTCGGCTTTTCGTCAACGTACGCCTTATAGACAGGATGCACTATTCTCAGGCACGATGCCGCGATGTCGGCTTTGTTTTTGAAGTCTGGCAGCAACACGCCTTCTATCAGTATCGAGTCTATATCTACGCTGTGGAACGTTTCTCCCTTTATGTAGTCTTCGTCTGTGCGGAACGAGACGTTCTTTACTGCCAATCCCTTTATTTTCTTACTTGTATGGATTTCCTCAATATCCATGTTCATATCCGAATCAGGGAATTTCATGTGGAATTTATCGGCATGTATCTCTTGGAATGTCGTGTCTCTCAGTGTCACCATCGCATCCCTCATCGTCAACAGCCCAGGGTTGGCGTAAGGTCCCATTATGTCAGCCTTCAGATTTCTAACCCCCACCCTTATCGCACCAATTCTCAACAGGTTCTTTATCTCCATCAACGCCTTTTTCGATGGCAAGTTCAATTCTTTGATTGTCAGGTTACGGTTGTCTGTGAACATATACATGTCCCCAACAATAGCAGTCATACACTCCATATTGACCTTGCCTTTGTATAAGGTTTCAAAGGGACTGAACCTTGTTGTGAAGAAAGTGTCGAGCGTTATGTCTATCCACGTTGACGAAACGTCGCCTTTGATATGTGACAATTGCCATTTGTTCACGG
This sequence comes from Paludibacteraceae bacterium, assembly GCA_024399545.1. GTDB lineage: Bacteria > Bacteroidota > Bacteroidia > Bacteroidales > Paludibacteraceae > Aphodosoma. The sequence continues at coordinate 87,419 of JAKSNS010000001.1, forward strand.
TGTTATACACCCTTGTCTTACCAAGGCAGATTGGTCCGCAGTTTTTGTGCCAGAACCCGTTGCAGTTCATTTTCACCAGACCGTCAGGCATAGTCATATCCGTTTTACCGATGCTTATGGCATATACGTTCCTGTCGAAGTGGTACGGTATGGTGTCTATCAAGCTATATCCCAAGTTGTTGAATGCCAAGTTGATGTCGTTCACCCTCAAGTCCATTTGGTTCACGTATGATTTCAGGTGTACGTCAACGTCCTCAATGCTAAGGTGTTCCAACACTATCTCGTTGAACCACAATTGCAACATCTCCAACGTCTCTTTTTTCTGTCTGTCCATCATGGCATTCTGTTTCTCCTGCATCATCGCTATCACCTGCGCCTCTTTAGTCTCGAACCCTAATTTGTTGAAATCAACCTCCTCGATGTTTTTCTTCTTTTTCTCTTTTTCACCTATGCATCCATAATAGTCACACCCCACAATCCTCAGTTTGTCAACTATTAGGCTCTTCTTTTTGTTCGTATCTGGCAAGCCTATATGCTCCAACCTGACAGTGTCTATACTCACCTCATGGTAATTCCTGTCTTCACGACGCACCGTGTCAGTCGCAAACTTTACGTCGGCCACCACAAAGCCCCTTATCGTCGGTATGGTATATATGGCTGACGAGCTTATATTCATCAGTGAATCAGGCATTCTGACATTGATGTCGTTGAGGGACACATGGAATTTCACATTGTTCAGATGAAAAGGGATACTGTCTCTCAGGTTGTAGCCAAGGTCAAATAGTTCAGTGCCCATCTTCCTCACACGTATGTCCAAACCTGTCTCCAATGCTTTCATATCAACCTTCACGTCTTTCACCGCCAACCTTCTCAGCGTCACTCGTTTCAGGTGTTTTTGCGCTTCTTTCAGGAATGCCCTGAATTTCCGTTTCTGGTCTTCGGTGATAGCATCCGCCGTCTCGTGTGCCGCCATGGCTTTTGTGTCCAAAATACCATCGTAAGTCACGCCATCTATCAATATTCCCGACAAATCCACCTCTCGGTTATACAACAGCGATTTGTAGCTCACGCCCTCCAATTCGACCCTATTAATCTCCATTCGCGAGAATGCCCTGAATGAGTCTTCTGGCAACTTATCCGTCTGGAATACAACGTCCTTAATCCACATTCTACCCGTCAGAACATCAACGTCCAAATCGCCGTAACCTATCAGGACGGTATCTGTCTTTTCGATGGCCTGATCCACCTTACTGCATACTATATGCCGTATTATCATATTGATACTAAGCGCAATAGCAACTATCAACACAAACAATGCGCCGAATACCCACAAAAGCGTTTTATGTCTCTTTTTCATAACTATAAAATAAGCGCACAAAGTTACGACTTTTTTCTGACTTATCCAAATTTTCCCAACATAAATTCACGCTAATATTAGCATGCCAAATGAAGCCACACAGCCGTGCCTTTTTACGGGCTTTAGTGGGTCGTAAATTTGTGGTCGTAAATCGTTGATAATCATATTCACTGTCCGTAGCTACTCCGTAGTGCATAGGTAAGGAGTTTTTTTGATATAGGTAATGTTTTTTGGGCTGTATAAAGTTTCGGGTGGGTAATTTCGGGAAAGAATGTATGGACTAAATTTGTGGACTAAAAAACGCAGAAACGTTTTGCGGTATGAAAAAAAATCACTACCTTTGCAGTCTCAATTGTATATACGTCTCAGAAAATACAAAAACACTAAGCAATATGGCAGAATTCCACTATGAGCCTATGTTTCAATTAGGCAAGGACACTACGGAGTACTACCTCCTCACCAAGGAGCATGTCTCCGTTTCAGAATTTGAGGGTAAACCAATCCTCAAAGTTGACCGCGAGGGCCTTCGTCTTCTCGCACAAACCGCTTTCCGTGACGTCTCTTTCCTCCTCCGTCGCGAACACAACCTTCAAGTCGCAAAAATCCTCTCAGACCCCGAGGCAAGCGATAACGATAAGTATGTAGCCCTCACTTTCCTACGTAACGCCGAGGTGGCATGTAAGGGTAAATTGCCTCTCTGTCAGGATACTGGCACGGCAATTATCCACGGCGAGAAGGGTCAGCAGGTTTGGACTGGCTTCTGCGACGAGGACGCACTTTCCGAAGGTGTCTATAACACTTACACCCAGGAAAACCTCCGTTACTCACAGAACGCCCCTCTCAATATGTACGACGAGGTTAACACCAAGTGCAACCTCCCTGCACAGATTGACATCGAGGCTGCCGAGGGTATGGAGTACCGTTTCCTCTGCGTCACTAAAGGCGGTGGCTCTGCCAATAAGTCTTATCTTTATCAAGAGACTAAGGCACGCATTCAAAACCCTGGCACGCTCGTTCCTTTCCTTGTCGAGAAAATCAAGACCCTCGGTACTGCCGCCTGCCCTCCTTACCATATCGCCATCGTAATCGGCGGCACGTCAGCAGAGAAGAACCTCCTCACAGTCAAACTCGCCTCTACACACTACTACGACTCTCTTCCTACCACAGGTAACGAGTACGGCCGTGCTTTCCGCGACGTTGAACTGGAGAAGCAGATTCTTGAGGAGTGCTACAAAATAGGTCTTGGCGCACAGTTTGGCGGCAAGTATATGGCGCACGACATACGCATAATCCGTCTTCCACGCCACGGTGCCTCATGCCCTATAGGTCTTGGAGTATCCTGCTCCGCCGACCGTAATATCAAGGCGAAAATCAATAAGGACGGTATCTGGATTGAGAAGATGGACGACAAACCATACGAACTCATCCCTGCCGAACTCCGCAACGCCGGCGAAGGTGACGCTGTGAAAATAGACCTCAACCAGTCAATGGACGATGTCTGCAAGATTCTCACCAAATACCCTATAGGCACACGACTCTCTTTGAATGGCACAATCATTGTCGGCCGTGACATCGCACACGCAAAACTGAAAGCACGCCTTGACGCAGGCGAGGGTATGCCTGAGTATATGAAGAACCACCCAATCTACTATGCAGGTCCTGCCAAGACTCCTGCTGGTATGGCTTGTGGTTCTATGGGACCAACGACAGCCGGACGTATGGATCCTTACGTTGATGAGTTCCAGGAGAATGGCGGTTCACGCATAATGCTTGCCAAAGGTAATCGCTCGCAGGCTGTCACCGACGCTTGCAAGAAACACGGTGGTTTCTACCTTGGCTCAATCGGTGGTCCTGCCGCAATCCTCGCTCAGAACAACATCAAGAGCATTGAGTGCGTTGAGTATCCAGAACTTGGCATGGAGGCTATCTGGAAGATTGACGTAGTCGATTTCCCTGCATTCATACTCGTTGACGACAAGGGTAACGACTTCTTCAAGCAACTTCCTTCACGCAAATAATATCATCTAACCACATAAAAAAGGCGTCTGAGAGACGCCTTTTTTATCCTTAGAAAAACTAGTAGAACTAGAAAAAATTAGCCCTGCTATAGAACCACACATGAAACTCTGCATCGCCGAAAAACCATCCGTCGCTAAGGAAATCGCCACAATCCTTGGTTGCAAGGAGCTACACAAAGGGTATCTCCAAGGTGCTAACTACTATGTCTCTTGGACTTTTGGCCACCTCTGCACCCTCAAGGAGCCTCACGACTACAACCCAGTACTGAAATCATGGCGGATGGATGCTCTTCCGATTCTTCCCCAACCCTTTGGCATAAAACTCATAAACGACAAAGGCGTTGAGGCACAGTTTCGTGTCATCGAGCAACTTATGGCCAAGGTTGACGAGGTTATAAACTGCGGTGATGCCGGGCAGGAGGGAGAGCTTATCCAACGTTGGGTGATGCAGATGGCGGGTTGCCGCGTGAAGGTCTCTCGCCTGTGGATTTCCTCATTGACCGAAGAAGCAATCCGCGAGGGTTTCAACACTCTTCACCCTGCCTCTGATTACGACCTTCTTTATCAGGCAGGAATGTCACGTGCCATCGGCGATTGGCTTCTTGGCATGAACGCCACACGCTCCTACACCATACGTTACAGCCGTGGCAAGGGTCAGGTTTTGTCAATAGGCCGTGTGCAGACACCGACCCTCAACATGATTGTGGAACGTTGCCGCGAGATACAGAATTTCAAGCCTGAGTTCTATTGGGAGTTGAAAACCGTTTATCGCGACACCACTTTCTCATGCACCAAAGGCAAATTCAAAAACCCTGACGAAGCAAACGCACTTGTCGAAGTTATACGTCAAAACCCGCTGACTATTACCAACGTCACCGAGAAAAAAGGCAAGGAACAAGCTCCACGTCTCTTCGACCTCACCTCACTTCAGGTGGAGTGCAACAAGAAATTCTCCTTTTCCGCCGACCAGACACTCAAAATCATACAATCGCTCTACGAAAAGAAAGTGGCGACCTACCCACGCGTTGACACCACCTACCTCCCCGACGACATGTACCCCAAAATTGGGCCTATTATCAAGAACCTCTCGACAGCCTACATCGTAGAAGAGCCACTTAGACCTGAACTCTCAGCACTTACAGGCACGAAACTGCCCAAGAGCAAGAAAATATTCGACAACAGCAAGGTTACTGACCACCACGCCATCATTCCTACAGGTATGGTCAACGCATCGCTCACACGAGACGAACACCGCGTCTTCAACCTCATCGTGCGCCATTTTGCCGCCAATTTCATGGACGATTGCCTTGTTGCCACTACAACCGTACTCGCCGAGGTCCCAGCCAACGGCAAGCCACTGGAGTTCAAAGTGACGGGCAAAGTTATCGTCAAACCTGGTTGGAGGGTGCTTTTCAAGGTTGAGACAAAGGAGGAGCGTGAACGTGAAGCGCAAAAAGAGGTTCCTACAGGTGTCATCCAGCAGGAAGAACCCGAGCAGACTTTGCCTGTTTTCGTGAAAGGCGAGTCGGGTCTCCATGAGCCAAAGACAGTCCAAAAACAGACCAACCCTCCAAAGTATTTCACTGAGGCAACACTTCTACGGGCAATGGAGACAGCGGGGAAAAGTGCCGAAAACGAGGAGATTCGTGAGGCGATGAAGGAAAACGGCATTGGCCGTCCTTCAACACGCGCGGCAATCATAGAGACGCTCCTGAAACGCAGTTATGTGGTTAAGGAGCGAAAGTCGCTACTGGCCACACAAACGGGGTGCCAACTGATAGACACTATACGTGACCCGCAGATAAAGTCGCCTGAACTGACAGGTCAGTGGGAACACAAACTACGGCTCATCGAACGTGGTGAATATTCCGCCGCACAGTTCATAGGCGAACTCAAACAGATGGCGACATCGGTCGTAAACAACGTACGCAACGACACTTCCGGAATGACGATTGTCGCCACCACCCCACTGGCCAAGGAGTTGCGCAAAAAAGCCGTCAGCCGCCAACGCAAGCCCCAGATAGTCGAAGGGCAAGCTTGCCCACTATGCGGCAAAGGCATAATCATCAGGGGCAACACACAATTTGGATGTTCAAGGTGGCGCGAAGGCTGCAATTTCCGTGCGCCATTTCCAAAAGAAAAGGAAACGCAATAAACCGGTCACAAGGCAAAAGAGCAAGAAAAGAGCAAGCCCTACCGTACCATAAAAATCATCCCGATTTCAATAATTTCAATAATTTCACCTAAAAACTTGGGGGTATATGCAGCCTTATCACTTAGACAAACAGCTCAGTGAACCCGAACTTGTTGACGTCAAACAACCCCTTGTCGGTTAACTTGAGTTCAGGGATTACAGGCAACGCCATAAATGCCAGCGTCATAAAAGGCGCATTGAACTTGCAACCAATCTCTGCCGCCTTTTGCTTCAGTTCCTGGTGCTTACGTCCAACCACCTCACCACTTTCAGGTGACATAAGTCCCGCCACGGTCAAAGGCAACGTGTTGACCTCTTCACCATCGACAATGCACAAACCGCCATGCGATTTCTCAAGGGTCATTATGGCTGTAAGTATCTCTTGGTCAGTGCAACCGATTGCTATAAGGTTGTGGCTGTCATGACCTATCGTTGAGGCTATCGCACCCCGTTTCAGCCCAAATCCCCTGATGAAAGCCACCGCTGGCTTCGCTGTCTCGTACCTGTTGACGACGACGATTTTCAGGATGTCATTGTCAACGTCGGTCATCACCATGCCGTCAACGCCTCGTTTTGCCTCGACGAGCGACAGACCAGTGTAAAGCTCACCCTCGCTTGCCTCAATAACCTTCATTTTCCCCTCACGACAAGGCACCTGCAATTCATCAACCGACACCCTGCGTTCGTGGAATTTGTTCTTCTCCTCCTCGTTCTCGTCATTAGTCACCACGTCGTCATCCCCACCAAAAACGCAAACGCCATTGATAAAGGTCTTAAGGACAGTGAAATCAGTGAGGTTATCCACCAAAATGAAGTCAGCGTCATCGCCTTCGCGGAGCAACCCTACATTCAGTCCGTAATGGGCGACAGGATTGACACATGCAGCCTCAAGGACATTCCAAAGGTCAGCACCATGGGCTATAGACCTTGCCACCAATTCGTTGATGTAGCCCTCCAAAAGCTCGTCAGGATACTTGTCGTCAGTACAGAACATCAGTTTCCCGCGGTTGCGGTCGTTGCAAAGAAGACTCCAAAGAGCCTCAAGGTTGCAAGCAGCGCTTCCCTCACGTATTTGTATCTTCTGCCCCAAATCCACCCTCTCTTGTGCTGCGTCTAATGCGAACATCTCATGGTCGGTTGTTATTCCTGCCGCCACATATTTCCTTGAGTCTTCCGAGTTCAACCCAGGGGCATGGCCGTCAACCCTAAGGCCTCTTTCCAAAGCGGAATTTATTTTGCTCTTCACCGAAGGGTCGTCCATCAGCACGCCTGGGAAATTCATCATCTCAGCCAAGCCATAGAACTTGCCAGTAGCCAGCAACCCATCAACATCCTCGGCTGTCAAGGTTGCGCCGGCAGTCTCGAAAGGTGTGGAAGGAACACACGAAGGAACACCGAAAGCGAACTTGAACCTTGTCTTTGCGGCAGAACGCAGCATAAACTCAATACCCTCCTTACCAAGCACATTGGCAATCTCGTGAGGGTCACAAACGGCTGCGACTGTTCCTTGGCGGACAGCGAGGCGGGCGTAATTCTTAGGGGTAAGCAGTGTTGACTCAATGTGGACATGCGAATCAATAAACCCGGGGAGAACATACGGAACGTTTTTAGGCACCTCGCAATCATTGATTGAGGCAATCTTACCGTTATCAACGGTGATTTCGGCATCCCTGAACCTGCGGTTCAGCACGTCAGCGACATGGCAAATTATCGAATACATTTTGGTTAGTTTTATGACAAGGAAAATGTCAGTTAGGATTTGCAAAGGTACGGATTTTTTTTGACACGACAAAGGGTAGAGCCAAATTATTTTGTCCATATACCTTTCGCCTAATAAACGGCCATTAAACTTCAGAAGGTTTCTTTTGTCAAATAACGGAAACAAGGGGTGGGAACACGACATTTCAGTCGAACAAATGCGCGTCTCAGTACCCAAAACAGATACATTGATGTGACAATTTACGAAATTATTACGGAAAATGTCACGAATAAACATTGAATATCAACTGACAACAATTATTCAGAAAATAAATGGGAAAATTCTTGCGCATATGAAGAAAAATATGTAATTTTGCACTCGATAAAAAGTACTTAATCGGCGAGATTACATATTATATTATTAACTGTTTTAAATTCATTAACTATGTTGAAAGCAATTTTGAAAAAAGCGAGCTTAGTGTGCTTGCTGTCATTGCTCTTTGTGATGAAGGGCAACGCTTCACATGTGAATTGGTACTGCGACCCTAACAACGGGACTTACAGTATCATCGACATCACCGAGAGTTTCCTCGGGGTTCTTCCTGCCGGTAACCCTTACCGTATCACAATGCCACAGAACATTGCCGAGGGCGAGGTTATGACCGCATTCTTCAAAACCCGTTGCGAGAGCCCACTTTGGACACCTATCCACGAGTATGAGCTTACCCTGACCGCTAAGGACGCTAACGGAAATCCTTTGACAGGTTTCACCCACAGATGGAAGAAACATGACTGGTCACCAACCGCTACCTTCGAGGTTAGGCAGGAGACCAGCTATTTTGATTTCCTCTATCGTCAGAATGGCAACACCAAACTTAAATTCGTCAAGTTGTGGGTGCCAATGCCTAAACACCTTGACGCACGCGACCAAGTGATGTGCGACTCTGTAGAGATGGGCAAAGACGGCATCTTCTATGTACGTCTCAACACATTCTTTACTGAGGAAGGCAACCAGACCATCACCATCACCAAGACAGGCGACAACAATGACTTCGAGGTTGTACGTGGCGAGTTGAACATGGAAAAACGCTGCGGTACAAACGCATGCTTAGGTTTGTTCCAGAAGAAGTATTTCGAGAACACCAACGACATCAACAACATGTTCAAGGTCCGTTTCACCCCTACAACGCCAGGCGAGCAGAGCTGTACTTTCACAATCTCAAACGGTTCACAGACCAAGGAGATTACCCTTACCGCTAAAGGTTACCAACGCAACGCTAAATTCTATGCAGTAGGCAACGGTCACGTTGAACTCTATGTTGGCGGAAGCGCAGAGGCTATAACCACTTCGCCTTACATCTTCAACGAAGGCGACCAGTTGCGTTTCGTAGCAGTTCCTGACGAGGGTCACCATTTCGTAAACTGGAACCTTAACATTTTCCAGAACGACCCTGAGATTTCAATGATTGGCACACAGAGCTTCTCGCTCTACGCTAACTTCGCTCCTAACTACTACAAAGTATGGGCAGCACCAGACGTACCATGCCATGGTCGCGTACACTTCGGCACTATCCCTATGGACCACTATTTCCATGGACATGAGGTTCTCTTCTCAGCATGCCCTGCACCAGGTTACAAATTCGTAGGTTGGACAACATGCGAAGACCCAGAGACGATTGTTTCGACCGAAGCAAACTATACTATCACTTTGACAGGTCACGTTTGCCTGATCGCACACTTCGCTTTGGATAATCCTGAACCAGAACCAGAAGACGACGACCGTTTCCGCTTCGTATGCGAGACTAACGGAAGCACAACCATTAAATACGAGAACAATAGAACAGACATTCCAGATGAAGGCCTACCAAAATTCGAAGTTTCAAGAGACGGAGAGATTTGGTCAGAATATAATAGTGAAGATATAACCCTTACAGGAAAGGGCGATTCTGTTTTCTTCAGGGCAAAGGACTTCAACTCCTACGGAGTAAGAGGTCAGGGTGTCGTCTCCTTGAAGAAAAGCGACGAGGAAATTCTTCCAGCATTCTTTATAACTGACAGCGTATCCGTAGCAGGTAACATCGCATATCTCATCAACAAGAACCTTGATGACTTCGTGGAGCTTCCATCTTACGCATTCACTGCTATTTTCGCAACACAGCCAATCATCTACGCTGACAAGCTCGTCCTTCCATTCCAGACACTTAAACACAGCGCATTTAATGAAATGTTCAGAGGTTGCAACAAACTGAAGACAGCACCAGCACTTCCAGCCACAGAACTTGCCAACGCATGCTACGGCTTTATGTTCATGAACTGTACTTCTTTGGTGGCAGCACCAGCACTTCCTGCACAAGTAGTCAACAAATCGGCATATTTTGCAATGTTCTACAATTGCGAAAAATTGACTGACGTACCAGAGATTTCAGCTGACACCGTAGGTGAACAAGGTTTCAGCAATATGTTTAATGGTTGTGTCAATCTGGTAAACGTACCAGAAACATTGCCAGCGAAGATAGCTGATGAGAGCTATGCTTATATGTTCAATGGATGTGTTTCACTCACCGAGGCACCAGCACTTCCTGCAATGAATCTGGCTTCAAGCTGCTACTCTTGCATGTTTATGGGATGTTCGTCATTGCAAGAGGCACCAGTGCTTCCAGCAACTACAATGGTTGACTACTGCTATTACTCAATGTTCGAGAATTGCTCACTCTTGGAGAGGATTGAGGTTGGATTCGCTAAGTTTGACCAAGCAGAGAAAGCAACATATAATTGGACTAAATATGTAGCTGAAGAAGGTAACTTCATCGCACCAAACATGGCAGAAAAAGATCAGAAATTTAACAACGCAAGCTCAAAAAGCTACATTCCAGTTCGTTGGCAAGTACAGAATAATGTGAACGCTCCAAGACACAGTTCTGTTGAAACCCAGTACATCGCTATGGCTGAGGGTATGGATATCATCGTCAAGGGTGCAGAGAACGCCAACATTTCAGTTTACGACATGTCAGGCCGCCTTGTTTCGACAGTAGAAAACGCATCAGATTTCGAGACAATCAATATGCAGGTCCCAGGCATCTACGTAGTAAACGTAGCAGGTCAGGAAGCAACCCGCGTGATTGTAAAGTAATCAGATAACCAATCTGAATCATATTACGGGAGTCTCAAAAGATTGAGGCTCCCGTTTTTTTTGTAGGTATAGCAAGATTTAGTAAGTAACGGAAGTGTTTAATACAACAGTGTGGCTTGGTTGTAAGTTATTGATAATCATATTCACTGTCCGTAGCTGCTTCGTAGTGCATTGGTAAGGAGTTTTTTTGATATAGGCAAAGGGTTTGGGAAAATTACTTGGGCTTCGTATGTTGGATTGTGAAGGTGAAAAAAACGGTTTCCCTATAGTGCAAAAAAAATTATGTTAAAACAGCATTTTCGTATTGTTTTTCCGAAGAAAACAACTATATTTACGACAAAATTACAATACCATACAGTAGAGGCGGAAAGTGCCGCTGGACAGCCAACGAAAGCCTTACTAATCAGCAATTTACAGAGTTCGGGATTGTGTGTTCCGAAAGGATGGCTTATACCATTATGTGCTGTATGTAAGGCATTTTCACGGTGTTATGCGACTTAAGCCAAATGTAGGATATAAAGGAAAAATAAAAAAAGAGAATCGTTTTTTACAAAAAAGGAAGGGTTACGGTGTGATTTCAAAAAACAACAAGAGGATTGCCAAAAATACGTTTTTCCTTTACCTGAGGATGTTTGTTGTCCTTGGTGTGAGTCTTTATACTTCGAGAGTTATACTGGAAGTCCTTGGTGTAGAGGATTATGGCATATATAATGTCGTTGGCGGATTTGTTGCGTTATTTGGTTTCTTTAATTCGACACTTTCTTCCAGCATGCAAAGGTTTTATAACTTTGAGATGGGGAAAGCGGGAGAAAGCGGCATTAGTAAAGTCTATTCAACAGGTTTGTGGATACACGTTGGCATTTCTGTAATAACCGTTTTATTGTTAGAAACCATTGGACTGTGGTATATTAACAACGTGATGGTTATTCCGGAGGAAAGATTATTAGCGTCAAATGTTGTCTTTCATGCCGTGGTGTTTTCTATGATGCTGGTAATATTACAAATACCATACTCGGGGTTTATACTTGCATACGAAAGAATGGACTTTTATGCCATTATGAGTGTGGTTGAGGTGTCGCTGAAGTTGGGCATTGTTATTATACTTCCTTTCGCCAATGCGGACAAACTGATTACGTATTCACTGTTGCTGAGTGTCATATCAATAATAAATTCCGCTTGTTATTTTGTCTATGCCAAGAAAATCTCGGGTAGCCTGAAACTTGTTGGGCAAATTGATTATGGAATGCTAAAAGAGATTCTTTCGTTTTCGGGTTGGAACCTCTTAGGGACTTTTGCATTTACGTTTAAGGGTCAGGGGCTGAATGTATTGTTAAACTATTTCTTCGGTCCAATAGTTAATGCCGCAAGGGGCATTTCGTATCAGATAAACGCAGCAGTGAGTGGGTTTTATAGCAATATAGCATTGGCATTTCGTCCACAACTGGTCGATTCATACGCAAAAGGAGACAGAAACCGTGTTTTATCTTTATTTTATATGGAATCTAAGGTCTGCTTCTCGTTGATGCTTCTGCTGACGATACCTGTAATCACGGAGACTGATTTTTTACTAACCATCTGGTTAGGGGATAATGTTCCTACGGATACTGGTATTTTCACAAAGCTGGTCTTAATTGGGTTGCTTTTTGGTTGTTTTAACCAACCTGTTGTCCAACTGGCGTTTGCCACGGGACGAATCAAGAGATTCCAAATAGCGACTTCGATTGTAAACGCCCTTCTTTTTTTAACTTCGTTCCTCCTATTAATTCTGGGGATGGATGCTGTATCGGTTTTTGTATGTACTATTGTTTACACAATAATAAACCAGTGTGTCTGCGTATATGAATTGAACCGTCTTTATCCAATAGGGATAAGAAAATATTTGCACGGAACTGTGACACATTGCTTTATCGTTATGCTGTTATCCTATTTAGTGCCGGCATTGGTTTGTCATTCCATGCACGATGGCTATTTGAGGTTTCTCACGGTTGGCTTTGCGGATATGGTTGTCACACCTCTTTTGGTGTATAGAATAATAATGGATCCGTCGGAGAGGGGATTTATCCGAGATATAGTTTTGAACAAAACAAAAAGACATGCCAAAAGTTAGCGTGATTATCCCTGTTTATGGGGTGGAAAAACACATTGAAAAATGCGCACGTTCACTATTCGAACAGACATTAGACGACATTGAATACATTTTTGTGGATGATTGCACTCCTGACAAATCCATTGAAATCTTAAAGTCGATAATTGACGAATACCGACCTCGACTAACTGAGGAAAACAAAACCGTGCGTGTTGAGCGGACGCTTACGAACAGCGGTCTGCACGCTGTCCGTAAATATGGGTTTCAGTTTGCGACTGGCGAATTCATAATTCATTGTGACAGCGATGATTGGGTAGATGTGGAAATGTACCGCAAAATGTACGACTATGCATTAGACAATGGTTCGGATTTGGTATTCTGTGATTACACCAAAACATACGGGAACAAAAGTTCTGATTGCGTATTTAGAAAAAACATAACAAACCGCTCAAAGGATGCAATATTAGAAAGGCTTTTAACTTCTTTTGATTTGAACCCTGTTTGGTCTGCCATGGCAAAACGCGAGCTGTACGAAAATATGATGTTCCCAACTGGTGCTATGAGTGAAGACAAAACAATTATGATCCAATTAGTATGGAAAGCAAATAATGTATCATACCTTCCTGAACCATTATACTATTACTTTCAAGCAGAAAACTCAATAACACATACTGTTAGCCGAGAAGCCAACATTCAAAAATTCAAACAAGTCACGGCTAACAGACTCATTTTGCTAAATTTCTTTGAAAAAGAAAACATCAATATACCCCAAAAACAACTTGTCGCTTTTTTCTTCCTTATGAAGATTGGCTTCATGGAATCATTTCTTAAAGACAAGGAATGCAGAAGACTATGGAAACAAACCTTCCCATTGAAAATTAGGCAAATCATTTTCAATCCATATATTAACATTAGACTACGTTTGCATTATTTTCGCACTTTATTTTCGCACTTTATCTAAGCCAAAATCAGGTGGATAGTTACAAACAAAATGTAATGAACGCATGTCGCACACCAGACATTTGAAATACACTGACATACAGGAATTACACAAAAGCGTGGTTCTCCTCTTCAATTTGGTATATATCTTTGCGTATATATCACGGTTGGCAATCGAGAAATACGTATTGAGGGCAGACGACGGTGAAAGGGGCATATTGGTGCTGACTATATTGGCATTGGTGCTGAACCTGCCAGAAATATGTCGGTTATTCCTCAACAGGTCGAGACCAGCTTGCATTATATGGTTGTTGCTGACGGCATACTCCTTAGCCAACTCAATGTTAATGGGCTTCACTGCCCCAAATGGGACGTTCGTATTTATCCGAACCAACTTCACCGAACCACTGGCATTCCTAATGGTCGCCACATGCATGATGCGGAAGCATAGGCAAAAAACCCTCGTCGTGATGTTATCCTCCTTCCTCTTCTTCGTGATAATCGGCACGATAAATATTGATTGGCGAACAAACGCCTATGGACGTTTCTTGAATCAGGACATGGGCAACGTCCTGCCACTCTATGCCGTCCCTACGACCCTCATCGCGTCAATCCTCCGCCATGAAGAGACAATCAAAAAAAGTTACGTACCAATACTCCTCATCGCCGTAATTCCAATACTCCTCGGTGCCACGCGCAAAGCCTTTGCCGCCGTCCTCGTCATCTTCGTATCCTACCTCTTATGCCACAGCGACAAAAAACGTTCCTCAAACATCATCCTGCTTGCCATAATGTTATACCTCACCTACATCGGCGTTACGCATATACTGGAACACACATTGATCGGCGAACGTTTCGCAAGTACGTTCCGCCATGATGCCGTAAGCTACCCGTTATTCGACAACCCCTTCGTCAACCGTATAGCCAACGGCTTGGTGGGCGACCGAGCGGTGATGTACTACAAAGGGACACTCCTCTTCGCACAACACCCCATAAACGGGATAGGATTGCAAAACTATGGAGAAACCACTGGCGACTACTACCTCATACACTCCGAATACATAGTCCAACTATGCGAAAACGGCATCATCGGATTCGCCCTCCTCTCTGCTTTTATCGGCGTGGTACTATATGGCTTGACAAAAACCACGACAAGGCACGACTCATGGGGAATCGTCCTTGGCGGGTTCCTCTCGATACTTATAATAAACTTCACGGCATGGACCTACAACACCACCTTTGCAATGGTGGTCTATGCGATAGTGCTATCCACAATATACCCCAACACGAAAACAATACAAATTGCCGAAAATGATAGCGATAGTTGACACAAACGGGTCATTCAGCAAATATTGGATTCAATATTGCCAAAAGCATGGCATAGAATACAAAACGGTCAACCCATACTCCACCGACATAATAAAGCAAGTTCAGGGGTGCGACTCATTCATGTGGCATTTCCACCACAACTCCTACAAAGACATGCAATGCGCACGCAACATCATCTTCGCACTTGAGACGATAGGCGTCCATTGTTTTCCCGACTACAGGACATGTTGGCACTTCGACGACAAAGTGGCGCAAAAATACCTGCTTGAAACCATTGGCGCACCTTTGGTAAACTCATACGTCTTCTACGACAAAAACGAAGCCACCACATGGGCCGAACAAACCTCATACCCAAAAGTGTTCAAACTGAAAGGCGGAGCGGGGGCAACGAACGTAAAACTGGCGCACGACAAAAACGAAGCTAAGGCATTAATAAGACAATGTTTCGGCAAAGGCTTCCGCCAATACCGTTGGAGGGAGCAATTCGCCGAAGCATGTGGAAAGTACAAAAGAGGGAAAGCCACACTGAGAGAGGTGCTTCGTCCGCTGAAACTTGCGTTGAAACGTCACCCAACAGAGTTCGACCACTACCGGCAACGCGAAATGGGATACGCCTATTTCCAGGATTTCGTACCAAACAACAAGTTTGACACCCGTGTAGTCGTAATAGGCGACAAAGCTTTCGCCCTTAAACGTTTTGTTAGGCCAAACGATTTCCGTGCCTCGGGCAGTGGTGATATCATATACGACAAAAACCAGATTGACGAACGTTGCGTATCAATCGCATTCGCGACCAAACGCAAACTGAAGGCACAATGCATCGCCTTCGATTTCATCACGAATGAACAAAACGACCCAATGATTGTGGAGATGAGCTATGGTTTTACAGCTGATAGTTACTTCGATTGTCCAGGTTACTGGAGTGAGAATATGGGATGGCATGAAAGCCAGGGCTTAGACTTATGTGGTTGGATGGTTGAAGAAACAAAGCCGTTAGCCATTAACCATTAGCTTTTGGCTGCGCTTCCAAGCTAACGGCTAAATAACGAGACTAAAAGAAATGATGGGGAAGAAAGTATTGGTTTTCTGCCAAGGCATTGACAAGGTACTGTCAGGATCGTCGGATGTTGCAGGAATACAAGTCCAAATGAGTCTATGGGCAGAAGCATTCGTGGATGAGGGGTGGAGGGTCTTCTCGATTGCCGACCAAGAACCATTATCAATGAACGGCATAGAATTCATTGAGCAATGGAGGAGCAGGATAGCAAGACACTGTCCACTAATAATCAAGGAAACAATTGATTGCCTTGTGGCATTAAGAAGAACGAGGCCTGACTTGCTTCTGTTCCGCGGAGCATCGAGATATACGTTCTCCTTGGTTTTGCTATGCAGGTTGTTCAAGACACGGTTCGTCTTCCTCAGTGCCAGTGACACGGATTTCGAGATTGGCAGCGAAATAGTGTCTGGCTCACCTCTCAACGTGATGCTATACAGGAAATCCATCAGGCACATCCCATACATAGTCACACAAAACATCATACAAGCCACGAAACTCAGGAACAACTACGACAGGGAAAGCATAATTATCCCCAACATTTGGCATAAGGCTATACAGGAAAACGCCAACGAAAAGAGGTTTGACGTTGTATGGGTGGCAAACCTGCATGCGATGAAGAGGGTGGAATGGTTTATAGCCCTTGCCGCAAAAATGCCAAACCACAAATTCGCCATCATCGGTGGCCGGAGCAAGCGCAATGTCAATATTTTCGACGAGACAAAGTCGAAGGTCAAGGCAATGCCTAATGTGGCATTTCTTGGAGCGAAGCCTTTAGCCGAGACAAACAGTATAATAGCACAAAGCAGGCTTTTGGTATGCACCTCCGAGTTCGAGGGATTCCCCAACACTTTCCTTCAGGCATGGTCGTCAGGTGTCCCAGTAGTATCAACCGTAAACCCCAACAACGTAGTAACTGATTACAATTTAGGCAGGCTTGTTCTGAATGAGCAAGAATTGTACGACGCAACCACCATGTTGCTAAACGACACGGAACAGTATAACCAATGCAAAGGCAATATCAATCGTTATTTCGACGAACACCACAGTGCGGAAACCGCAATTGACAGATTGCTGCATACGACAACGTGCAAACCATGAAGATAGTTGAATTGATTTATTCGTTAAGCATAGGCGGCGCGGAGCGTTTGGTCGTTGACTTGTGCAACGAACTGGCAAAAAACGGCACAGACGAAATCGTGCTTTTGACCGTCTGTGACAGCAGGTTGCCCGAGAACGTCAAACTGTTGCCTTGCCTCAGCAAAACTGTGAGGTTCGAGAGCCTACACCAACCAAACAACATTTCAGTGAAAAGCATATTGGCGGTATATACTTTCCTAAAAAAAGAGAAACCAGACGTAATACACTGCCACAGCAATATTATCTTGATTTACATTCCATTGTTGTTACTCAAATGCAAATATAAACACACATTGCACAGCACACCTGACGCATGCCTAAGATATAAATGGCAGAAAGGAGTGAATCGTTACCTATACAAAAACAAAGTCCAACCTGTCACTATATCTAAAGAGTGCTCAACCATTTACAGGAGACTCTATGGGCTGGAAAACGATACGGTGATAACAAATGGCCGTACACCACTGACACGCACGACCGAAGCACCTGCCGACATGCCGAAAAACACCAACGGATACACATTCATCCACATAGCCAACTGCACACCCGCTAAAAACCAAGAACGGCTGTTCCGTGTCTTTGGCAGGTTACAAGAAGAAGGCGTGGCATTTGACCTCTTTTGCCTCGGCATGTACTATGAAAAATACCAAGCCCGTTTCACAAACAACAAGCAAATCCATATATTGGGTGCAAAATCCGATGTCGCCCCATACCTTTCCTTTTCCGATTTCTTTGTCCTGACATCCGACTACGAAGGTATGCCCATCTCCCTCCTCGAAGCAATCTCTTTAGGTGTCGTCCCTATCTCTACGCCTGCCGGTGGCGTAACGGACATAATACGTGATGGTGCTAACGGTTATCTCTCCGAAGGCTTCGACAACAATTCCCTTTACGCCAAACTCAAACAAGCAATCCATGAACATGGCCGAATATCCCGCAAAGCCTTAATTGACGAGTTCAACGAAAGATACTCGATAAAAATCTGTGCGAACCGATACAACAAACTATACCGCTAAAACACTATATCGCCGCCCAATCACCGCCTAATCACCGCCTAATCACCGTCCGATATACCGCTAAATGATACCTTCTCACCAAATACTAACGGTTGGTCCCGACATCCGACGCTCCAAAGGGGGCGTGGCGCAATGCATATCCACCTATGCAAAAACCATATTCAGTCACTTCCGTCTTCTTACCAACAGTTGCGATGGAAACCTTCTGCGCAAACTATCCAAAGCCCTCACCTCCCTCATCTCTTTCTATTGCCTATTGGCAACAGACCGCCGAATAAGAATCGTACACATACATACCGCATCAAACAACAGCTTCCGCCGTTCCGCACTCTTCGTCAATGCCGCCAAACTCATGCACCGCCGCGTCATAATCCACATCCACGGCGGTGGCTTCCGCGAATACTACACCAAACAAAAAAAACTTGTCTTCCGAATCTTGTCACGCTGCGACGCAACCATTGTCCTTTCCCAGTCATGGAAAGACTTCGTCCAAGGGACAATTGGTGTGGGCAACGTCTATGTCGTGCCAAACATAATCGACTACCCAGTAAAAAAAGAACCTCTGCCCAACGACTTATTCCACCTCCTCTTCATGGGGCATATCCGAAAGGAAAAAGGGGTATTCGACCTCTTGCAACTCATCAACGAAAATCACGAACAACTCCTCGGCTCAATCGTACTTCACATCGCTGGTGGGCTCTTCGACGAGCAAACACTCCGTAAATACATATCCGACAACCACATCCAAGACATCGTACACTTCCACGGTTGGGTGACAGGCGATAAAAAAACCGAACTACTCAACCTTGCCGACGCATTCATTCTGCCATCATACGCCGAAGGCATGCCAATCTCAATACTCGAGGCTGAATCCTACGGCATACCGATAATCTCAACACCTGTTGGCGGAGTGCCTGACATCGTCACCGATGGGGTCAACGGCATACTCATCACCCCAGGGGACAAAAAATCAATGCTTGCGGCAATCCAAAGACTCATGCACGACCCTGTCCTCTGCAAGAAAATGGGAAACGAATCTCTAAAAAAAAGTCTCAACTACCTGCCACAACAAATCGAAAAAGCCCTAATCCAAGTATATTCAAACCTTTAGCCATTTGCTGCCCTTCCCTGCCAACGGCCAACAGCTAATGGTTAAAGGCCAAAAAAAATCCTATGCACATAGCTGACTACATAAAAACAGGTCTCCCCTATTGGCCCAACTGGCTCAACCATATTATACTGAAATGCAACTGTTTCGGTTCATTGGTCTATGGGCGTTCCTTCCGACGTATGCTATCGCCAACGACAACCATTAACCCTGAACAGCGACTTGTCGAAATGGTCAACTACGCCATCTCGCATGTGCCATACTACCGCAATAGATACGGGAAACTCCAAATAAACTCAAAAACCGATTTTGAGCAAAAGATAGGATTCATCGACAAAAACGAGGTATTGAGCCATTGGGATGAATTCCTCTCCGACGAATACGACCCAACCAAAGCATTCTTCGGCACGACTAGTGGTTCTGACGGTCAACCGATGAAAATCATACTTCCGAAAAACAGATATATCTATTCCCTTGCCCCTATTCATAGGATTTGGATGAAATTCGGTTGGAACTACGAGACAAGGGGGGTCTTCCGTAACCATCGTATCGAATCTGGTCGTGATTACATCATCAACCCAATAATGAAAGAGGTCATCTTCGACACCTTCAAAATGAACGAACCATACGCCACAATATGCTGGAAGACCCTCCGGAAATACGGCGTCGAACATATCCATGCCTACCCTTCGGCATTCTTCCAATTCTGCAAACTCTGCCGCAACCAAAACCTCGACCTCGCCTTCATCAAGACCGCTTTCCTGGCAAGCGAGTGTGTGACAAACGAACAAGATGCCCTCTTCAAGGATATGGGCATACGGATTTGCCTATTCTATGGCCACAGCGAGTGTCTGATACTGGCGGGAAATACACCCGAATCCCCCCTACTTCGGATAGACGAAAACTACGGCTTATGCGAACTGGTTGACTCCAACGACAACATCATCCGTCACGGAAACGTCAGTGGGCAAATGGTTGGCACAACCTACTTCAACAAGCTATTTCCCCTAATCCGCTACAAGACTGGCGACTACAGCCAATACGCCAACAATCTGCAAGACACCCCACGATACCTAACCTCAGTCCAAGGACATCGGGACAACTGTATAATATACCGTCACGATAACACATATACAACCACATCCGCACTCACCCTTCACGGCAACGTCAACTGCCACATCGACGGACTGCAATACATCCAGGAAACGAAAGGTTACCTGATTGCCTGCATAATCAAAAACAAGGAATATACAAACGAAGACGAAACATATCTGAAACAGATTTTCTCAACAGCCATGGGTGGAGACGAATTTGTTGAAATCAGGTACGTTACGCAGTTACGAATGAACGAAAACCACAAATTCGCCCAACTGATAAGCAACCTTTGATAGAGACGCACGACCGTGCCTCTCTACAGACAAAAAACGGCCAACCGCCAATAAAAAAACAATGGAAATAACAGACAGTTTCAACCGTCTCAGAGAATATTGCGAGGCTGAGGACTTCAAAGGGTGGGATCCCTACGACGGACTCAACTCTAAACTGTTCCAAGCCCTGCCCCTACTGCCAAAATCAGCCCTATGTCGCTTGGCTGTAATCCAAGGTATGAAACGTTGTCCATTAAACCTACGTCGCCCTCTTCTTGTCCCCAAACAACACAACCCCAAAGGCTTGGCATTATTCCTACAGGGATATTGCAACCTATACAATGTAGAGACGTACGGCCGTGCGTCTCTACAAGAAAACACAACAACAAAAGCCGAACTCTTACGGAAAATAAACCACCTCGCCGAACTCTTGCTCTCCCTCCGATCCAAAGGCGACTACCATGGTGCCTGCTGGGGATATAACTTCGACTGGCAGGCACGCCGCCTCTTCCTCTTTCCTGCCTATACGCCAACCGTTGTCGCCACCAGCTTTGCCGCAACCGCATTGATCGACGCATACGAAATAACGCAAAACCGTCAATACCTCGACACCGCACTCTCCTCCGCCCAATTCGTCTTGCAAGACCTTCACCGCACGCCGCACAACCGAGGCTTCCTCTTCAGCTACAGCCCCTTGCCTGGCAACGACACCGTCTTCAACGCCTCACTTCTCGGTTCCCGCCTGCTCTCCTACTGCTACCGCTACACAAACGACAGCCAACAACTCGAAGCAGCAAGGATGTCAGTTCGAGCCTGTTGCGACAGTCAGAAGCCCGACGGTTCATGGGTATATGGCATGTTGCCCGTGCAATCATGGGTTGACAGCTTCCACACCGGCTATAACCTCGACGCACTGGCTGCATACCAGGAAAACACAAACGACCTCACCTTCCAACAAAACATAGACAAAGGATTCACCTACTACATCAAAAATTTCTTTATGCCGGACGGCACGCCGCGATACTACAACGACAAAACCTATCCCATTGACATCCATTGTCCCGGGCAACTCTTCATCACCCTTGCCCGACTTCACAAATACGGAGAACAGCAACCATTGGCGGACAGCGTGATGAATTGGACACTAAAACACATGCAGGACGAAAAAGGCTACTTCTATTACCAGATAAAGCCACACTTCTCATCACATATCCCATATATGCGATGGAGCAACGCATTTATGTTCTGCGCCCTATCCTACTACCTACTGAATAAGCCGTTAGCCATTAGCCGTTAGCCATTGGCTGCGCTTACATGCTAACGGTTAAAATCACCTACTGAATGAAACGGATAACACTGAAAAACGGGGTGAAGATATATAATTTCTCATCATTCGGCGAATTGATTGACTATGCGGTGCAAGAAAAGAAGATACTTGTTGCCCTCAATGCCGAAAAGATAACCCATGCCACGGCACATACCAAAGCCTTGTGCGAACACAATATAGCCTATAGCGACGGAGTAGGGGCTGTCATGGCACTTCGCAAGAAAGGCTACGACGCAATGAAAATCCCTGGCTGCGAACTCTGGTTGGAAATCATACGCCGCCTAATGCCGGAAGGCAAAACCTTCTACCTTATTGGCGGCACAACCGATGTCATCAACGCCACGGTTTCAAAACTCACGCATCAATTCCCAGGCATAAACATCGTCAACCACCGCAACGGCTATATCAAAAACGACCAAGAACGCCAGTCGTTATTGGATGACATTGCCGCAAAAAAGCCAGATGTCGTATTCGTGGCCATGGGTTCACCGCTACAGGAAATACTCATGGGAGAGATGCAAACTCGCCATCAAGCAATATACCAAGGACTTGGCGGCAGTTTCGATGTATATACTGGCCACGCCAAACGCGCCCCTAAATGGTGGATTGACCACAACATCGAATTTCTCTACCGCCTGATACAAGAGCCCTCACGATTCAAAAGGCAATTATTCCTGTTCAAATTCATATATATGCTCTCAATGGGCAAACTGTAAGCCGTTAGCCATTGGCTTTTGGCTGCGCTTCCAAGCTAACGGCTATGGCAAAAACATCAAAAAACAACAATAACATGAAAAAAGACAAAGCCGTCATCATCTCCTCTGACGATGATTCCGAAGGGAAAGGGTTCAATCTATCCGCCATCTCCGAATTCCTATACCTGTGCCTGGACAACTGGAAATGGTTCCTTCTTTCAATAGTCGTCTGCCTTGGCATAGCGTTCCTACACCTTGGGAGGACCGCACCCAGATACACACGTTCAGCCTCGGTACACATCAAAGAGGAAACCCGCAACGGTTCGATAAGCAGCATCAGCGACGAAATCTCCAACCTTGGTTTAGGCGGTACGTCCGGATCCGTCAACAACGAGATTGTCGCCTTCAACTCACTGGAATTGCATAGGAAAGTGGTGCGCCAGATGAACCTTGACATCAACTACACGATCCGCAAAGGGTTGCGCCGCATCACCCTCTTCGGATCCGACCTTCCAGTCAACGTCATGCTCGACGACCTGGACGACAAGGCATCGCTCTCCATGGACATACTGTTGCTTCCTTCCGGGAAGGTACTTATTGAGGAAATAAACGGCACCGAGATAAACGCCGAGGTGGGCTACGACTCTATATACTCCACCACGGTTGGCCACATAGTCTTCAGCAAAACCATCGCATACGACACCATAACCGAACCCTACCCCATCCACATAACCCGTTCGCCGATATCGGTAGCCACCACCGCACTCCACGCCCGACTGCAAGCCAAACAGAACGACGCCAAGAACTCAATCATCGACATAGAATGCGAGGACGAGAGTGCCGAACGTGCCGAGGTCATAATCACCACCCTGATAGCCGAATACAACAAAGGTTGGATGAAAGACAAAAACGAGCTGTGCGTCCTCACCTCACAGTTCATCGACGACCGTATCCGTGTCATCGAGCGCGAGTTGGGTGGTGTCGACTCTGACATAGCCTCCTACAAATCCAGCAACCTCATCACCGACCCTATCCAGGCGGCAAGTATGTTCATGACCCAGGCCAACGAGTCCGACCAAAAACTCCTCACGCTTACCAACCAGGTGTATATGTGCCAATTCCTCAGGGAATTCATAGCAAACCCCGACAACGTCCAAAAACTCATCCCTGCCAATATCGGCATCCAGTCGTCGGCTGTCAACGACCTCATAGCCTCGTTCAACCAGACCATGTTGATGCGCAACACCTACCTCCGCAACAGTTCCGAGAAAAACCCAATGGTACGCAACCTCGACGACGACCTCAACGCCCAGCGCAACGCCATTCTCCTCTCGTTGGACAACGAATGCAAATCCCTTGAATCGCAGATTTCCTCCTCTCGCCAAACCATCCAACAAAGCCGTTCCGTCCTCTCCGAATCGCCGGTAAAACAACGCCACCTACTCACCATGGACCGTCAGCAAAAAATCAAAGAGGCACTATACCTATTCCTATTGCAGAAACGTGAGGAAAACGAGCTTTCACAAGCCTTTACCGCCTACAACACCCGTATCATCTCCTGCCCTATGGGTCCTGACGCACCGTCGTCCCCCAAGTCGAATCTCATCATCATCCTCTCGCTTCTCATGGGTCTCATCATCCCTTTGGCGATGATATATATCCGTGAGCTGTTCTACACAAAAGTCCGTGGACGCATCGACTTGGAGTCAATGAGCGTCCCTTACGTCGGCAACATCCCTGAGAAGGAAAGCAATATCGGGAAAAAGGAGCGAATGCTAAACCGCATCCTACAGCGCAAAGCGAACAAAGCGTTGGAACTGTGTGTAGGACCAGGCTGTCATGACGAGCTCAACGAGGCGTTCCGCATCGTACGTTCCAACCTCAACTTTCTTCTCCACCCGAATGTTGACATCCGCCGCCAAGTTATACTTGTCACGTCATCCGTACCATCCTCGGGCAAAACCTTCATCTCCTTAAACCTTGCCTCGGTCTTCGCCATGCAGGACGACATCCGTGTTGCAATCGTTGACCTCGACATCCGCAAAGCCTCGCTCAGTAAATTCGTAGGCAAGGCAAAAGTCGGTGTAACAGACTATCTTGGTGGTTTTCAGGATGATTGGCATGAACTCATCATCCAAAGCAACAACATCGACATTCTCCCTGTAGGTCATTTTCCTCCAAACCCTGCCGAACTGCTCCAAAACAAACGTCTCGAAGAGCTTATATCTGCCATGCGTCAAGAGTACGACATAATCCTGCTTGACATGCCACCAGTCGAAATGGTAGCTGACGTCACCATTGTCAAACACATGGCTGACATCACCCTTTTCGTCATACGCACAGGCGTAATGGAACGAGCCATGCTTCCAAGCATCGACGAATACTACAAGACGAAATACTTCAACAACCTCACCCTCATACTCAACAGTTCATCTTCAAGCCACGGTCGTTACGGTCATTATGGTTATGGTAGATACGGCTATGCTTACGGTTATGGAAACGACCACAAAAACCATTAGCCATTAGCTTTTGGCTGCGCTTCCAAGCAAACGGCTAATGGCTAACAGTTAATAGCCGTTTCTGATGATATAGTTCTCAATGACTATATCGTTCCACATCTTATCCCCACCCTGCCAATTCAACGGCAATGTATTATATGTGATATGCGTTGCCGTCAAGTTTTCGATGTAAAGTCCTGAGCAACTGTTATTCTCACCCATACTATAGGTCAATGGACTAAGCACGTTATCTATAGTTACGTTCGCTATACGGACATTCTCGGTATCTCCTGGGGCGTTTCCCCATGCCCCTGGTTCGAGCGTTATGCCGTAGATACTCGAACGGCTGTCATTCGTGCGGTGGGCATATCTTCCTGGACCATAGATGTGGCAACTCCCGACAAACAAGTTCCTGCTTGGCTCAATCATACGAATGCCGTTGCACGACGAGTTTATCCTGCAACCCGTAATCCTCATATTCTCCCAATACCCTCCCGCTATGGCATCGTCACCGGTCGTAATCTCGCAATCTCTTATAGCTATATCCACACCCCCGCGTATGTGAATCCCGTCCCAACCTTGGGTTATGGAGAGATTGCTGAACAAGGCATCCGTCAACTCATATCCCAAAATCGCATAATTGCCAGCGCACGATATACTTACCCCCGTCACACGTACATTACGACACTCTGCCAACAACAAAGCATGAGGACCACGCATAGACTCCTCGCCGTTCGGGTTCACGACATGCTGTCCATCAATTATTCCACTACCACAGATAATTACATCTTCGGCTTGTTGACATAAAACAAGTGCTTTCGTCCACTCGGCATCGCTTGTCAAGTTGGCATTCT
The DNA here is from genome assembly GCA_024399545.1 of Paludibacteraceae bacterium. GTDB lineage: Bacteria > Bacteroidota > Bacteroidia > Bacteroidales > Paludibacteraceae > Aphodosoma. The sequence continues at coordinate 113,229 of JAKSNS010000001.1, forward strand.
TGGTGCCATTCCCTGTATCGTATTTGGTCATATCCTTCGAGGGACGGTAGTGGTCGTATGCGTCAAGCTCTTGCACGCCTAACAATTCCGCACCCTTATCTATCAGCAGTGTAATATGACTTTTCAGACGAACCGTACCTGTTACATACCTTCCCTCGGGTATCAATACGGTATCATTATCCCTTGCAGACTTGATAGCATCGTTCAGCGACTTAGTGCATACCTTCCCATCCCCCTTTGCCCCAAAACAACGGACACTAACCGTCCTGCCACTAAGTGACACACAGACTGCAAGGAAAGCGCACAACAGCAAAATCCTACTCATATACAGTAATTTATCATTGATATTCAGCACCATTTTCGGCAGCCTCACCATTCACCAATTCATCACCGAGGTCATACCCTCTCACCATCTTTCCTCCTTCCGCAATCATCCTAATCGTCCTCTCCAACTTTTCAAGGTTATCCTTCCTCGCTGTGGGTTTCAGTTCGCACTCCCACACGGTGACGCAGTGCCATCCCATATTTCTCAGTCTCTCACGCACCTCTCCATCCCTCTCCTGGTTTCTCTCCACCTTCCTCTCCCAAAAAGCCACATTCGTCTTTGGCTTTGAGTAACACCCTTTATGCCCATGCCAAAAACAACCGTTCACGAATAGGCAAATCCTGTACTTTCCCCTAAGCACCACATCTGGTTTTCCAGGCAATGACCTCACGTTCACGAGAAACCTGAACCCACGGTGCCACAAAAACCTCCGCACCAACATCTCGGGCTTGGTGTCTTTGCCACGGATGGCAGACATAGTCTTATGCACCTGTTCCTGTGTCATTTTTATCGGTTCTATAAAGTTTCGTGTGTAATGCATCTATAAGCCATTAGCCGTTAGCCAGAAAAGCTCAGCCAAAAGCCAATGGCTAATAACTAATAGTTTTTCATCTTTTCCAAAACGATGGGGAGAAAAGCAGAAGGATAGTGAATAGTTCCAGACGGCCTATAAGCATCAGGAACGACAAAATCCACTTACATGCTGCTGGGACGTTGGCATACGAACCTGCTGGTCCAAGGTCGCCAAGTGCTGGGCCCACATTCGAAAGCGAGGATATAGAAGAGCTGAGTGCGCTGATAGGGTCAAGACCCAACCCCATAAGCACAAGCGTAGAAGCGACAATAATCATCAGGAAAATGAAAATAAAGGCATGCACGTTGTTGACCACGGATTCAGGGACGACACGTCCATTGACACGGACTGGCATTACAGCCCTTGGGTGTATCATTCTGCGGAACTCATAGATAACGTTCTTGGCGGCTATGTGCAGACGGATTATTTTTACGCCACCTGCCGTAGAACCTGCGCAACCGCCGAATATGCTCACCACGAAAACGAGCATCCACAACAGGTAATGCCATGAGAGGTAATTGCAGGTAGAGAACCCTGAAGAGGTAATCAGCGATACAACGTTGAACAGCGCTGTGCGGAAGCAACGTTCCACGCCTGAGAAAGAGGCATTGTATGAATATGTGTATAGTCCACCTGTAACGATGCCTGCGGTTATGAGGATAATCCAAATAAACGCACGCACCTCCTCGTCACGTAAAAGGCGTTTCCTCTGCCTACGTATCACCACATTATACATAAGGGAGAAGTTGATGGACGAGATGAACATAAAGAAGATGATGATGTAGTGTATCGAAGGCGAAGCCCAGTAGCCTACTGATGCTGATTTTGTCGAGAAGCCTCCTGTCGATACTGTCGAAAGAGAGTGGCAGGTTGCGTCGAACCACCCCATACCGCAAATCATTAGAAGTACAGTCTGAACTACGGTAAACAGGAGATACATCTCCCAAAGTTTGCGTGCCGTGTCTTTGATACGTGGTTGTATTTTGTCGTATGTCGGACCTGTCACCTCAGCTTTGAAAACCGACATCCCTGAGCCGAACAGTGGGAAAATCGCCATCGAGAAGACCACAATACCCATACCGCCAAGCCACTGCATCAGCGAACGCCAAAACAAAAGTCCCTTCGGGGTATGGTCAATGTCCGTAAGTATTGTCGCACCTGTGGTGGTAAAGCCAGACATAGTCTCAAAAAACGCATCAGTTACGTTATCTATGGTGTCGTCGAGGATGAACGGCATCATGCCGAAAAACGAAAAGACAATCCAAACTATCGAGACAATCAGATAGCCCTCACGTGGTCCTATCTGCCGTGCCGAAGAGTAACCATATACACGTCCCACGACACCTGCCACGGCTGTAAAAGCCGTCGAAACCAAGAGGGGTATAACATCATGCCCACTGAAAACAAGCCCTACCAACGAAGCGACAAGCATGAACGCCGCCTCTATAAGGAGCAGCGCACCCATAATCTTCACCACTTGGCGCCAGTTGAAAGACTTTGTCATTTCTCGAAAAACTTTGATATTTTTGGTGCGGCTGATGCCTTGCAGAAAATCACGACATGGTCGCCCGGTGCTATCACCGAATTACCATTCACCACAGACCCTACACCGTCACGCACCAAGCCACCGATATTAACATCCGAAGGAAGTTTCAGATCTCTAATGCGCGACTTCGTAATCTTGTCGCCCGACTTCGCCTCGAACTCAATCACCTGAGCGTCCGAATACGTCAGGCACTGCACGTCATGCGTATCCTCGTCCAAAGTCTGCTGGTAGATATATGACGCAGCGGTCAGTTTCTTGTTAATTATCGTACCAATATCCAGGTTATCCGCAAGCTCGATATAATCCACATTCTCCACCTGTGCTATGGTCTTACGGATACCGAGCCTTTTCGCTGCCAGGCAAGCCAACACGTTAGCCTCCGAATTATTCGTCACAGCCACGAAAGCGTCCGCATCCTCGATACCCTCATCCTTCAGCAAATCCATATTCCTTCCGTCGCCGTAGATAATCAGCGTGTCAACTTCGTCCGCCAACTTATAGCAACGACTGCGGTCAGACTCGATAATCTTAACGTTGATATTCGACGGCAGGTACTGCACCACCTTGATGGCAATCTTCGAGCCGCCCATAATAATAACATTGTTGATAGGGAACTGCGACTTACCTGCAGCCACCCTCACATACTCCAGGTTCTGCTTCGTCGTGATGAAATATACGAGGTCATTCGCCTCAATCTCGTCATTACCGCCTGGGATGATAGTCTCGTTGCGGCGTTTCACGGCAACGATACGGAACTTATCGTGGTTGAAAAAACCTGTCTTGAAAGGCTTATTGATAATCTCGGCGTTATTTCGCACCTTGATGCAGACCAGCACCAGGGCATCGTCGCAAAACGAGCGGAACTCGCGGATCCAGCTCCTCTGCACCGACTGCACAATCTCCGTAGCCACCAGCATCTCTGGGTAGATCAGAGCGTCGATACCCATACGGCGGAACATCTCCTTATTCTTCGGCAGCAGGTACTCATAATTGTCAATCCTCGCCACCGTCCTCTTTGCGCCCAGATTAGCCGCCAGCAGGCATGAATTAATATTGGTACTCTCGTAAGGGGTCACGGCGATGAAAAGGTTGCACCCCCTCACGCCGCACATCAGCAACTCCCCTGGCGAAGTCGAATCCCCAACCTGGGTCATAATATCGTACGCACTGTCCAGATCCCTCAACCTCTCCTCATCCCTATCCAAAAGGACGATCTCGTGGTTATCGTTCGAAAGCATCTTAGCCACATGACGGCCCACGTTACCTGCTCCTGCAATGATTATACGCATAACTTTATTTATTTTTGTCGGTAGAGACGCGACATGCCACGTCTCTACTAATGGCTAATGGCCAACGAACGGATACTATTGTAAATCCCCTCCTCATCCAGTTTCAGCATGTGATACAACTCGGCGGGCGAGCCATGCTCCACGAACGTATCTGGGATACCTAAACGATGTATTCTTGGTCTATACCCATGGTCATTCATCCACTCCCCCACTGCGCTACCCACACCACCTGCCACCACGCCATCCTCGATCGTGAACACAGTCTCGAACCTCTCACCCACCTCCTTCAGCAGCTCCTCGTCCAGTGGCTTCACGAAACGCAGGTCATACACCGCTATCTCCTTATCTTCAAAACGCTCCGCCGCCCTCAGTGCAGTGAGCAGCAGCGGACCAACCCCCACAATGCACGTTCCACGACCATTCCTCAACCTATCTCCACGACCTATCTCCACCACCTTCATCTCATTATGCCAATCGGTCAGCGAACCGTTCCCCCTTGGGTAACGGATAACCCATGGGCCACAATCCGAACGTACGGCAGTCAGCATCAGGTCACGCAACTCATGCTCATTCCTTGGAGCGGCTATCGTCAAGTTAGGCACAGGACGGAACATCGCTATATCGAACATACCGTGATGCGTCGCCCCGTCATTACCAACTATTCCAGCACGGTCAAGGCAGAAAATCACCTTCAGCCCTTGCAGGGCGGTATCGTGTATCACACCGTCGTAAGCCCTCTGCATAAACGAAGAATAGATATTGCAGAACGGGATCAACCCCTCCTTAGCCAGACCTGCGGCAAAAGTCACCGCATGACCCTCGGCAATCCCAACGTCGAACGTACGGTCAGGCATAGCCTTCATCATTATATTCATCGAGCAACCAGAAGGCATTGCTGGGGTGATACCCACTATACGCTCATCCTGCTCTGCCAATTCAAGCAGGGTATTCCCGAAAACATCTTGGAACTTCGGTGGTGTCGCCCCCTTCTCCTTCTTTATTCTCTCGCCAGTCCTAACGTCAAACTCCCCTGGTGCGTGCCATATTGTTTCGTTCCTCTCGGCTGGTTCGTAGCCCTTACCCTTTTGGGTAATGATATGCAACACCTTAGCACCGCGATGCCTCTTCAGTTCACGCAAAGTCTTCACCAGAGCCTCCACGTCGTGGCCATCCACAGGACCGAAATATCGGATATTCAGCCCCTCGAAGACATTATTGCCGGTGTCTGCCGTATGCAGTCCCTTCAGCGAATTGCCAAAACGTATCGCCTTGTTTCGTTTAGCCTCGTCCATCAATCCCACCTTATCCAGCAACCTGTACCCCAACCAGCGCAACCTGTTGTACTTATGCGACAAATGTATAGAGGTCAAGAACTTGCTCATTCCTCCCCTTATTGGGTCTATAGCCATGTGGTTATCGTTCAGCACTATCAGCAGGTCGTTATCGTTTGTCGAGGCATTATTAATTCCCTCGTAAGCCAAACCGCCAGTCAACGCTCCGTCGCCTATAACAGCTACCACCTGCCTCCTCTTCTCACCTTTCAGCTTTGTTGCAATTGCCATACCCAAGGCTGCCGAAATTGACGTTGAGGAGTGTCCTGTGCCAAACGAGTCGTACTCGCTCTCCTTAGGCAAAGGGAAACCGCTAATTCCCTTGAACATACGGTTAGTCTTGAAAGCCTCGCGTCTTCCTGTCAAAATCTTATGTGCATAAGCCTGATGTCCCACGTCCCAAACTACTCTGTCGTAGGGTGTATCAAACACATAATGAATAGCCACGGTCAGTTCCACCACCCCTAATGACGCACCAAGGTGTCCTGGGTTATGCGCCAACTGCTCTATTATGTAATTTCTCAGTTCCTGACAGACCGCAGGTAAATCGGTGGTTTTTAGTTTCTTGAGGTCTTCAGGCGAATCAATCTTCTCTATATACATTTTACGTTATAATTCAAACCGCAAAGGTAATGAGAAAAAATGAGATTTCAAAGAAAATCGGTTGGAATTTTTTCGACAAAATAATTTTGCGAAAAGCTTTGTTATTGTCGAAAAAAATTCTTACCTTTGCGGTGCAGTTTGTAGTATATCACTGAGCAAAGTGGAAGAAGCGAAAAAAACATTACTTGAACGAGTCAAAGAGCTGAAAGACAGCCTAAAGATTGCAGAGAGCAAGAATAAGGCGCATGAAGCCAAGATTGAGGAGCTGCAAATGAAGTTAGCCGAAATCCGTTCGAGTAACGCCAAATTGAAGTCAGATTATGAAAGGCTGAAAATGGCGAGGGCTTATGCATGGGACGAAAAAAGCAAACGCAACGCCACACTCAGAATAAACAACATTGTGCATGAAATAGATAGTTGTCTCGCCCTACTTCGACAAGATATGAATGTGTGAAACTGGGTATTCAATAATGTTTAAGGCATGACCATCAAAGTAAACATCAACGGCATAGTGAGCAAACTCGACGTTGAGGAAGAAGAGGAGAAAGATTTCCGCGATGCTGGCAAAATGGTTGTTGAGTTGATTGGCACATACCGTAAACGGTTTGGTCGCTTGCCAGAAGAGGAGATACTTACTCGTGTGGCTCTTGACCTAGCGGTTAATTTAGTGAAGAACGAGAAAGAACTTGCCGAGATTGAAGAGGTGCTGTAACGTGCCGTAGTCCACTATCTATTTCTCATTGATTTTTAGTGCTTTAATTTCTCAAGAATCCTGGTATTGCCAGTATTCTGACTGTTTTTTGTATAACTAAACAACTATATTTTATGCCAGTATTAATAATTGTATTATTATCCGTGGTTGGAGCCGCTGTCGGTGGAAGTGTCGCCTACTTCGTAGTGAAGGGGACACTGAAGAGCAAAGTGGCCCGCCGCATACAGCAAGTGGAAGAGGAGGCTGAGACCCTCAAACGCAATAAGCTATTGGAAGCCAAGGAGAAATTTCTCAACATGAAGGCTGAGTTCGACAAGAACATCTCAGAACGCAACTCGAAAATCCAGCAGGCGGAGAACAGAGCCCAGCAGGCGGAACAGCGAGCCAACCAGAAAGAGCAGCAGGTCAACCAGAAGCTCAAAGAGGTGGAACGCAAGATAGCCGAAAACGACACAGCACGCGAGAACCTAACAAAACAGACAGAGCAGGTTGAGCAGAAGAAGGTCGAGTTGGAGGCACTCCATGTTAAGGCAAACGAGAAACTTGCCACTATAGCAGGTCTCACGCCTGAACAAGCCAAGCAGCAACTCATCGACAACATCCGCGACGAGGCTAAAACCGAGGCAATGGCGTATGTCAACGAGGTGATGGAAGATGCGAAACTGAACGCCAACAAAGAGGCTAAGCGCATCATCGTGCAGACCATCCAACGAGTTGCCACAGAGACAGCCATAGAGAACTCCGTGACTGTGTTCAACATTGACAACGATGAGGTTAAGGGACGTATCATAGGTCGTGAGGGACGTAACATCCGTGCCTTGGAGGCTGCGACGGGCGTTGAGATTATCGTTGACGACACCCCAGAGGCCATCGTGCTTTCGGGCTTTGACCCAGTACGCCGCGAGATTGCCCGTCTGGCATTGCACCAGTTGGTAGTCGATGGACGTATCCACCCTGCAAGAATCGAGGAGGTTGTGGCGAAAACCCGTAAGCAGGTGGAGGAAGAGATTGTGGAGGTGGGCAAACGCACCACGATAGACCTTGGTATTCACGGACTTCACCCAGAGCTGATTAGGTTGATTGGTAAGATGAAATACCGCTCATCGTATGGTCAGAACCTTTTGCAGCACGCACGCGAGACAGCGAACCTGTGCGCCATCATGGCGGCAGAGTTGGGACTTAACCCAGAGAAAGCTAAACGTGCAGGTCTTTTGCACGATATTGGCAAGGTGCCAGACGACCAGCCAGAGTTGCCACACGCAATACTGGGTATGAACCTGGCCGAGAGATACAAGGAGAAACCAGACGTATGCAACGCCGTTGGAGCACACCACGACGAGGTAGAGATGAAGACCCTTCTTGCGCCAATAGTACAGGTTTGCGACGCCATCTCAGGCGCACGCCCAGGCGCACGACGCGAGATTGTAGAGGCATATATCAAACGACTGAACGACCTTGAGAACCTGGCACTCTCCTACCCTGGCGTGGTCAAGACATACGCCATTCAGGCAGGTCGCGAGTTACGCGTAATCGTAGGTGCGGACAAGGTTGACGATAAGACGGTGGAGACACTGTCGTACGACATAGCAAAGAGGATACAGGACGAGATGACCTACCCTGGACAGGTTAAGATAACCGTTATCAGGGAGACTCGGTCTGTTTCGTATGCTAAGTGATGATGAGAAAAGGGGCTGCCTGGTTTTGACGGCGGGCTGAAGAGGTATGTAAGCATGCAGCGCATCACCCAATAAGCGCTTAATAAATTAAGGGGCAACAAAATAACTGGCGAAAATACTATCGCACTCGCTGCTTGATTGAAGTTCAGTAGATCAGCTTTATTCTCCGACACACTGGAGAACGAGACATCTCTCAGTTGCCCAGACCTTGAGGCGGACTGGTTCATAGAGGTGCTGGAATATCAGGGTTAGTGCTGTCAGAGCTGCGATGACGGTGCGAAAACAAAGCAGATAAGGCAACGGTTGGTGGCTCTGGTCTTGCCGCTGCACGAAAATGAAGGCAGAGATAAGCATGTAGAAAGCGTATTGCTTCCCCGTTCGGACACGGGTTCGACTCCCGTCAGCTCCACGTAAAAGCCGCCATTGCAGAGGATTGCAATGGCGGCTTTTTTTTAGGTTCTATAACGAATTGAATGGGTAAGTTCGCCTAAGCGGTAAGCAAGGTGCATCTTAGCAAAAGAATTGTTACAGAGTCATAGTTCTCATAGAACGCTACGCTTTTCCAGATGTTCTGGAAATTCCAGATATAGAAAATGCTTTGGGGGATGGCCTATAGATGTATTACACACGAAACATTATAGAGCCATTATTATCATTATAACTATAGAGCCATTAATTAACATTTAAGTCAGGGTTAAATAATAAATTGGTACGATTTGAAAAGCATATATTGTTTGG
>JAKSNS010000010.1 GCA_024399545.1 Paludibacteraceae bacterium
AGGAATACAAAGAGGCGTTGGGGATATACCGGGAACTGGCAGCAGCCAACCCTTCCGCATACCGCCCATACGTGGCTGTGACACTGACCAACCTTGGTAATCTGCACAGCGACAACAACAGATACGAAGAGGCGGAGGAGGAATACAAAGAGGCGTTGGGGATATATCAGGAACTGGCAGCAGCCAACCCTTCCGCATACTTTCCATACATGGCTACGACACTGAACAATCTTGGTGTCCTGCACTGGAATAACAACAGATACGAAGAGGCGGAGAAGGAATACAAAGAGGCGTTGGGAATAAGACGGGAACTGGCAAAAACCAACCCTTCCGCATACCGCCCAAACGTGGCAGGGACGCTTAACAATCTTGGTATCCTGCACAGCGACAACAACAGATACGAAGAGGCGGAGGAGGAATACGAAGAGGCGTTGGGGATATACAGGGAACTGGCAGCAGCCAACCCTTCCGCATACCGTCAATACGTGGCAGTGACACTGAACAATCTTGGTATCCTGCACTGGAATAACAACAGATACGAAGAGGCGGAGGAGGAATACGAAGAGGCGTTGGCGATAAGACTGGAACTGGCAAAAGCCTACCCTGTTGCATACCTTCCAGACGTGGCTGATACACTGAACAACTTTGGTGAACTGCACCGCAAAAACAACAAATACGAAGAGGCGGAGGAGAAATATAAAGAGGCGTTGGGGATATATGAAGAGTTTGCTAAATTTGCCCCCGCAGTGTTCCAACCCAAGGTTGAAATGGTTCAAAACAATCTTTACAAATTAATGGGACGTTCCTCTGATTGATTTCAATAATTTCAATAATTTCACCTAAAAACTTGGGGGTCATTCCATGCAGGGTCAATGAGACGAGTCTCAACAAAGGAGGAATATAACTGATGGGACATATATCCCTCGGAGACAGAGCGGGCTCCGTCTTTACAAGGGGTTAGCGTGCAGTTATATAGAAGATAATTCATTGTTAGCCAGGGTTTACACCTAGGCTTATTTATTTCACGCTTTATATAAAATCGGCTGCACTCAGCATAACTGAAGCAAGCTTCATTTCTGCTTTCGTTTGCACGATTTTTCAGCGCTTTGAGTTTGCAAGCAGAGTTACCCACACGAAACGTTATAGAGCCAAAATGACGTTCGTGCGGCATTACTTTATGGGTGGTAAATTGTTTTTTATCAATGATTTATTTGTGCATTGTCTTGAAATGGATAGTGATGTGTAAAAGTTGTGAAAAATAACAGGAAAAATTCTTGTATATGTCGCGACAAATTCGTAACTTCGCGAAATAAATTGTTTACAGTATGGATGAGTCGAAATTGAAAGATATTGCCGCTTCATTTGCGACGGATGGGTGTTCGGATGCTATTTATCCGGCACATATTTTCCGTGCATTACTGCACAAAGAGATGGGTATGGTTCCTTATATAGAGACAACCCTGGCAAAAGATTATTACTACATTCTGGACTGGGTTGAGATACAGATGCAGCTGTCGCCAAAGGCGTTGCGTCCTCAGCGTTACCTTGAATATAGTCCAGAGTCGCAAGAGGTTATGGAGGAGGCGGAGAATTACCGCCGCAAAATGAACATGGACAGTGTGGAGGGTGAATGCGTGTTGGCTTCACTTGTGACCCCTGGCGTGGGTTTCTCGTTTGACCAACTGAAGACACTCCCTCTGACAGCCGCGGATATTTGCGGCAAGGCAGGTGTGACTACAGCCGCCGCTACCCCTCAGTACGCAATGAGTTCGCAGGGTGGTGCTTCGGGGACAAACGCCATTGCAAAATACTGCACAGACCGCACGGCTGAGGCCATGGACAAAAAGCTGTCGCCTGTGGTGGGTTTTGAGAAAGAGGTAGAGATGATTTACGAGGTTTTGGGCAGACGAATGAAGGCTAATATGCTGATTACGGGCGAGGCAGGCGTGGGTAAAACCTCACTGGTGAATGCCTTCGTGATGAATCTGGCGGAGAACAAAGTGCCAGAGTTCCTGCATGACCATAAGGCTTTTGAGCTGGACGTGACGACATTGGCTCAGGATTCGCAATACAAAGGCGAGGTGGAGGAGAGGTTGAAATCGTTGCTGAACGAGGTGGCGGAACGTGGGAACATAATCCTCATAATTGAGCAGGTGGATAAATTCTTCGACAAACAGGGACAGCTGTTCGGTGCGTCATCGCTGCTGAAACAGGAGTTCACGAAGGGGAGAATATCGTTCATCTGCACATCGTCAATCGAGGGTTACACCAAGAACATAGAGACGGACAAGGAGATGCTGAACAAGTTCGAGAAATTCAACGTGGAAGAGCCTGACGCAGCGTTGACGCTGAGGATTTTGCAGGGGGCTATGCCTCCATATTGTGAATTTCACGGACTCAAGGTGGGTGATGCGGTGTTGGAGGAGTCTATACGCCTTGCGAAACGTTACCTGAATGAACGTTCGTTGCCTGACACGGCTATTGACCTGCTGGACCGTTCGATGGCACGTCTCAAGACACAGAACGGCAAAAACGAGGGAAAAGCACATACTGAACTTAATTCGTCAGACCTTTGCGAGGTGATAGCCGAGAAAACGGGCGTGCCTATGGGCAAAGTGCAGACACAGGAGCGTGACAGGCTGATGGGGGCTGAAGACACTTTGAAACAGAGGGTTGTCGGTCAGGACCATGCCGTGAAGAAAGTGCTTGACGCAATATTCGAGGCACGTTCGGGACTTCAGAAAAAGGGTCAGCCAATGGGTTCATTCTTCTTCCTTGGTCCTACGGGTACTGGTAAGACTGAGCTGTCGAAAGCCCTTGCGTCGTTCCTGTTCAACGACGAGTCAGCGTTGATACGCTTTGACATGTCGGAGTTCAAGGAAGAGCATAGCGTGGCACTGCTGTACGGAGCGCCTCCGGGATACGTCGGATATGAGGAGGGTGGTCTGTTGGTCAACAAGATAAGGCAGAACCCATACTCCGTCGTGCTGTTCGACGAGATAGAGAAGGCGCACAAATCGGTGTTCGACCTCTTCTTGCAGATACTGGACGAGGGTAAGTTGCATGACCGTTTAGGGCGTGTGGGTGACTTCTCGAATGCCCTGATACTGTTCACCTCAAACATCGGCAGCAAATTCGTTGTTGAGCAGTTCAACAAAGGTGTGGTGCCTGCAAGCAACGACCTGATGGACATTATGCAGGATTATTTCAGACCTGAGTTCCTCGGCCGTCTGTCGGAGATTATCCCATTCTCGCCTATCACTGAAGAGAGCGTGACGGCTATATTCGACATCCATCTGAAAGGTGTGGTCAAGCTGTTGGATGAGCAGAACATCAAACTCATACTCACTGACGAGGCACGCCGCAAGATTGCGTTGATGGGTTACAACCCACAGTATGGCGCGCGTCCGGTGTTGGGTATAATAAGAAAAGAGATACGCAACCCTCTGTCGAAAATGATAATAAGGGGTGAAGTGAAATCCGGAGACACCGTTGAGATAAGTGTCAAGGACGAGGCAATAGAGTTTGCGGTTAAGTAAATGATAATAATAACAATACTAAATAGTTACCATTATGGCAATGAAGGAAAATTTCATTTCGAAGGCGCCAGACGAGGAGTCTAACGCCAAAGTGTCACCCATTGACAACAACAAAACACTGCTCATCGACCAATTCACGTCAGATGCAGAACCAGGCAACCCCGAGTTTGTGGAGGACATACAGAACATGGACGATGCGTTCGCACGTTTCAAACCACAGGTTAACGTGACATTCACAGACGCAGAGGGAGGTTCGGTGGACGAGACACTGCATTTCAACGAGATGCGTGACTTTTCGGCAGACGGGGGAAAAGGCAAGTTGGTGTCAAACTCCGCATTCCTTTCGGAGGCGAAGAAGAATATTGACGAAAACGCAAAACTCCGCAAGACCATCGAGCAGAACCGCAAACTGCGCGACATTATGAACGACAAAGAGTCGAAAGAGGAACTGAAAGAGATGCTTCAGGCACTGCTTGACGAACTTGAATCAAATAAATAACTTGGCTATAGGTGAGTTCAATAAATTCACCGTTTTGTTAAACAAATAAAGATAAATGAATTTATAGAACTCACCTATAAATAAAAACGAAAAATTATGGCAGATACAGAACTTCAGAAACAGACCGCCCCGGAGGCTGCTGGCCAACAGGAGCAGAAAGAGAAAAAAGATATTAGCAACCTTCTGTCCAAATACGGAGGATTCAATGCGGTGCGCAGCATCCTTCCTGACGCAGACAACATGAACCCTACTCGCAAGGCACAGATGGCAATCTTCCTCAATGACAAACGTTTCAAAGACAAACGCGAATCGTTGGCAGAAGACCTCCGTGCATGGATTGAACTCCTGAACGAGGATCACGGTACAATCACCGAATACACAGAGTCGTGCAAGCAGAAAGAGGAGAAATACCAGAAAGTGCTGAACCAGGGTATCACCGACGCATTGTTTGCGACGAAAAACCTGGAACGTTCGTACCGCTCGTTGGCAGCATTCTTCGCCACAGCCAACACGGACAAAGTGAAGAACCTCCGTGTGATAAATGTATATAAAGACGACATCGCAGACCCTGAGTCTGGTTTCGCGGGTGAGGTGGAGAACATCCTGCGTGACGGTTTCGACCGTCTGAGCCTGAAGGACAGTTACTCACTGTTAGTGGTGTCAGACAGCGTGTTCGACAAGGTGTCACTCCTGCAATGGGCAAAAATGGCGTTCAAATACAAAGTGCTTCTCGTCACTGACCATGCCGACGAGTTCTCGTTCGACGACCTGTACAACAACACCGAGGGTTACCATGACTCAGACCAATGCTTGCAGAACGTGGTGATGACCGCAAACTGGATTGTCGGCCGTGACGCGGAGAAACTGTCGGAGGACGAGAAAGACGAACCGGCATTCTTTATCTACCCTTCTGGTGCTTTGGCAGGAAAACTCTATGACGAGTCCGCAAACATGGCACAAGGTGCTGGCGGCAAGAAATATGGTACACTTGATGGTGTGAGGGGCGTGCGCAACGACCTTCTGAAATCGCAGATTGCCTCGCTGATGGACAATCAGGTGATACCGATGGTATATTCAGAGGGCCGTGTGATGGCATTCAACAACACCACACTATACAATGGTGACAACACAGCCATGAAAGAGTATCCTATCGTGCGTGTATTCGACTGGGTGAAGAAGGTGCTGATGAACTACGTACACGAGGTGGCGTTGGAGAACTGGGATCCTTTCAACTCGCCTAAGAACCTGAAGTCTAAACTGCAGGCGTTCCTGAATGACTACAAAGGCTACGGGAACCTGTTCCAGGACTATAAGATAGGCGAGCCACAGCAGGATCCTGTAACAAAACAGATTACTTGTGAAATCAGTCTGACACCTTTCTATTCGGCAAAGAACTTCGTCATCAAGGTTGCTGCCGACAGGAAAGACAAAACGGCTGATTTACAATAACAATAATGTTTAACTAATAAATAAATTATTTATTATGGCAAGAACACCAGTGTCAATAGCAATTGACGGTTACAAAGAGCGTGAGGTACTGATGGTAACTTACGAGTTTAACCAAGAAAAGGATATTCAGGGTCAGATGACCGGTATTCCAAGAGGAGGTTTCATCACAGTGCGTGTGAAGGCACTGAACGACGGAACCCCTGAACTCTTGGCATGGATGACTGACCCACGTCTGTTGAAGAACGGAAAGATAACTTTCAAAGAGACCAAAACAGGCAACAAGATGAAAGACATCGAGTTCACGGACGCATACTGCGTGGATTTCCACGAGCATTGGGCTGACAATGAGGTTCAGTATGAGGAATTCAGAATCACATGCCGTTCAATCAAGTTTGGTAATATCGAATACAAAAACGATTGGGCATAAAAAAAAGAAAAGTAGTAACCAATAAAAAAGAAAGAATTATGGCAGAAAACAATGATACCCCCGTGGTATTGAAAATTAATAGTTTCGAAGACCGTGAAGTGTTGGCTGTGGATTATAAATTCGCTCAGGCGACAGGTACGGATGGTCAAATAGACGGTAACCCACGCGGTGGCGAATTGGTAATCCGCGTAAAGGCAAGGAACGACGGCAATAACCAACTTGTCCAGTGGATGTTGGAGCCAGACACTGCAAGGGACGTAGAGGTGTCGTTCACCAATGTGCTTGACGGGTCAACCATGAAATCCCTCAAGGGAAAAGGTTGCTATTGCTTCCGTTACGTAGAGAAATGGGAAGACGGCGAGATGCATTACGAGGAAATCTCCATCGTATGCCAGGAGTTGTCGAATGGCAATGTTGAATTCAAGAACAAATGGGCATAACCACCAATAGTTAAACGGTATGCCCCTTCTTCCTCTTTTTGTATGAAGGGGCGTACCATTATACTTTCGAGATGTACGAAATCTCTAAAATACAATTCGGTAACAACGAATTGAAACAATATTCGTTGGAATATAATATCATTGAATGTAAGTGTTCGTTCAACAGGACATTCGATTGTTGCCTTCCACATGCTGACGTGAAATGTGAGCAAATTGAGGTTTCAGTCGTGGCACCTGGAATGAATGACCTGAATCTTGTGGAATGGTTCATAAACAATTCAGAACAGAGTGGCAGGATATTATTGGAACTGGCAGACAATATCGACAATAGCGAGGATTTCGCCCACGAGATTCTTTTCGAGGATGCATATTGCGCCTCTCTTTGCGAGAACTACGACATCGAGACGAAATCCAGGCGCATAATGACCTTGGTTATAGTTCCATTAAATGTTACCGTTTTCGATGTGAATTTTCCAAGACCAGAATAAACTGCAGACATGACACCGCACACATTATCAAACCATCTTAAGGCAGTAATGCTGATTGGCGACATCTCAGACCAGATGGCTTGTTTTTATCAGTCAGACTGTCTGACCGTTCAACATTTCGATTATTCGCTCGACCGTGCGCTAAACAAAAGGGGAATCCCGGTTGGCAATACCAACGTGACGACTATATCCGTAACTGTCAGGATAATAAAGAAGTCGCAGATGAAAATAATTTTCAGTATGTTGGAGAAAATGGAATGTAATGATTTCTCGTTCTTGTTCAACGCCACTTTTGCCCCTGACCATTCGATTTTCAGCAAGGAAGACGCCATGGTTGTACGTGGCGTAGTCGTGGAAATAGACGAGCACTTCAAATCCGTGGCTGAGGATGAGAGCAGGCAGATACTGCTTTCCTTCAAGATACTGGCATCGGACATAACCTATATGGGGGCTATGTTCAATAAGGTACTTACGATTTCGAAGATTTGAGAAATACACACATATATATAATATATGCCTTGCTTCTTGTCTGCTCCGTCACTGTGAATGCGCAGCAGTGGGTGACGTTTACGGTCCATCCAAACAAAGCCATCCTTACGGTTGATAGCGAGCGGCATATCCTTTTTAATGGTTCCCTCGAGTTGCTTTTGCCTCTCGGAAACCATTTCTATTCGGCGGAGTCTCCAGGATTTGAGTCATTTGCCGATACCTTTAACCTTTGCGATGATGCCCGTCGTGACATCATCGTAGTCCTTCAGTCGGATTATGGATACCTGAGTCTGCTCAGTTCCGGGACTAAGGATAAAATATACATTGACCAACAAGAGATTGGAACACATAGGGTCCAGTCCGTCAGATATAAGGCAGGGACACACCGTCTAACGGTTTTTCGTGGTGAAGACTGTTTATGTGACCAAGCTGTAATTGTGACGGCAGGGACGAAAAAAGTTTTTAATATTGACTCGCTCAATGTCACCCCGTTTGTTTGGGATCCTGCTCGGTGGCTTATCCCTGTCACGGCAATCGGTGCTGACGGACAGGTGACTGACAGTATGTCACTTGCGGAGGTTCGTGCCGCAATTGAACTTGATTCGGCAGCAATAAATGTCACATCAAACGTTGACGGTGCAGAAATATTGATAGACGACCGTGTCGTGGGTACGACACCTTTGGTAATTACCAAACTGATAGCAAACAGAAAATACTTAATAACCTTGCGTAAGCCTGGCTTCAGGAGTGTCAGCAGGACAATCCATGTAGCTCCAGACGGAGTGACTGAGGCTTACATAAAAATGAAAAAACACTGATTATGGCTGATACTATATTTCAGGAATTGAAGAAAACACTTGACGATTTCAGCAATTGCGTTGAAAAAGATATTGAGGAGATTCGTCAGCAGAAGGCTGCCATTCAAAGTATGAAACTGGAGATGGAGTCATTGGCAGCCGGTCGCTTTATTACTGACAGTCAGCGTATAGTCATCTCCGCACCAGAAATCATCATTGGTAATGTCGACCGCGATGGGGTCTTGCGTGGCGACTCGCCGTATTCTCATGTCGTAATCCGTTCAAACACCATTGACATAGAGGGTGCCAGCCCTGTTGGCGCAACAAGCGGAGGCTCAATCACCCAACGTGCATCAAGGATTTCTACAATCGCCGTTGACCCAGGTGCCGATGGGCTGGAGAACTATGTCGGCTTAGACTCGTCAATAATACAACAGGCACGCAGCATCAGTATAATGAGTAACGACGCACAGGATGTGTTCACGATGCCAGATGCTGTCCCTGTTGCCGGTGTCGCCATACATTCTGACTCATCGGTTGATATTAATGCCGTTCCTTCGGTCGAAGGAAGGCTTAATGATATAGAAGGAGCGAAAAAATCCCTTTCAGACGCCGTCTCACCGTTGAAGAGTGAAATGAGTGAGAAGAAAAAAGCGGTGGAGAACCTGATTGACGCAATGGAGAAGTGCATAAATGACCAAGAGGGATTGACCGACGACCAGTGGATATGTACCACAAGCATTGCGGATATATATGAGAAAAACGCACAGTTGGATGGATTGAAACAGTCTTTCTGCATGGCGGTTGCTGAATACTCGGACGTTGTGTTCCGCCTTGCGGAGGCGAACCGCCAGATTAAGGCATTGGATGAGGCTAAGGGTGCAGTGGACAAGATAAAGGGGGATTTCAAGACCAAAACGACATTCGCCGAAGTGAGCATCAGTGGCGAGACAATCAACCTGACATCGCGTGACGGTGACGGCAACCTCCGTACGAACGATGAGGCCGCCATCAACCTTCAGGCCCAGACTGTGAACGTAACTTCGCTTGACGGGAAGGGGGCATTGATGGAGAAAGGCTCGTTTACGCTGAACACCAAGACAATAAACATATCGACAGCCGACACCAAGAAGAAGGACGAAAAGAATATTGAGAACCCAGCAGTGGGTGACATTAACGTGGTGTCGAAGAACATAAACGTTGCGGCGGTGGATATGGAGACAAAGGACGGAAAGAGCGAACTGAAGGAACTGACCAAGGATGGAAAACTGGCTGTGCGAATCGAGAATGTCGATGTGCTGGCTGCCGACAAAGAAGGAAAGTCAACAGGTTCTGTAAGCGTGAACGCCAAAGCTGTTGAAATAAAGTCAATGGATGTGGATAAGGATAAACTGACCGACAAACAGTTGGCGGCAGGCAGTACGATGGTGATGGTGAGCGAGAAGATGTGGCAGGGCGGCAAGGATAGTAAGACGAAGAGCAAGCAGTATCAGATAACTGGTGAGAATGTGGCGGTGATTGCAAAGACCACCGCAGAGGTTCAGCAAGACAAGTCCATCGTGCAGTTGGATGGTGGCAATCTCTCCATCGGAGGCAGTAAGACGGCTCTCTTCGGCGAAACGACTGTTAACGGTAAGGCTGAGTTCAAGGCTGACTTGAAGGCTGGAAAAGCCACAATAGACAACGTCGAGGCTAAGTCGTCGTTCAAATCTACCAACATCTCGGATGGTATAGCTGTGCCTGCACCGCCTTCCACTGCCAACCTGACGGCAAAACTAAAGGAGGAGGAGGCTCCTAAAAAACAATAATGGGCAAATTCGTTACAAATGGCGCGTTGCTGCAATGTTCGATGGGTGCTGCCCCCGTTCCGTTGACGGTTGTTGGTATGCGTCCTATGTGTGGCAATATGCCTATGGCAAACATTATGGATTTTGCGCCTATGGTGAACATCAAGCCTTTCGGGGTTTGTCGCTCGATGGCAAACCCGACGGTTGCTGCGGCGACGGCTGCGGCTATGGGTGTGCTGACGCCAATGCCATGCATTCCCGTCATCGTGTCGCCATGGTCACCGGGCGGGCAAGCCAAGGTGTGTATGTTACCAGCACTGATGGACAACTGCAAATGCATGTGTGCTTACGGAGGCAATATTTCGGTCAACTTCCCAGGCAATGTCGCAATGGCAACTGGCAAATAAAATGAAATTATAGGATAAAAAGGCATTATGAAAAGATCGACACTTACAATCATGGATGAGTGGAACAGCCACCTTACAGGTTATGTGACCTTGTATTCGTACAGATTGGCTAACCTGTGCATAAAGGCAGACCCAATGTCGCTGTTAGGCGTTACGGTAGATATTGACGGTATGGCATTTAATATCGATGATTTGGCTATAGTGGCAAAAGGTGACAATGATTTTGAGATGAAGGTGGTGCCAAAAGACGAGGAGAATATCATGCGTATAGGAAAGGGTATAGCTGAGGAACATCCCGAGTTTAGGCAGGATTTGGATACGTTGACCTTGGATGACGATACGGAGTGCAGATATATAAAACTGACGATGCCCGAAGTCAATGAGGACCGCAAGAAACTCATGACAGATGCCGTTAAGACCCTTCACGACGAATGCGTTGCAAAGGTTAAGGCGTGTAATACCGTCTATACTGGCAAGATTGCCGTAGATATCGTTGGTGATAAGGCGGAGGATGTTGAGACGGTCAACAACAAAGTGAAAGAGACAAAGGACAACTACGACAAATTGTGTGAAGAGGTGACCAAAACAAAGGACAGTGAGATAGAGGAAGCGTATGCCCTCTACTTGGAGAGAAAACAACAGGAACAGACACAGCAGTCGGAACAGTCTGCTGCCGAGGGAAAGGATACGGTTTCAAAACTTAAATTGCAATAAACGTTATGGCTGCAAGTTATTTAAGACTTACTCTGTCTGGAATTAAGAGTAAGGAGGATGGAAATGATGTGGCTTATATGAATTTGAGGTTTAACAATACTGCCACTGAATCTTCTTTGCCAGATGGAAGTACTGTGAAAGTGACTCCAAAGTCTATATTTTTCCACAGAATGGTAGGTGGGCATAATACGATAAAGACGGAGTTGGTGGTTCTGGTGATAACCAAAGAAGATCAAAAGAATGCCAGCCTGTTTTTCGACTTGCGTGATTTTTTTGCGTCAGGAGGAGTATCACTGCATAGGTGTCATAAAGACGGTAAACAACAAGAAGTGGTCGAAACAAACAATCATTCCTTGGCTGAGGGTTATAAAGTGTTCAACGTCTATCCATCGTTTGAAACCAAGGGGGAAAAAACAGTTGAAAATAATTACGAATACACGTTCAAGGTCGAATTGGATATTGCCAGTTGGGATCTGTTGATGGATCAGACAAGGTACAGCCGCGCATATACAGCAAAGAAACTTGGCGATGACATAATGAAGGGTATGGTTTCTTCTATACAACAAAAATATGATGTCTCAGGAATGCGCATTCTACGGCAAAAAGTAGGACCAAGTGACGCAATCGCCGAGGTTATCCAACCGTATTTGGTGCAGTATAACGAGACGGACTATGAGTTCCTGCTCCGCAACGCCAACAGATGTGGTGAGTTTTTCTATTTTGAAGACGGAAAACTGTATTTGGGCCTTAGTACCGACGAAAAAACTAAAAAAGAGATTACGAATGCGAAGATTAGCGCCGTGCCTTGCACCGTGCAGCCCAATGACGGTGCTAAATTGTTTTACCAGAATTCTTGTGCTAAGACATCGTCTTCCGCCCCCAGTGGTACGGATAAACCCTTTGTGGCGGAATACTCGAACGAGGACTGTTTCCTGCCATTGGAAAAAGATAAGTACGATAATGCGGATGCATGGGAGGGGCTGAACCCCGGTCCCGTGTTCAGGGTCTTTGGCGAAGTCTTCCAGATGGACAAGGTTGATTTGATGTCCGTTTTTGACGTTGTCAACAATTCGGTGTGGAAGGTTAATCAGGTGGCCAATACTTTCTCGAAAAAGTCTAATGACAATTTTAACGACAAATATTTCGGTGAAAATATACCCAATAAATCGAGTCGTTATTCAAATGATAAAAAAAAGTATGCCGAGTTCTCGGACTTATATGGCGAGAAAGCTTCGAATGATGCCGAATATAAAGTCAAATACCAACCCTCGACATCCGCATTCTTTAATAATATAAGAACAGAGGCGAGGCTGGCACGGCAACAGTATTCAGTCACCGAGTATGGCGCTGGTTTAGATTACTGGTTAGGTCAGATTGTTACACTGGAAGGCGTGAAAGACAAAAATGTGGATAAAAGGTTCGTGGTGGTGGGGATTGATTGCGAATACAGAAATGGAGTCAATTCAATAGCGGGTGATTATACGAAAATAACGATTATTCCTGAAGGAGATTTGCCTTTACCTCTCCCCGCCAATGTCCCATATACGCTGAAGGCTGGCGCACAGCCTGCGGTTGTGGTGGATTCAAGCGACCCTATGCGTTTGGGACGTGTGCGTGTTCGTTACAATTGGCAAGGCAAAGGAGGCGACGCCACGCCTTGGATACGTGTTACCACGCCTTTTTCTTCTTGGAAACCAAAAACGAAGAATGGCGATGACGATACGGGAGACGCTGGGTCAGGAATGTTCTGTAAACTCAATGCTGGTGACGATGTTATGGTTGATTACGAGAATGGTAACATTGAACGTCCTTATGTGGTTGGTTCGCTTTACGGAGGTAATAGACAGGACGGCGGCAGGCAAACCCCTTACGGTGGCCGCAACTATTCGCATATTTTCCGTTCACGCTATGGCCACATGATTGGCATACGTGAGCCTTCTAAGGGTACTGGTATATTGACAAGCCTGATCCCAGGACTGAGCCTGTTCGGTGGAATCCCTGGTTTTTCGGATATGATTAAACCAGAGGCAGGTGAGAATGTAAAGCAAGCGCTTGGCGGCTTTGATATATGTGACAATAACGGACTTTACTCGATTTCCACCTCTTCGGATGCTCGTAGGATTTCAATCAGTTCACCTTTCGGGACTGTGGGTATCGATGCCGCTATGGGAATCACCGTATCTGCCCCTAACGGTAACATCAAGATTGTCGGCAAGAATGTCGATATTATCGCAGGCAATAACCTGACATTGAAATCAGGTGAGAATGTGACGAATTCGTTATATTCGGCTGTAATGAAGTCGCCTTCGGGTTTTGATGTGTTTAAGGATCGTTTTGCTACATCTATAACAGATAAAATTTCAGATACTTTTAATGTTCCTGCGATACGTTTCGCATTGGAATTGTTGCTTAGGCCCATACAAGGTACGCTAAAAATCCATTCCGGACGTCATCTAATCCTTGAATCTGATGGCAAGAATACTCCTCTACCGGAGGAAACATTCTCACCTTCTCATAGGAAACATAATGATAAAATAACAGAATTGTTAGCAGTCGTAATTGACTGTATTAAATATCTGAACACATACAAAAATATCTTTTTCGAGTATTATAGACAAGGGTTGAGGGAAAAGAGATCCATTGTCTATATAGCAGTTAGAAATAAAGATTTGTTAGAATTAAAAAAGGAACTTACCGATAACGAAATAAAAAAGAAAATAGACGATTTGATTACTGGGGGTTCGCTTGAAGAAAAAGAGTTGGCGTCATTCTTTTTTGATAAAGATGATGTGGTCGGTACACAAAAAATATTTATTCATCAAATAATACGTTCCATGGAAAGCCTACGTGAAACATCAACAAAAATCAAAAATGAAGGGTTTAAGCCTAGATTAGATGATTTTATAAAGGTGAAAGACTTTTTTAAGAATCCAAAGATATTAATTAAGGGCAATGGGACAATATCGGATGATGTGTTGAAGTTTAATATTGAAAAATATGGTGAATTATTTGAACATGACTATAAGAAAACGGTAAGGGATGAGTTAAAAAAAATCATAATTGAGTACGTGGGAAATGATGAGAAAGAAGAACATGTCTTGCTTGAGAAAGAGGGAACCGCCAATAAAGATTTTTCAGATATTGAGAATTGGTATGCTTACGTTGATGGCTTAAGTATGAATTGGAAGGTCGAAGATAAAAATCATCAACAAGGTTGGTTTGGAAAAACTATCAACAAATTGTTACCTGTTGATACATTCGATTTTGTCCGTAAATGGAATCCAGGTTCGCATGGCTCTATCTTGTTCCGCAACGAATCAAATTCATTGAAGTTTGATGGGGCTGATTTGAAAATATATGAATCAAGTGGTGACTTAGAAAAATTGAAGTCCATACTTAAGGATCGAACTGTATAATGACAGGCTCTCGTTGTTTTGTTGTCGTAGGCTGCGGTGCTTTGGGGAACGAGGTGCTGAAGAATTTGGCACTCCTCAATGTGGGAAGGTTGGTAATAGTGGATTTCGACTGTGTGGAGGAAGTGAACCTTGACCGTTCAGTGTTGTTCAGACGTGAGGATGTAGGGCGACCAAAAGTTGAGGTAGCACGTGACGGGATAAGAAGGCTGAACCCTGATGTGGAGGTCATTGCAATAAATGGCGACATTGCTCATGATGTGGGAATAGGGCTGCTGAGAGAGGCGGATGCCATAATAGGCTGTGTTGACAGCCGTTGGGCGAGATATTGCATAAACCGCCTTGCCTTCAGAGTCGGGCGACAGTGGATAGACGGTGGAATATTCGGGCTCACAGGTACAGTTAGGGTGTTTACGCCAGGGAAAAACTGCTATGCCTGTTCGCTGACGACTGACGAACTCAATGAGTTGAGGCGCAGGATGCCTTGTTCGGGCATTATCCGCAGGGCTGTCGAGTCCGGTCATGCCGTGACAACCGCCATAGCAGCCTCGGTGATAGGAGCAATCCAGGCTCAGGAGGCATTGAGGATAGCGACGGGAGAGGAGTCGCCACTTGTAGGGCGTATGGCTGTCTATGAAGGCGAGACGATGGAGATGAGGGTGGTGCGTTTCGAGGCTTACGATGATGATTGCCCATGCCATGAGGAGTGGAGTCCTGTGATACAAACTGGAATAACTACTGATATGAATGTCCGTGACGTGTTGGAGAAATGTGGGGTGGAAAGTTTTGAACTGAGGGACGACTGTTTCGTGGACTACATCGTCTGCCATGAGGATGACAGCCGTCACAAGGTTATGCTGCCGGGCAGGAAGGTGGCTGGCTTTGTCGGAAGTGACCCGTTGTTGGGGCAGGTGCCGCTCAGCGGCTACTACCAGAATGAGTACAAGGTTATAGACAAATCGTTCCCTTATCAGGAACTTACGTTGAACGAATTGGGCGTGACGGGCAGGGATGTCCTTCGTGCCAGTTTCGTTGGTGAGGAAAAATACATAGCTTTGAAATGATAAACGAGATAAAAGCCGAAATGTTACTCAACTACCTCTACCCGGAGCTTTCGGGGGAGTGGGTGGCGCATTGCCGTGGCACGTTCTACCGTAACTACAGCGATGATGCTATGTCGGTTGATCCAGCCTCGAAATCGGTCGAACTGTCGCGAGACGGTTTCCTGAAAATGCTTCCACCTGAGTATATCTCGTTGGAGAAGGAGCAAGAGAGCGATGAGCGTCTCAGGGAGAGGATTGAGACTCTGACAGAGGCTTTCCTGCCTGTCGATTCGTTGATGTTCCGTCAGCAGCTACGTGTCGAGCAGACGGTGGCGGGAATGTTGAGGATACGTACTGCTTTTGTCCTGAAACGCATTTTCGGCATAGACTTAGACGATATCACGAACCCGTATGTGCGTGACGCAGCCTTGCTGCTGCCGTATGTCCGTCAGAGCCGTGGCGACATCGGCTGGGTGAGGCGTATGCTGGAGTCTGTTACCCTCTGTCCGGTCGAGATGACCGTCGGGCGTTGGTCAGACGACGATTCTTCGCGCGCATGGATGCCTTACGTCCACTACAACATTGTGTGCGATGGTCTGACACAAAGCGATTTCCAACGTGAATACGCCCGTCTGCAGGAATTGTCCGTTTTTGTCATGGAACATTGGATGCCTGCCGAGGTTGTGATGAAAATAGATTTGATAACCCATATTCGCAAGAGGGAGTCGGCGATACTGGACTACTCTTGTGAGATGGACTGATAGCGTTGACCGTATGAATATAAATTCCAAAATAAACCTCTCGCCCGGGGTGCAGTTGACCGCCGAGACGCTCAACACCCTTTTCGCCTCTTTTTACGAACGCCAACTGGTGGCTGTCCGTTCGGTGAACATCGGCAGGATTGGCGTGATGCCGGGGTATGCCAACAGGGTGCGTGGAGTTTTTGTCCGCGACACCATCGAGGTGGAGATTCACGACCTGATGGCGGTTTTGCCTTCGGGCATTATCGCCAATATCGATGAGACTGCTGTAGTCAAAGTGCCATTGCTCTATGGCGACACGTACTACTTTACGGTCAAGGTGTCGGACGCATTGGTTAGTTTCGAGTCGAATGGTGTCCCGTTCGTTCGCAACGAATACAGCTTTGCCATCTCCTCGTTCGACGAGATGGTAGCCTCTTCTTCTTTTCCCCTTATCCGTTTCAATGTTAAAGATGGTGTCTTTTCTATTGACGACCAATATATAATACCTTGTCTCGCCACGGAGTGTGATCCACGTATTGTCGGACGTGTCGGTGAGATTGCCGATTGTTTGCGCACACTCGCTGGACATCCTAATATAGCCGATGGTGCCTTGCGTCCATCCCTACTTGGGCTTGCGTTTCGTCTTGATGGCTATTGTGTTGGTGATAGGAGAGTGTCTGATTTAGTTCTCACTACCCGTGAGGTAGCGTCTGCAATTAATTATTTCATCGTCCATCCTAACAATCAGGAGGCTGAAGCTCCTATGGAACCATCCTTTTTTGACATTGACCGATGGTTTGTCTGGTTGAAGGATTACATTGACGGTGCAAGTACGATTTTGGACGGTGTTGTGGTTGAAAAAGAAGAGATTGACCTTGAGGCAATCAAGCAGGAACTCCGTGCCGAAATCTATGACCATATACAGCCCGACCTTGAGCGTATGGTCAACGAGCGTGTCGATAACCTTTCCGACGCTTTGCAGTCACGCATCGAGGATGTCCTCAAGGATTACGTCAACGGCAAGGTGCTTGTCGAGTTGCGCGATTCGCTCCGCCTACAGTTGGATGCCGATTTGCGTTCTTCCCTTTATGCCGACCTCTATCAGGCACTTTATGCTGTCCTTTTTGTACCAAAAGAAGAGGAAGATGCCTTCGTTCCTCTGATTTAGTGATGATAAGATATGGATTTTCTATCTCTACCATTGAGTGTCGTAAAAGGAAAATTGAGCCGTGAAAGCGATACGAAACGCTCGATTGACTCCAACCTCGCCACTATGATAGCGGCTGCCCGTTTTTCGTGCGTGGCTGATCCTGATTACGGCTTTGTCTTCAACAATTACCGTTTCAACATCTTCAACGAGAACGAAGGGGTGATTTTCGATTCTAAGCCACAGACGACATTACCAACCGAACGGAATATATACAATCTCAAATTGAGTGGCAAATCCCTGAACGTAAATACGTTTGCCGCTGAAATAAGCAGGGTGGTCGCATCTTACGAACCACGTTTAAGCGATGTGAAGGCTTCGATGACCTACGTTCGTGAACAGAAACTTGTATATGTGACTGTCAATGGCGTGATTGCTGAGACAGGCGAAGAATATACATTTACAACAACCGTTAAAGTCTGGAATTGATGGATAACAATACTATACTCGAAATCAGGCAACGTTCCGCCGAACTTATGCGTCAGGCTTTGCTGATATGGCAGTCGGGGGTACATTCTGAGAACTTAGAGGGTACGGACAGTGACCCTGTTTTTCAGATGCTTATGACTGCCATGGCGTACCAGTTCAACGAGATGGACTCTAACCTTGAGTCAATCAGGCAACAGGTGATGGACGATTTTGCCGAAGTGTTGATGCCTTACCGTGTGAACGGTGTCGTTCCGTCGTCATTCGTCATGCAGTGCCAACCATCCGACGACCTGGCTGACGTGATGCTGGACAGCGACTCCGTCTTTACCGCTAAGGGAACGGACCTGCAGTTCATACCGTTGCTTCGTACACGTGTCCTGAACGCTTCGGTTGATAAGGTGGTACGTATTGACGGCAGGCGGTGGAAGGTCTCGCTGCTTTTCCCCGAGTCTGTTACCACGCTCGATGGTTTCGCCTTTGCCATCAGCGACCTTATATTCCGCGACCTCTCAGTGACGGTGAACGGACATCTCCTCCCCTTGATTAAACCCTGGGATATCCACAATATGCCGATGACTGAGCCTTTCGACTTCGTCACGCAACTCTATAACCGTACCCCCGTCTTTGATGCCGGGTCGCTGCCTATGGACGTTATGGCACGTCAGGATGTCTGCCTCTTCTGTGTGGGGGAGGGAACCGGTGGGACTCTCTCGTTGCCCGAAGAGACCCATAACCTTGATTTCATATTCGAGTTCTTTGGGATTGACGACGATTTCGTACTTGACAAGACGAAACTGACCCTGAACGCCAACATCCTGGTCAACGCCAAGGTCAATGTCGCTTCGTTGTCGGAGAAATCCCCAATAGCGCGGATTTCGGACACTGACGGTCAGAAGTTCATGAAACTCCTTACGCCTCCCAAAGACCAGATACTGAGCCAGTACAATGTGACCGTCCGCCGTGTGATGGCTGAGCGTTTCAACCTTAGCGGTCTGGTCAGGTTGCTGGACTGCCTGATAGCCAAGTTCCATTCCGACACATACGCCTTTCTGGCATTCGGACAGCAAGAGGGCGACAGCGCGCTAAACAGTCTCTTGCAGTTGATGACCCGACTTCGCAATCAGGCTGCCGCTGGCAACAGGGACGTCAGCAAAGCCGACAGGCAGGGACTCTATCTTTTCCTCTCAGCCGCCGATGATAAGGTGGTGCGTTTGCCCGATAGTTTTGACATCCGTTATTTGACCACCAATGGTGCGGTTGATGAGTCGCAATTGAGTGCCAACACCTTGTTCACTATGCCTGTAGGTGTTGATGCACAGCAGTTTCGTATGATTTCCGTGCCTGTGTTAGGCTCAGATGGACGCTTGGCGGGCAAGGAGGGGGATGCCGAAGTGGCTTATTGGGTTTCGTCCTCGGACCGTATAGTGACACCTGCCGACATCCGTATGTTCTGTATTGCAACGTTGATGGAAATGCTTTCCGTTGACAGGGATATGATTCGTTCGGTGAATGTGTCGCGTATGCTCTCTCACGATTCGCCAGTGGGGTATGCCGTCAGCGTAGAGGTGCGGCTGGTCGATTCGTCTTTGATGCGTAAGACTGTCGGCGACCGTATCCCCCGTTTGGAGTGTCTGCTCGAAAACCTGCTCCGCGTACGTAGTATAGGTATTTATCCGATGAACGTTAAGATAGAAATGAATTAGTTATGGAAGAGTTCTTTTTGAATATATCATACCGGAACAAAAAGGTCAAGTTCCGTGTCGTAAACCCTTCTTTGCCTCTTGGTACGCTTATGTCGAACCTTCGTCACGCCACTGGCAAGGACGGACGGTTGATTTTTGACTTCCCGAACATCGACGAGACCGGTGCCCCTCTGGATTACTATTTCGGCAAGGAGGACACCACGGTCAACGAGATACGGGTAATGCGCCCACGCATTGGCAAGGAGGAGCAGACGCTCGCCGACTATAACATACAGAACGGCGACACCGTTTTTTTGGTACCTGACCCATTTCCGGGATGACTGGTCGTGACAGGCGTCTGGCTTACGAGTATGGGGAATTGGTCAAACGTCTGGAACATCACCCCGAAATCCGTCTTGTCGTCGAACACAGAAACGCAAACGGTCTGCCAAACAGGTATCTTGTTTGGTATTCAGTACGTTCCATAGCAGGAATTGACGAACAAACCGCCAAGCCGTTCTACGCTGACCGCTTTGTGATGCGGATTGATATTCCTTCCGACTATCCCTCGGTGGATGCTCCTGCGGTATTCCGTTTTCTGACCGAAGACCCTGAGACACACGTGAAAATAGCGCACCCATGGCATCCCAACATACGTTATTACGGTGACTTGGCTGGCCGTGTCTGCCTGAATGCCTTCGACAGTTTCACTAACCTTGCTTGGGGGGTACTTAGGGTGTGGGAGTATCTTCGTTACGAACGCTACCATGCCGTTAACGAACCTCCTTACCCTGAAGACCAACGTGTTGCCGCTTGGGTGATACGTGTCGCCGAACCTAATGGATATATTTGACTTTTGCGCCAAAAAGCATGAAACATATAATAATACTATTACTTGTCGTTTTGTTGCCTTTGATGTCGGAGGCTCAGACCGTGCGCGAGATAACAATCTCGGCGGATAAGCCTTACACCGACAATTTCTCGCTTGCCAACGAGTCTGGCGATATGGACGTAATGATTAAGTTCTCGTTCGACGAGGCTAACAATCAGGTCGTTGTGTCTATGACCTCCTACCGTGGCTTGTTCGTGTTCCGTGAGGACACACGCTATAAACAGGTCGTCAAATTCGGGAAACTGAGGATGAAAGAACTGCCATACGTCGTGACTGGTGAGGAGGTGCCCTACAAAATGCCCTGCAAGTTCAAAAAACAGTTGGGCAGGCACCGCAAAAACTTCGTTTTCAAGCGTTGGCTGAACTATTCGGGACTGCTGCCTGAACCTATGGAATATAAGATGGTCAACGATGTCGTGGAACAGAAGTTCGGTATCGTTGGCGACAAACGCACCTCTGTCGCCATAACACTTGGCGACGTGATGATTATGGAGCCTAAGACCAATTTCTTAAAAAAGAGTTATTATAGGTTCTTGCGTTTCGTGCGTGTCAATACAAGGTACAACATAACCATCGAGCGTGACCCCTGTTTTGCTATGGAGGAGCAGATTTCCATTGCCTCGCAACAGAAAGTGGCGGCAACCCAGGCTCTCGAAAGCTTGCATAACACATTTCCTGACCGTGTCACTAATATGCAGGAAACTTTCGACCTCTTCAGCAAGACCAAGGAAATGCTTGTCCAGCAGTACCCTAAATGCGACACGGTCAGCGATTGTCCACAGTTGCAAGCTCTTAACGACAGTTTCAATGTCGTGGTTGACTCTATACTCGCATTCAAATGTAAGTTAGTTGTCTCCTCTGACTCTACTGTGTCCGTCGCTAACCCTTCATATCTCCTCTCGGCTGCCTACGCCATTGATATGAAGGTCTCCCGTTGGCAGCTTACCACTGATGCCCTTGAGCGTGCTGATATAATTAAATTCTGTAACGAGCGCATTGAGAGCGTCAACGACTATGTCAAACGTTACGGTTTACGTTCCAAAGAGATGAAGGAAGCAAATGCAATCATGCAAAAAGCCATACGTTACTATCAATCAACGTGCCATATCCGTAAACAGTGAGACGTATTTTGAACATATTGGTATTGGTTTTTGTTGTTTCGTCATCGCTCTATGCTCAGGATAGTGATGGAGTGGACGATTATGATGCCTATACCCTTATCGTTCAGGCTCGTTTGTCGCAATTCAATTCCGATATGCTGGGACTCTGTTCGCATGTCGCTACCGCCTCGTCCGCAGGCATCATCGACCTCAAGCGCAACTTCAATTCGTTGGATGTGCGGTGGAATACCTATTGCAACGCTCAGCAGGGATATATAGCCGACAAGGAGGTGCTTCTTGCCATAGTGGCTCAGTATCAGCAGACACGGCAGATGGTACTTGACTCGATAGACCATTGCTCTATGCGTCTCAATGCCGAAACCGTGTTCAACGATGTACAGGCGTTCATGAACTCCAAGTTGCCCGAATACGATGCCTTGATTAGGAAATGCGGCAAACTCTCGCTTTCCGAGAAGACCGCTCCGCAGCTGGAACGCCTTCAGACCAGTGAGCAGTTGACCTTTTCTGATATTACCGCTAAGTACCAATCCGCCAAAGAGGCTGTCACTCTCAACCCTTCGCTCAAAAACAAGGAACAGCAGCTCGACAATCTCTACCTTGACCTCTCCGCCAAGTCAGGACAGGTGCAGGAGGCTAAATATAAACCTTTCATCGAGCGTATCAAGGATTACCTCCTCGGCTTTGCTGCCGTGGCGATTGTGTTGATGTTTGTCAGCATGATCCAGAACAAGATTGTTGCCACCAAGCAGATGAAAGAGTCGCTCAAGAAACTTAAGGAACAATATATAAAAGAAGGACAGGATGATATCCCGTCTATATAAACGTAATGAAAAAATCACTTAAGATATTACTTTTGTCGTTTGTTGCTGTCGTTGCATTCGGTTGCGACAATGAGGAATTGGATGAACAGGATGCCGCCCAACCCATTTTGTCTGTGACTCATACGGAAAACAGCAATAATTATAAAACGCTAAAACTCTATACGAAACTCCAAAACCCACCGCAAATCTGTAGTCAATTGCAAATGGATATGCTTACGGTACGCGAGTTCAACCATCGCCAAAAGGAGGTGGATAGCGCCCTCACCGCAAAGGTTACCGATATTAAAAATATAGGATCGGATATGATTGACAGTTTAGGCATTAAACTGTTGGTGCTTGTCGATTTGACACTTCCGCAAAGTCTTGTGGATAGTCAATATGTATATGTGACTATGATTAAGAGGCTTTACTCTGCCGAAAACCTTTTTCTCTCTTTCATCCATGCGGACAGCGTCTCAAGTTCTTACCTTGCTTCCGATTACGTTATGTCGAATTATTTTGTTTCTGAGTCTGACACACTGACACACAAGGGCCTATATCGGGCTATTTACCGCAAATGTTGCGAGCTGAATGATACCTTATCCCTATTTGGGGCAAATCCCCTCTGTGCTATGATAGTCTTCTCAGACGGTAACGTTTATGGTATGGACGCAACGCCAATAGACCCCGACCACTATCAGTTGCAGACGGATATTCTTGATGAGATTGTCCGTAAGGGTCGGCCGCTCTATTATTTCAACCTTGACAATTCCTCCGTCGGAGGTGTCAACGATGCTGCCAATTTTATGCAACTCGTGGCTGAAAGGTCGCATGGTCGGTACATGGAGTCTTTCGATTGGGTTAGTTGCGAAAACGACCTTGCCGAGGCTTTTGGCGTGAATTACAACGATTACCTGCTTACCCTCGAATACCCTTCAAACCGTATTTTCGATGGTAAGAACAGGTTGCAGCTCTATATCAACACCAACGACTCATCTTACTTGCTTGTCGATACGTTTTTCAAGGTTGGCACTGTCTGCAACCCTATATTTGTCGATGGTGCGCCACAGGCTAAAATCGTGTTGCAGGGCATTTTGCTTGCCATTTTGCTCATTATCCTGATTTATCTGATTTTCCAGTTTGTCATTCCTTATATTTTGTATTATCATTTTCAACGGAAGCATACCACGAAATATGTTGGCCCGAACACGACTTTGAATGGCGTTCCAGTGGGTGATGTCTGCTATTTTTGTAAGACTCCTTTCCAAGTTGGTGATAGGGTGGTGGCTAAGTGCACGCACACCATGCACAAAAGTTGTTGGAAGGAGAACGATTACCATTGCACCGAGTATGGACGCAAATGTAGGCACGGCTCTCACTATTATAATCAAAACGACCTTTTTGACCCTCGTAACGCCTCTTTTTATACGGTGTGGCTTATAGTTGCCGTGTTTATCGCCATTTCATCTGAAATAGCTTATGTTGTCTATGACCAGGAGATTACCTTCAACCTCATGCTGGATTACTATACAAGGATATTGGATATTAAGTCTGGTACGCCAGAGTATATGGCTGCTATTGAAGATTTGGAGACAGCTCTTGACCAAATGCCTTCGTTCGGGACTTTCCTCGGTTTTGAGTTTACCTTCTGCCTTGGTTTTATGGTGAATTTCAGACGGCTGCATATTCGCAAGATTTTTGAGCTGTTTATCCAGTCGATAATATCGGGTGTTTGCGGTTTCGTCTTCTTCCTCATAGATGTTTTTACGAATCTTGCTACTGACGACAGTGGAGTGTTGGACTTTTTTGATTGGATGCCTTGGACTGCTACTGCTGTGATGTCGGTTTTCTGTGCGACGTACCATACAAAGTTACACCCTAAGAGGAAAAGGTTCATTGGTATGCTTATGGTGGGCGTTTTCTCTATGCTCGTGTGGGACATCGTCTTCTCTAACACCTCAGCCGACTATAGGTTGATGCTCTTTATCTCTAACCTTATCTTCTCGTTCGGTCTTACGCTTTCCATAGCCGTTCCTATGCATAGTTCCGAGAACTATGTCCTCCATGTTTCTGGTTGCATCAAGGAAATGGATGTCGCAATCTACAAATGGTTCAAGCAGTCTGCCTCCTCGCATGTCACCATTGGCCGCTCCATCGACTGCGGCATTCAGACCTCTTGGGACATTCAGGGAAACGTTGCAGCCGTCCATGCCGAGATTATCCAGTTCCGTAGGAAGCTTTATCTTGTTCCTCTGGAACTTGGTGTATATTCTGGAAAGAAAATGCTGAAGGTGAACCATCGCTATCACCTTTACCATGGCCGAGTCTTCACCATCGGAACAACGACATTCACATTCCATGAGCGTGATTTGTATTAAGTTACAATGTTTGCCACCTAAATGCGACATCTACGCCACCTCAAATCAAAGGTGTCATATAAAACGGAAGATAAGTTATACCATCTTTTACGGCAAAATCCGCTGAATGGATCACAATTGGTTCAGTAACATATTCATTGTACTTTGTCATCAATTTTCTGAGGGAAGTCAGAGTGTAACGTTGCGATGACTTAACCTCAATTGGTATAATATTGTGCCGTGAAGTAATTCTGCTTTTTGCAAGAAGAAAATCAATCTCCATATCATCACTTGAGTCATTACGGTCATAATGACTGTAAAAGAACAACTTATGACCAGCGGATATCAGCATCTGCGCAACTATGTTCTCGACCAGCATTCCCTCGTTTACTTCCAACTTTCCATGCAGAAGTTTTTGGTATAATTCCACGGTGGCACTCCCATTTTCGTTGAATGAGTGACTTATAAGCAAGCCAGTGTCAGCCATATAACACTTGAGTGTATTTCGTTCCATATTTAGCCTAAGCCCAACGTTTGGCTCTGTACAATTATAACAGATGTTGACAATGCGTGAATCAGCCAGCCAAAAGAACGAATCATCGTAATCGCGGTAAGATGCATTCTTTTTCAAAGCCGATAGACGGAACTTTTTTTCATGTCGCATAAGTTGTGATGGTATGGCATCAAAAATGCTCTGTACCTTATGTTCAACGCTGTCTGCGTATTTGGCGATGTCGTTGTTGTAAATCTGAAGAATCATTCTTTTGACATGGTCAACACGGTCAAAATCCCTGCTATTACGGTATTCCAACACAGCCTGTGGCATGCCGCCAACAATCATATATGTCCTGAATAGGTCAAGTGCCTTACGGTGTATTCCTCCCAACGGGTTTTTCTTTTCATAGCAACTTACAATGAACTTCCAAAGCAACTCCTCGTCCATAGCCATCAGAAACTCCTCAAAATCCATTGGATACATACTGACAGACTCCTCCTCCGAAGGTATGAGTATATCTTTCACATTCTTTTTTATGCTGATTAGCGAACCTGTCTCAATGTAGTCGAATCTTCCGTCTGCAACAAGGTATTTTATGGCGCTACGTGCGCGTGGGCACAACTGAACCTCGTCAAAAACAACCACGGATTTGCGAGGAACAAGTTTGACATTATATTCTATCTGAAGGTTAAACAGCAAAGTGTCAAGGTCATCCAAATAATTGTCAAACCAATCCCATACTACACGTTTTGCTTTGTTGAAGTCAATCAACAGAAAAGATTCGTATTCATTCCTGGCGAACTGCTCTGCAATATAACTTTTACCTATACGTCGCGCCCCTTCTATCAAAATAGCGGTTTTTCCGTCGCTACGGAGTTTCCACTCCTTTAACTTATTGTAAATCTTTCTTTTCATTGTCTATATTTCAACTTTTCAAGAATATCAAATACCCTCTTTTACATGAATGCAAGAATATCAAAATGCTATTTTTACATGAATGCAAGAATAACGGTGCAAATTTACGACATATTTTTCAAACTACCAAATGTTGTGGCTTAAAAAACACAAGTTTTTTTCGACGATATTTTGTCTTCATTCTTTCATTGTTATCGCCTGCCAAACCACTCGTGACACGCAGGAATACTAACTGTTTTTTGCCATTCTATACTCTGAAAATCAAATACGTAACTTCGCATTATTGGAAACTCAACTGGGGCAATTCTTGAAAGAGATATAGTATGGCGAACATTTCGGCTGTTGGCCAAAAAATTACTGATTTTTCCCAAGGTAATTCTTTGCCATCTCAAAAATCAGCCCATGGTATAAAAAGTTTATTTACCACTTATCTTTATATATCTAACATAACGGTGAATTTATAGAACTCACCTTAATACCATGCGGAAAGTTAAGATAACTGCGGTGCGTCAGGTCATACACAAAGACCTGATGGCTAAGTACGAAAACCCTATAACCCATGCCTGTGACGTATGTGAAGGGATGTCGTGGGTCAGTGTCGATGGGCGGAAACCCGATGGACTCTGCCCCGAGGCTTGGAAGAGCATGAAAGAGTTTGTCGAGGCATTGGCACAAGGCGAGGAGAATTTCTACGACGGCTGGATGAAGGACCCTAAGAGCGCAATGATAAGTTGCAACGACGGTTTCAGACCTGTGTCCTTCTACCTTGAGGTGATTTGATTTTATGCGGTTCATATTTTTTGTGGTTTTATGGTTGATGGCTTTCACTATAGTTTTTCCTTTGTTCTAAGGTTTTTTCCGCATAATGGCGTTAAATAATCCTAAAAGAGGAGATTTTTTTCTGACTTTGTGCGTAAACTTCTGTGTTTTAGAGGCTTTGCGTCTCGAATGTCGGCTTTTCGCAGACCAATCCCCAAGAGGGAGGGACATACGGTTTTTTGGGAAGGATGTTGATGTGAAAAAATAGAGATAAGCGTTTTTTTATGGTACGGTTGGGCTTGCTCTTTTCTTGCTCTTTTGTGTTGTCGGCTGGCATTCGTTTTTGTTGTTTCCGATTGGTCTGCGATTTCAATAATTTCAATAATTTCACCTAAAAACCTGGGGGTAGCTTTTTTGTTTCAAAAGGTCTAATCATAGCCCAGGACCCAAATCGTTTTCTACCTCAAATCGTTCACCGTCACATTAGGGTATTCCGAAATCTTGAAGACGAATCTTGAAGGGTTGTAGGCCACTTTATGAAGGTCAAGGAAGGACATTGAAATCTTGTCGCCGTTCCTCTGGTTTATGACTATTTTTTTAGGCAGTTTTGTTTCAGGATTTATGTAAAGCACAATCTTGAAATATTCAACTTTTTTTGGGTTGTTTGGATATAGGTTTATGACTCTGAATTTCTTCACCTGTTTCTGCTCAGCGTTTACGATTCTATTGTTGTCCATCATTGACTCAATCATTGCCATCGGATTAGTCTCGTTAAGGTCTGATTGTGATGGTTCTGTAATCGTAACTTCGTTATCGGCAGCAACATACGTCCATTGTGTCTTACCGTTGAACTTAATCTCGGTGTCAAGCAACTCAACACGGAAGAACCGTCCTTTTATGTCAATACTGCCAATTTTAGAGTCGGTGCGTTCCTCGTTCGCGATATAATAGTCAAGCGTGAATTTGGCCTGAAAGGCGTTTTTCTTGAGTGTTGCAACCGTTTGCCGCAAAAGCAATTCTGCGTCTTTTTCATTGCCATAGACTTTAGTCTGGCATTTTGCTGAAACAGAAAGGAGAAGCATCAGCGGCAGAACAATGGACAATGTGTGTTTCATATTAGTTAAAGTGTGAGTTGATAAGTGCGTTTAGTTCGTCAATGCTCTTGACGAGGACATCACGCGGTTTGCTGCCTCGCGCGGGACCCACAATGCCAGCCCCTTCAAGTTGGTCCATAAGTTTGCCCGCGCGGTTAAAACCAATCTCGAATTTACGCTGAAGGTTGCTGGTAGAACCCAACTGATTCTTGACAACATATTCCGCAACCTCGTTGAAAAGCGAGTCGCAATGGCGAATAGAGAACTCTTTATTTCCATCTTCCTCGCCATCTGCACCTTTTGGTTCAGGCAACAAATATGCCTCAGGGAAAGCCTGTTGCGATTTTATATGCGCCACTATATCCTCGACTTCAGGCGTATCAACAAACGCACATTGAACACGCTCAGGCACATCACCTTTTGAATAGAGCATATCGCCTCGTCCTATAAGTTGTTCAGCACCAGAGCAGTCAAGGATAGTCTTCGAGTCAATCTGGCTAATTACACGGAAGGCTATACGCGTAGGGCAGTTGGCTTTTATTACACCAGTTATGACGTTGACCGAAGGACGTTGCGTCGCAAGGATCATGTGGATACCTGCCGCACGCGCCTTCTGCGTTATACGTTGTATTGGAGTCTCGATTTTCTTGCCCTCTGTGGCTATAAGGTCTCCAAATTCATCTACAATGACCACGATATAAGGAAGATACTTATGCCCGTGGTTAGGGTTGAGTTTGCGTTCTTTGAATTTGTTATTATATTCTACTATGTTGCGCACCTTGGCAATCGAAAGAAGATAGTAGCGGTCTTCCATCTCCTGACAAACAGCTTCAAGTGTCTCAATAACCTTCTTCGAGTCTGTTATGACTGCCTCGTCAGCATCAGGCAATTTGGCGAGATAATGGCGTTCTATGTCTTTGTATATACTGAACTCCAACTGTTTAGGGTCAACAAGCACAAATTTCACCTCCGAAGGGTGTTTCTTGTAGAGGATGGAAGTTATTATGGCATTGAGTCCCACAGACTTCCCTTGACCAGTAGCACCAGCCACTATAAGGTGAGGCGTTTTGGCAAGGTCAAAAGTGAAAACGCCATTCGTGATGGTACGCCCCATAACCACAGGCAGTTCAGCCTTGTAGTCCTTGAATTTAGGCGAGAGGATCAACGGACGCATTCCCACTGTCTTAGGCTTAGAGTTTGGCACCTCAATACCCACCGTACCCTTGCCGGGGATTGGTGCAATAAGTCGTATGCCCATGGCTGAAAGCGAAAGCATTATATCCTTCTCAAGGCTTTGGATTCTTGAAATTCGCACACCATCTTCGGGGACAATCTCGAAAAGGGTTACCGTAGGGCCTATTGTCTCAACAATCTTCTTAACGCCAATCTTGAAATTGCGCAAGGTTGATATGATTTTCTGTTGGTTAGCCTGTTGCTCCTGTGGCGAGACACCAGCATTCTGGTTTGAGAAATCCTTCAGCAGTTCTGGTGACGGGAATTTGTAATGCTCAAGGTCGAGGGTCGGGTCATAAGGACCAAGTTCCGCCAAAAGGTCACGCTCACTGTTTCCTTCCGACACAATCACCTCATCTCCTGCTTCCTCTATAATCTCTATTCCATCTTCTTTTTCCTCTTCCTTGATTTCAACAGGGTCATCGTCATTTGCCGTCTCTATTATTATCTCTTCGTCTAAAGCCTTTTCTTCCTGCTTATTATCATTCTCTCCTATAATAATGACATTGCCTTCAGCCTCTTCGTCATCATCTTTCACAACTTCCTCTTTTTTCTCCTCTTGTTCAATAACCATCTCTTCTTCCGGTTCTTGCTCTTCTTCCGGTTCCTCCTCCTCAGATTTATCTTTCCTAATCAAAGAAGGAATTGATAGTTGCTTACCGTCCAAGAACTTATGCCAACCGAACGCCACTACCCCAAAGACAGCGAACGTTCCTACAAGCAGTAGTATTTCGCCCGGCAACCCTACTCCCCTCTGCAAAAGTTCGTTCATCATCTCACCGTAAGCTCCGCCTACGCTTATGAAAGACTCTTCCGTCAGTGGTGAGAAAATCAGCGCAAGTGTTACGGGGAACCATATCAGGATTAGTAAAGGGTAGATAATGCATTTCATCTGCGACTCCACCTTTATACCCATGAGCATCAGCGAGAGGATTGCAAGAATGAACGGCACGACCACGGCCGATACGCCAAACATACAGTTGACGAACAGGTTGGACATATATGCGCCAAAACTCCCTGTCCAATTCTTCGGTTCAGGGCATTTGTCGCCACGGCACGTTATAAAACTCTGGTCTTCGGCACCTGTAAAGAAAAATGAAATAAGTGCCATGAGGAGCGCAAAAGCGAAGACGAACAGCAAGACGCCTACCACGGCCTTGAACTGCGTAGAGGTGATGATGTTGCGCACCATTTCACCTTCGTCATTTTTCCTCTTTGTTTTTTTGTTTGTTGTTTTTTTTGGCATGGTATTTACAATAAGATTTAATTTGGCATTCCTGGCACTGCGGGTTTCGCGACTTGCATACATACCTGCCATGCAGCAAAAGCCAATGGTGCATATCCGCACACAAAGTCACAGGTATGTTCTCCAATAGGATGTTTTCGCATTGCAACGGGGTCTTTGCTTTTTTTACAAGCCCTGTCCTGAGGGATACCCTGAACACATGGG
The DNA here is from genome assembly GCA_024399545.1 of Paludibacteraceae bacterium. GTDB lineage: Bacteria > Bacteroidota > Bacteroidia > Bacteroidales > Paludibacteraceae > Aphodosoma. The sequence goes on from JAKSNS010000010.1 coordinate 30,671, forward strand.
TGTCAACAGGCATCGCTCGCAGTCCGAATCCTACAGCCAACATAACGTTTGCGGTCTTACGACCAACCCCTGGCAGCATTTCAAGCGACTCCCTGTCACATGGCACTTTCCCGCCGAATCGCGTCATCAGCATTTTTGCCGTATTGACCAGGTGTTCGGCTTTTGCGTTAGGATACGACACGCTGCTAATAAAACGCTGCAAATCCTCTGGGGTGGCTTTTGCCATAGCCTCTGGGGTTGGATATGCTTTCATCAGTGCTGGTGTCACCATATTTACACGCTTGTCCGTACATTGCGCACTTAACATTACAGCGACCAGTAATGAAAAATGGTCGCTGTAGTTCAGTTCTGCCTTGGGGTTTACGCCGCTTGATTGGAAGCGCTTTATAACCCCCGCGTATCTCTCCTTTATCGTCATTTCTCTTGATATGCGAATTTCAGGTTGTAGTATTTCAAAAGTTCCTTAAGTTCATCGACTTGTTGCTGTAGGTTGCGACCATTATCCGTGTCACGGACGTATGTGCGTTTCTGGTCAGTCTCCACAACGAAATGCGTACCCTGAAGGTCTATGCCCTCCTCGATAGCCTTTTTGCGACTCTCGAAAGCCTCATGCTGAACCAATTGCATTGTATGGGAGTTCCATACGAGGGTGTATCCTGCGATACCAGTCTCGCTATGGTACGCACGCGAGAAACCTCCATCAATAACGAGGACTTTACCATTTGAACGTATCGGACTCTCGCCTTTTGTAGTCTTGACTGGCACATGACCGTTTATGATGTGACGGTGACTGCCAATAACGCCAAATTCGTCCAGCATCATATCGCACACCTCCTCTTTGTCACGGAATTTATAGAAATAGCCTTTATGCTCGGCATGTGGTTCTTTGTCTTCTATCAGATAACGCTCGAAAGTAGCCATCTGGTGTTTGTCGAAAGAAGGGCTGTCTGGACCGCACCACCAATACCACATGTAATCAAGCGCCGTTTGGTATTCAGGCAAGTTCTTGCATGGCATACAAGCCACACGTATCAGACGGTCAACCTCGTCACAAAGTGCCTTGCCTTTCAGTTTCTTGCCTAACAGTTCAACCTCCTTGAAACCGCCTTCGTCGTTCAAAGGAATTGACGCATGGAATAACAGGTTACCGTTGCAAACCAAATAGAGCATACCTTTGTCAAGCATCAGGCGGAGGTGCTGAGCCAATTTCGCACTGCCAGCGAACGAGTTGTGGAGTTTCTCCAGCACTTCACGCTCGCCGTCTGTCAGCGTGTATGGATCATTAGGGTCAACCGTAGGGAAATCAGGGTCTTTCAATTCGTACTCTTTGCCACCGATTTCGACTGTGCCTTTCTGACGGTTGATTTTGTGGAGAAGGTCACGGCTCTCCATACCCCATTCCGGGTGACGGGCGATTATGTCATGCTCTATTTTCCACTGCATCACAGAAATCGCTTTGTGCATCTGCGAAATCAACCTCACGTTTGCGTCATCGTAATTGGTATCTGCGTATTTCAGTTTAGGCATGTAAGGGGTGCATGTGTCGTTGGCATAGTTTGCCTGTGCGAAAGTTGCAAGCGGCAGCATATTAATACCATAGCCATCCTCCAAAGTAGTCAGGTTTGCATATCGGAGCGAAATCCTGATTACGTTACACATACACTGGTCGTTGCCTGCTGCCGCACCCATCCAGACAACGTCATGGTTACCCCACTGGATATCTATGTCTCTGTAACCCATCAGTTTGTCCATGATTAGGTGTGCGCCAGGTCCACGGTCGTAAACGTCACCGACAAGGTGCAGTCTGTCAATGACAAGACGTTGGATGACATAACACATAGCTATGATGAAAGCGTCCGAACGGTCGTTGGTGATTATACTCTCAAAGATAGCCTGAACGTATGCGTGTTTGTGTTCGTCATTGCCGCTTTCGTTCATCAACTCCTCGATGATATAAGAGAACTCTTTTGGCAACGCTTTATGGACTTTTGAACGGGTATATTTGGAAGATACAGCCTTCAGAACCCTTACGAGGCGTGGCAACGTGACGCGATACCATTCGGCCATTTTGTCTTTCTCATCAGACTTGATGATTTCCAAACGCTCGGCAGGATAGTATATGAGCGTGCAGAGGTCATGTTTTTCTTTTTCACGCAGTTCCGTGCCAAATTCATCGTTTACCTTGCGGGCAACGGCACCACTGGCGTTACGCAGAACATGGTCAAATGCCTCGTATTCACCATGAACGTCCGAGAGGAAATGCTCTGTACCTTTTGGAAGGTTAAGTATTGCCTCAAGGTTTATAATTTCCGTCGAAGCAGCCTCAATCGTAGGAAATTGACGACCTAACAACTCTAAAAATCTTATATCCATATCGTATGTTTTTTTATTTGCTTATTGGTTCGGAATTAGTCTGCAAAATTAAAACTTTTTTTTCATTCTACAAAAGAATCCAAGCAAAATTTTTACTTGAAGATTTTCACTCTTTTGTTTGGAAATCCCGATTATTTGTTGTAAATTTGCGCCCTAAATTTATATATAAGATATGCGTCAATTAAAGATTACAAAATCCATTACCAACCGAGAAAGCCAGTCGCTTGACAAGTACCTGCAAGAGATTGGACGTGAAGACCTTATATCTGTCGAAGAGGAGGTCAAACTGGCTCAGGAAATCAGACGAGGCAGCCGCGCGGCTCTTGAAAGACTGGTGAGTTCAAACCTGCGTTTCGTCGTTTCCGTGGCAAAACAATACCAAAACCAGGGACTATCGCTCCCAGATTTGATAAACGAAGGAAACCTTGGACTGATAAAAGCAGCCGAAAAATTCGACGAAACACGTGGATTCAAATTCATCTCCTATGCGGTTTGGTGGATTCGCCAAGCTATTCTCCAGGCTCTCGCCGAACAATCACGTATCGTCCGCCTGCCTCTTAACCAGGTTGGCTCTCTTAACAAAATCAACAAGGCGTTGTCAAAGTTCGAACAGGAGAACGAACGCCGTCCTTCTGCCGAGGAACTCGCCGAGGAACTTGATATGCCAATCGACAAAGTGGCTGAGACTATCAAAATCTCTGGCCGCCACGTCTCTGTGGATGCCCCTTTCGTCGAAGGTGAGGACAATTCTCTTCTTGACATCCTGGTTAACGATGATTCCCCTATAGCCGACAACGGTCTTGTAAATGAGTCGCTTGCCACCGAAATCAACCGTGCCTTGGACACTATGCTCTCAGAACGCGAACGTGAGATTATCAAGAAGTTCTACGGTCTTGGCGGTGAGGACGAAATGACGCTTGAAGAGATTGGTGACACCTTCGGCCTTACCCGTGAACGCGTCCGCCAAATCAAAGAGAAGGCTCTTAGGAAAATCAAGGTTCATCCTAACAACACTATCCTTAAGAGTTATTTGGGATAAACTTTGGCGAGGGTTTGTATTGAAAGACTTAAAGAACGATTCAATCACCAAGCTGATATGGGGCTTTGCTCTCCCATCTATGGCAGGCACCTTGACCCATACGCTCTATAATGTTATAGACCGTATTTTTATTGGTCAAGGTGTCAGTGCTTTGGCTCTTTCTGGTCTTGCCCTCACCTTCCCTTTCGTGAGCATAATGTCTGCCTTCAGCATGTTGGTAAGCATTGGTGCCGCCTCTGTGGCTTCTATTTTCCTTGGCAGCAAAGACCGTTCCTTGAGGTTGATTCTTCCCAACACGCTTTTCCTCTCATTCCTTGCCTACGTTCTGGTCACAGTCGTCTGCATGGTGTCCCTCAACAAAATACTTACGCTTTTCGGAGGTACACCCAATACCCTACCCTACGCCCGTGAGTATCTGACTATCATTATCCCGGGACACATTTTCACCTCGCTGAGTTACACTCTCTCAAACCTCATACGCTCGTCCGGTCATCCGTTCAGGGCAATGAATGTTCTCATACTGGGGTTCGGACTGAACATCCTGCTTGACCCCCTCTTCATCTTTATCCTTGGTATGGGCATACGCGGTGCCGCGATTGGCACTGTCGTTTCAATGGCAATTTCAACGTTGTGGGGGTTGTTATTTTTCTGGAAGCAGACAAGGGTTCGTCTTTTTCGTGGGCTGGAAATAAGCAATGAATGTGACCTGTCATTCAACAATTCCACTTTCCGTTTTGACTACAGTCTGATTGGCAAGATGTTGTCCATAGGGTTCTCGCCATTCCTGCTACAGTTCTGCAACTCTCTCGTCCTTGTGGTAATGAATAGTTCACTGTTGGCTTACGGCGGCGATTTGGCATTGGCTGCTTACGGAATCATAACATCGTTTACTGCCATAGTGACAACTGCGGTCACGGGTTTTTCCCATGGCCTGCAACCTATCATCGGCTATAACCACGGTGCAGGCTTACACGACAGGGTACTGACAACGCTCCACAAAGGCATTCTCTACGCCTCTCTTATAACAGTAGCTGGATGGCTGATCGCAATGCTTATCCCCGTGCCTATTGCACGTTGCTTCGTTTCAGACAACACAGTGCTTATCGGAATGGCAGCCAACGGCTTGCGTTGTTCATGCCTTATGCTCGGTCTTATGGGGTTTCATATTGTCGTGACACTTTACTACCAAAGCATCGGACGCGCCGACATCTCTGTAATACTCACATTCTCTCGTCAGGTGCTTTTCCTTATCTCCTTTATCCTGCTCCTCCCGCAACTGCTAAACCCCGTCACCTCCTACCTGAATGCCATCTGGCTGGCGCAACCTGCGTCAACTATTTGTTCCGTAGTGATGGCTGCACTCATCTTACGCAAAACATACATTATCCGATATAGTGATGATAAAATAACAACTTGATACTTTCATCATCACACAAACAACAAATCAATTATGCTACTATCAATGACAGGCTACGGCAAAGCCTCTTTTGAATATGCCGGCAAGAAAACGACTATCGAAATCAAGTCCCTCAATTCAAAGGCGATGGATATTTCCACCCGCATCCCTTTTTCGTACAGGGAAAAAGACGTGGAACTTCGCAACATCCTCTCGCAGCACCTTATCCATGGCAAAGTAGATTTCGTGATAACGGTTGACGACATAGCAGCGAAATCGGCTGTGCAGGTCAACATTAACCTGATGGGCAAATATCGTGAACAGATGGTCACCGCATCGCAGGCACTTGGCATCGCTCTTCCTGACAATATGATGGAGGTGTTATTGCGTATGCCTGACGTAATGCGCTCTGAAACCACAACGATTGATGACGAAGAATGGCGCACGTTGCTTGCTTACCTCAACGAAGCACTCGAGAACCTCGATATTTTCCGCCGTCAGGAGGGTGCGGCGCTGCACTCTATGTTCACAGAGAAACTGGACATCATCGAGAAACTGCTTGCGGAAGTAGAACCATACGAGGGTGAACGCATCGAGAAAATCAAGAACCGCTTGGTTGAGAACCTCGAAATAATAAAGGAGAAAGCAGCCATCGACCCTAACCGCCTTGAGCAGGAGATGATTTTCTATCTTGAGAAACTGGACATTAACGAAGAAAAGGTACGTCTGCGCAACCATATCCGCTATTTCCGCGAAACGATGGAAAACGAAAAAGCACCTGGCAAGAAACTCGGCTTCATAGCGCAAGAGATGGGACGTGAGATCAACACGCTTGGCTCGAAATCAAACCATTCCGAGATGCAGATTATCGTGGTCAAGATGAAGGACCAATTGGAACAAATCAAAGAACAGGTGCTTAATGTCTTATAACATTAGCATTGCCATCCCGCCAAGAGCTGCTTAGTCCAGGGCAGGGCTTGCGCCCTGCCCTACCCATTGCAACAGCCAAAACCCAATAGATATAAAGCCAAAAATTAATTGAGTTAATTGAGTTAATTGAGTTAAATGGCTAATAAGTCTTAACGAAAAACTTTTTTATCCGTTACGGACAAAAGAAGAGTTCCATCCAATCCTCTCAATGGCTAACGGCTAAAAACCAACTTGCAAATTGCTTGCGGAATAATGTATGCCGTCAATACAACGACGGTCATACCTATCAACGTCACAGTTCCGAGTGAGTGCATGGCAGGGTGACGTGAAATCACCAGCGTCCCTATCCCGACAAGCATTATCAGAGCAGACATCACAATCTCTGTCCTGTATTGCGGCAGAATGGCAGAACCAGTCTTGTGTTCATAGACAACACCCTCGACCATAAAAATCGTATAGTCATCGCCCTGCCCAAAAATGAATGTGGCAAGGATAATATTCACAAGGTTGAATTGTATTCCTACAATACCCATAATGCCGAGGATCCAAATCCATGAGACCACCATGGGAATGAACGCAAGTATTGCCAATTTTATCTCCTTGAAACTGATGCAAAGAAAAACAAAGACTATCAACGAGCAGATCAACCCTATGTAGTCAAATTCGTCTGAAAGCGTTTCAGCCATCGCCATATTGTTCCCTTCCATGGTGAATGCCGTGCAATCGTCACCCAACTTTTTAATGACACTCTCCTCATTCTTTGGCGAAATCTGGCACGTCTCGCATATCATACCGTTTTTGACTTTTTCGGGCATGAATTTAGAAAGCTGTTTTTCAAATGTATTTAAGTCTATTTCGCCTATAGGGTTATTGAGCATCGCCTCGAAAGGGGCAAAGGCATCGTCGGCGAATCCATATTTCCTTTCTCCCAAATTCAAATCGACATCAATCTTCCTCTTGTGTTTTTCTATAAACTCATTCCATAGCACGATTCTCTCTTTTTGCGTTTTCTTGGATGGCATGAAGTCAGTCGCCATTCGCACGTTTCTCAACAAACTCTCTTTTTCAAGTCCTTTAACCATAGCTTGTACTCGTTCGGCTTTTTCACATTTGTCATCCCATTGTCCTTCTTCTTGAATCATGTACAAAGTATGTTCTTGACCTGCAATGGAAGACAATCTTGCCAAGTCATTCCTTTGCTCGTCTGTCATATAGTTGATATTGGAGAGATTATTGTCAAACGAAGTCGAAGGAATGAAAAACGCAAATACAATAGTCAATCCAACTATGATTGCCATAACTATCTTGCTTCCACGCAATCCCAACGTAGGCATAATGGCGAGCAGGTGTCTCGACTCACGTCTTTCACAAGGCAGTATATGCGGAAGAATGACCACGGAGAACAATATCGTACCAATCAGCAATGCTGCCGCGAACAAACCAAGTTGCCTAATAGCCTCTGCTTTCAATGGCAGCAGAGCACAGAATGCACCTACAGTAGTAATGTTGCCAATCACAAGAGGCACGACGAGTTCGTCAAGGTTTGACCGCACGTTGTCAGTGTAGTTGTGGTGCATAACAACGTGCAAAGGGTAGTTGACCGCTATGCCAACCAACACACTGCCCATACCTATAACTATCATCGAGACAGTCACGAAGACACAACTGACAACTGACATTGCCACTAACCAACCAAAACCGACTGTCAACAGAATCAAAAGCATTGATTTGACCTGCCTCAGCACAATCCAGAGCAACGCAACGATTATCAACATTGCCACAATCCCTGCCAACATAGAATCATGTTTGATGCACCGTGCATTCCCTACCGCAATAACTGGTGCACCGGTCAGACGAGCGTCAATACCCATAGCCTTGACCCTACCGCATATCATTTCCAAAGTGTCAACCAACCCAGCGTTTTTGTCTGTCTCCGAAGCCCCGTAAGGGGTTTCAAGCCAAACAATTGCCATTTCCCCGTCACGGGACATCATATAACCGTCATTCAAAGTAATTTGTCCCCCGTAAGACATTTGCCTCATCAGACGTGTCACCACTGGGTCAAAGAGATTCAATGGGTCACACCTCATCCTAAGTTCCTCATAAACAGGTAACGGCATCAGCAGTTTCTGCCTGTCTGCTTTCATCACACTATCCGGATACCCAACGTCGTCAAGTTTACGACCAATATTTTCATAATCCTCGGCAGTAAGAAAATAAGGCATATAATTGTATAGCGTGTCCAAAGCCTCCACATAGTCGTAAACATCTATCCTGCTGTTCAATACTGGCGTTAATCCAATGTTTTCGTATTGTAATTGGAATGAGTCTATTGCGTCCATCAAACTCTCCCTCTTCCCCTCAAAGACAACCACTATTTTCTCTGATCCTGAGAACTGACCATACAACTCCATCTGGTGTTTCTCCTTGCCGTCCAACGGCAGGAATGCGGCAATATCTTCGTCTAATTTAATACGGCAAACTGACCAGACACCCCACAACACAATTATACCAGAAAACAACCACAACAGCCATTTTCTCTTTCCTAAATAGTCATATATTCTCAAGAAAAATGTGTTCATCTCTCGTCAACGAATTTCACGGGCTTACGCGATTTTGCAGGGAAGTTTATCCTCTGTATTACATCTTTAGGCAGAACCTCAATAATTGGAGCAACCCTAAGCCTTGCCCTAAATCTGTCCTTCAACTCTTTTATCACCAAATCGTCAGCAATATGTCTTTTCAATCCAACACGTACCACCACCTCATCAGTCCCCTCTGCTGTGCTTCTGACCATCACTACATAGTTTTCAACGTATTCCACATTGTCTAACACGTCGTTAAGAGCCGGCGGATAGATGGTCGTCCCTTTGAGTTTTATCATGTTATGCTTACGTCCCACCAAAGGAGTGAGCCTATATGAATTTCGTCCGCAGGAGCAAGGTTTGGAAACTCTTGCCGCCATATCGCCCGTGCGAAAACGCAGCAACGGCATTCCCTCAACCCCCAATGTCGTCACTACCACTTCGCCAACTTCGCCGTCCTTCACTGGCATATTGTCCTCGCCTATAATCTCCGTGATTATCAATTCAGGGTGAACATGTCCCCCACAACCGTATTCACATTCCGAGAACGTGCATGACATCTCAGTCGATGAATATGTGGCGAACAGTTTCACTTCCGGCCAACGCTCATGTATTCTTTCGCCCAAAAGGTTCAGTTCAAAGTCTTGTCCCCTAAGCCCTTCACCAATTCCAATCACCTTTTTGATGGAAGAACGATGATAATCTATGCCGTTCGCCTCAGCGTAATCAAGCAGTTTCAGGATAAAAGAAGGCACGCACATTATAGCCGTGGGTTTCAACCTCATAATAGTGTCCCACTGAAGTTCCGGAATGCCATTGCCAACCCTGACAACGCCAATCCCTAACTTCCTTGCCCCGAGCCAATAAGCCAAACCAGCCATAAACCGTTTGTCGAGTGTCACCATCAGTTGCAGTATGTCACCTTTGCCTAATTGTGCGCATGCGAATGATTTAGCCTCGTTGTATGCAAGACGTTCAAGGTCTTTCTCCGTACACCCGAATGTCACAGGGTCACCCATTGTCCCAGAGGTTGTTATATAATCAACAATCTTTTCATTAGGCACGCACCTGAAATCATCATTGTACCTATGCAAATCCTCTTTCTCTGTGAAAGGAATCATGGACAGGTCTTCCAATGTCTTTATGCTTTCAATCGCAATGCCGTTCTTCTCGAACATTTTAGCATAGAACCGTGAGTTAGTTTTCAGGTATTGCAATTGTTCCTGCAACAATTTTTCTTGATACAGCTTGATTTCTTCCGCTGATTTAAATTCTATATCCATCCTAATATATTATGTAACCATTTAATAAATGTGTCTTTCCATTGACGACTCTCAACGCTTCCTTTTGTCTCGGACGCTCCAAACCCATGACCACCTTCCTCATATATATAATATGAGTGTTTCACTTTGTTTGCCGTCAGTGCCGAGTCAAGCATTAACGAGTTTCGCGGGTTGACCACCTTGTCGTCCGCACAGTCAACGATGAACACAGGTGGGCAGTCCGACGTAACGTGTTTTTCTATAGACAATGAGTCACGCATTTGCTTGTCCCATTGCCGCCAGACACCCAACGCACCACGCCTTGAACGTTTATGTGACTCTTTCCTGCTCATCGTCACAACAGGATAGACGCAGCAAAGGAACGTCGGTTTGTACTCCGTACGGTTATAAAGGTATGACATCATCGCCAAATGTCCTCCTGCCGAAAAGCCCATTACGCCAATTTTCGCACGGTCAACCCCAAATTCGTCAGCCCTTTCATAGACCTCACGTAACGCGTCTTCCACGTCCTCAAGCATATCCGGATATTTATGCCCAATGCCCAACACCCTGAAACCAGTGACGTATGCCGCAACAGTCGCCACCCTGTATTTCAACAAAAAGGCGTTTATGCCATTAGCGTTCAACCATTTTGCCACTGTCTCGCCTTCGTTCGTCTTGTCTAACCACGAATAACTTCCGCCGGGGCAGACTATGATGCCCATTCCGCTATTGTTTGCCTTATCCACAAGGTACGGTGCGAGTCTTTCTCGCTTTGCAGCTATGCAACAACCCACAAAAACAACAGCAAACAATATGACAACCGACAATCTTCTCATCGTATAATCTTTCTGATAATAATCCTCGGCCAGCCGTAAACTATAGCCAACAAACAAAGGAAAGTATTCAGTATTGAAATCCTCGTGAAATCACGGAATGGCTTGAAGTGGCTGATTCTCTCGTTTTTCGGCGGATAATATACGTCAATAGGCACAGGGATAATCTTTGTGCCAGCCCACGACATAAAAACCAACAGTTCAAGTTCCGCCTCATATCTGTCTGTCAACAGTGCGGTGTGTCTCATTTTGTACAATGGGTATATCCTCATTCCTGTCTGAGTGTCAGGAAGACTGACACCAGTCTGAACCGTGAACCAAAAGTTTGAAAAGCGGTTGGCGAATGTGTTTTTGCGTGGCATATTATCCTGCACCAACACTCTGCTACCCAAAACTATACATCCACTATTATATTTAGACTGCTTCATTAGCAATGGGATGTTTTCAGGATAATGTTGACCGTCAGCATCCAACGTCAGCACATAATCGAAACCCATACTCCGTGCTTTGCTGAAACCCTGTTTCAAAGCATATCCCTTCCCTCTGTTCTTGGTATAAAAGACTATCGTTATGACGAATCCGAGCGATGTTATTTGTTCCAAGGTATTGTCGGTTGACCCGTCCACCACAACTATGATGTCGTCAATAAATCTATGCGTCCGTCTTACAACGTTAGCCACCGTGCCGCCGTTGTTGAAGGTAGGTATGATGGCACATATTTTATTTGACAACCTTGACATTCGAGAACGCTATTGATGTTTTTCCTCCGTTTGCCTCGTGAATCTCTACACTGGCGGCAAGACCGGTTTTCGGGTCTATAATCACTACGATTTTCTCAACCACCCTCTTCATATCCCTCCGTTGAGGCGTGATTGTCATCACATTGCCTTTTTCATCGACCTTCAGATTACGCTCATCCGCTTTTCCGTTGACACATGCGGCTATCATCTCCACCATACGTTTCACTTGCGGCGAAAGATTGCCTTTCGTCCCGTTCAATTCCCATACCGCTCTTTCAGGCGATGTATATTCCCAACGTATGTAATCAGGCGACCTGTAAGTCAGTTTGCCAAGAAAAATATGTTCACCCTGAAGCATAGGCGACGACTTAACCAATATGAAATCAGCCGTAACCTGCTTTGGCATTGCCGTAGCCAAAGCCAACATAATAGTAATCAGTATCGTTTTCATTTTACGACAAGCATACAGCCTATTATTATGAACGCAACCCCCAACCACTGTTGCCATTCCGTCTGTTCATGTAGGAACAACACCGCTGCAACCATACCCAAAAGGAAGGTAACGCTCGTCAGTGGATAGACCTGTGAAAAAGGATAATGTTTCAATATGTACATCCACAGCAATCCCGCGGCAACAAAGAACACGCCACACCCAGGGAACCACCAGTTTGTCAGTTGCCCCCTCAGATATGCGGCACTCATGACAAATGTCCCTGCCCTGTTCATCGCAATTTTCAGCATCACCTGACCTGCGCACAGCAACACGCTCTGCGTCAGCACCAACATTAACATTCTTATCATTGTCCCGTGATTATCTTTACCTTGGTTTTTGCCCGATATTGCCAAATCTTTTCGTTTTCCTCATATTCCACCAACATCACGTATCTTGCCTCACCTTCAGATATAAGCCTTTCCGCATCTTCAACGGCATCCCCCGACGAGCAGTAGGTACAGTTGTAACCATGACAACCAAAACGTATCGCCAACATAGATGAGATACTGTTGTGGGTCGATAGCATAAACAACGAAGGCTTCACCTCTTCACCGTTTTCTATGCCATCCAAAATCCTCATACTATTACTTATCATACCCAACGAAGTAGTGGTTATTATTGCGTCTGGCTTTTCCAGTCCTGCTTTTTCCAATGCCTCACATGCCGCCACTGTCACAAGTCTCATCTGCATTGTCATCCGCCGTGCCTCTATGGGTTTTATCCATTTTCCGCAGTCGTCGCCCTCTTTTTTCTCTACGCATACCACCTCCTTCACTGCTGTTTCACGGATAGGTTCTAATTCCCTGCCGGGGTACATTGTTATAATAACACTGCTGTCGTTGCCCCCAAAACCGAACGAGTTGCACATAACTCTTTCAACGCTTCTCGTCATCGTATGAGCCACTGGTTCAATCATCTCCTCCTCGCTTTTTCCCCAATTCATATTGCCTGGCACGAAACCGTTCCTCATAGCCACCAACGATATGACAGTCTCTATTGCACCGCTTGCGCTTGTCGTGTGTCCTGTGAATCCTTTAGTTGACGACACCATCGGCGGTTTTTCTCCGAACACCCTCTTTATTGCCACGCTCTCACTACGGTCGTTGTCCAGTGTTGATGTGCCGTGGGCGTTTATATAATCAATATTTTCAGTTTCCACACCTGCCATCCTCAGGGCTTTCAGCATTGCCATACATGCACCTTCCCCGTTCTCTGATGTTGCCGTCTGGTGATATGCGTCACATGCGTTTCCGTAACCTGCCACGTAACCCAATATCTCTGCCTTTCTCTCCTTTGCACTCTCTTCCGTCTCTATGACAATATACGCCGCCCCCTCTCCTAAGTTCAGTCCATTCCTCCCTGCGTCAAAAGGTCTGCATCTCTCTTTATCCACAATCCCCAACGACATGAACCCCAGTTGGTGAAACATCGTCAGGCACTCCGTCCCTCCTGCCATCACCCGGCTAACCCTGCCCGCCCTTATCATCTCGCTTGCCGTGATTATGCTGTTCAGTGCCGACGAACATGCTGTGGATATTGTCACCGTTTTTCCGCCAACTCCTGTGTTCTTTGCTATTAGTTCGCTGCACGTCTCTGCCAAGTGCAGGCTCTTGTATTTGTCTATTTGGTCATAATGCCTTTCCGTCAAATCCATTCCGCCCACCGTCGTTCCGTTCACAAACCCCATTCCGCTGACATCTTCGACTCTTGCCATTGACAGGGCTTCCCTTGCCGCTTTTATGCCCAACAGCACCGACCGTGGCATCTCCCCTTCAATCCCCAACCCTTTTGCCAACATCTCATTGTCAACGTTTACCTTTCCCACCATCTGTTCTCCTATCCCCGGAAAAACGGCAAGCCCTATTCCGCAGCGTTCATTCCGCAACGAAACCTCCGTCTCTTTCACCCCTTCTCCTATGGCTGAGACCACCCCGCAACCTGTTATGGCTATCCTCACCTCTTCGATTCTATGTATTCCACCATGGTGTTGACCGACGCAAACACTCTCTTACTCTCGTTCCTGTCTGTCAGTTTTATCCCATAGTGTTTGTCAAACACCATCATAAGTTCCAATGCGTCAATCGAGTCAAGCCCCAGTCCTTCCCCGAACAATGGCGCATCGTCCTGAATGTCATCAGGTGTCATTCCTTCGAGGTTCAATGCCTCGATTATCTGTTGTTTCAGTTGTTCTTTTGTTACATTCATTGCTTGTGTAGTATATGTTATTAAGTTTTTTCTCTTCGGCAATACACACTCCTCTTAGACACTCTCGCACAAAGTATCCTATGGGTAAAAGACGTAGCCCATGCAAACCATAGACGTATCCCAAACGTCACCCCAAAACGTAGTCAAATCAATTCAACATCCGCCTCAAAGTCGTTCCTTCCTCGACATTCCACCCATCCGACAATTCCTGCTTTCATACTCGACGACCTCACTATCTCCATCAGCGTCTCTTTGTCTTCCACCACATAGAAACCACTCTCGCCGTAAAACTTATTACGTATGGCAATCTCTCCTGTGACTATGTTCGGCAATGTATAGACAAACAACGCCGGCGAAGGATAGTAATCCCCTTTCTGTATTGTCTTCTCGTATTCCCGGTCGTTGACTATTGACGCAGACCTATTGCCCATTATCACGCCTCTCTCTTCGCTTGGCACAAACCTCTCCACGCCTCGCAACGAAGCCTCCCTCTGCAACAGCAGTTCCGACGCTATGAACCCCAGTTTCGACAGCGTGTCCATCTTGAAGAATTTCGGATAGTCACCCACATACCTCCTATACAGTTCAGTGAGCATCTTCTCGCCGCACTCTTTTGTCTCAACCTGACAGCCGTCCAGAACGACCTTCTTACCATCTATGACTATTCTCATCTCTTTATCCTCCATCTTACGGCGGCGTTGCTACCGCCAAATCCACTGAGCAGTTTCACGAAACCATTCCCCCCGCAGCTCCTGTTTTCGTTTGAGGCATTCACATTCTCAACAGTACCCACAGTGACCAATCCCCTTGTCCCCAGCACGATGTTATGCTCAACGGCTTTCATTGATATGATTGTCTCCAACACCCCTGCTGCCCCCATCGTATGTCCGTAGTAACCTTTCAGGCTATTGACTGGCATTTCGCCCAACCCTGCCCTGTTTATGGCTACAGATTCCATATCGTCGTTGTACAATGACGCAGTACCGTGCAGGTTGACGAATGCCAAATCACCAAAGCCCCCATTCCTGACATCATTAAGGCATCTCAACGCACCTTCCCCTGTCCTGCTTGGCCCTGAGATATGGTTGGCGTCATTGTGTATTCCTCCCGCCACATATTCCCACTGCCCTTCTTCTATGTCATCTGTCCTTCTCAGAATCATTGCAGCTGCGGCCTCGCCCAGGTTCAGCCCTCTTCTTGCCCCGTCGAACGGTCGGCAAAGTTCGTCCGACAATGCTTTGAACGACTGGAAACCGCTTACTATAAACGGTGTCTGTATGTCACACCCCACCACTATGGCAGTGTCGTATTTACCCGTATTCAGCATTCTTGCCGCCGTTATCTGTGCGCAGACCCCTGACGTGCAAGCGTTGCTAACCACTATCACACCATTTTTGTTCCCAAAGTGTTTCACTATTTTTTCCGATGAATGGTATAATTCCAAATCCTCGCCTTTGGTCGTTGACACTACAAACAGCACCTTATCTGACGATGCGTCAACCCCGCATCCCCACAACGCCTCTTCCGCCGCCTCTATGCAAAGTTCCGAAAACACTCTCCTCTCCGTGAACAGCGACGCATAGTAAGGCTGTAGCAACCCCTCAGCGTCCTCATGTCGCCTGAGCATAGATTCCCCTTTGCTCACCCTAATGAAGTTCTCTTCGCTACCTACGCCCAACGGCGAAATTATGTTATCCGATACTTTTATTATCATTTCCAAAAGTCATAGAAATTGTACCATTGCGTCGGGTACATCCGCGTAATCCTCTCCATCTCAGCCCCGTATTGTCTCGCCATCTCAGCCGCCGCTTGCCTTACTCCACCCTCCGCTTTGTATTCTCTGCAATATATTTTATAGGTATCCCATTTCGTTTTCATCACAAACTGCCCCACAACCCTCTTGCCCGTAACAGCCGACAACAGAAACGGTCCTGCCGGCAGATGTGCCGTCCGCCCTAAAATATCCACGTCAAGTGACTTCTCCGAGTTCACCCTCCTGTCAGCATGCAACGACACAATCTCCCCCTCCTGCAATGCTTTGTTCACCGCATACACATGGTCCATTGTCTCGTCAACGGTTATCACTTTTATGCCGTTCCGCCCAAAATGCTCTATTCTGTTCCGCATCACCGTGGCGTTCTCCCCTGCATATAGCAAAACGTTCATCGGTTTTCTCATTCCCCCCATCAGATAACCCGCCATTTCGTAGTTCCCTATGTGCGAGCCTAATATTATCATTCCTTCTTCCGACTCTTTCACCTTCATCTCTCTCTCGACATCGTCATGCTCAATTTTGTACTTCCTTCCTGCATAGACAGCCATTCTGTCCATTATCGCCTGACCGAACTGAAAGTATGTAGCGTATGTTCTCGCCAATGCTTTCAACCTCCAATCCCCGAAACACCTCCTGAAATATCTGTATATGTTTACGCTATGCCTATAACCGAATATGATGTAGAACACTACCACAATTGCCATAACCCCATAAATGACCCTCACATCCAAATGTTTCAACCACCTCGTCAGTGTCCTTAGCATCCACGGCGTACCGTCCGATCTTCCCGACCACTCTTTCTCCATTACCCTATATTCGCTACTAAATAGTCGTACAAATCCTGCAAAGTCTTCATTTTCTTCAAATCATCCAATTTCAACGTCACCCCGAACGTATCATGGACAAGCACCACCACGTCAACGATGTCCAGACTGTCGATGTCCAAATCCTCCTTCAACCTTGACACCGGCGACATCTCTCCCTCAATCTCGAATTCCTCTCGCAGCAATCCGTTGGTCTTCTCTATAATTTCACTAATTCCCATAATCATTTCTCTTCACCAAAGCAGTATCTCAACGTGAAGTTGGCACCCCAGTCGAACATTACGGCGGACAGTGTCTTGTAATTGTCGTAAATGTTTCCGCCAGAGGTCATGAACGGTGTTGCCATTCCTGGCCTCAACTCTATACCCAACACCAAAGGGACTGCATTGAAACTGAATTCAACACCCATCAACAGGTGTTCGCTCATCTTGAACCAAGGGCGTGACGACTGGTCTGGCTTGCATATCAGCGATGCATCATCGAATTTGCCTTCCCACAGCGCACCAAAACCAATGCTTCCCCCTGCAAACCAGTACATATTACCCAACTCCCATCTACCAATCTTCCCTTGGTACATAAAGCCAGGTTCTATCATTGCCGATTGGTACTCCCCTCCGCTTAATGTCGAGTTTCTCACCTGCATGTTGTAATTCTTGTAGTCTCCTTGCGTAAACGTCGAACAAAGCGAACTGTTTGGCGTAAGTCCCATTTGCCAGTACGCATCCACCTGAAGCACAAAGTGTATATTGTTGCTAACGTACCCTTTGTACGACACGCCGTTTATTGTTCCAAAAGATATACCGACACTGTGTCTGTAACCACCTGCTCTCGCCAGGACAGACACCGTCAGAAGCAATACAACTATTTTTCCTTTCATATTTTAGAGTGTTCTAAAATTTCCCGAAATGGTTCATAAATTTCTCAGTCATCACCGTCCTGCTGAATCCTCCGTCGTTGAAAATCGTCTGCATCGTCACTTTCCTCGTATAGTCCGAGAACAGCATAGCGCACAACTCAGCGCAATCCTCTTTCGACGCATTACCCAATGGTGCCATGTTTTCGGTGTACTCCCTGAAGAATTCCATCTGCCCGAAACTCTTCCCCGCCCTCGACTCTACTGCGGATTGCGAAATACAGTTGACCCTTATCCCCTTCTTCACGCCGCAAACGCCACCCATATTCCTTGCAACGCTCTCCAATAACGCTTTGGCATCACTCATATCGTTGTAGTTAGCCATATACCTGTCAGACGCTATGAACGTCAATGCCACCACCGAGCAACCCTCCGCCAGCGTCTCGCTCTCCATACCGCACCTCAACATCCTATGCAATGACACAGCCGAGACATCTATCGTAGTATTGAAATAATTGTAGTTCATAACGTCATAATCCATGTGCCTTCTGATGTTTTGCGACATTGCGACTGAATGCAGCACGAAATCTATCTTGCCGCCTAAAATCTTCTCCGATTCTTCCATCAGGTTACGCAATTCTTCCTCGTTCGTCGCATCAGCGGCAATCAACTCCACCCCAGCCTCTTCTGCCAGTCTCGACACGCTACCCAACCTTATTGCCAAGGCACTGTTGGTAAGTACTATTTTTGCCCCTTCTGCCATACACCTCTGCGCAACGCTCCACGCGATAGACATTTCGTCCACCACGCCTGTTATTATACCCTTTTTGCCTGCCAACAGACCGTGCGGCTGAGTCCTGTTAATTTCTTCCATAACAGTGAGTTCTATAAATTCATTTTAATGTTTTTGAAGTTTATTTTGAGCAAAAACATCAAAAAGTTAATTGGTTATTTCTTTAGTTTGTTTTCAATAAACGGTGAATTTACAGAACTCACCATATTAGTTTCTTTGTTTTTATATTCCGCCATTTTCTCCCTAAACAGCAGTTCCACAGCTTTCGTCCTGCTCCTATAGTCTTTCCCGAACCGCATGTCATCTTTCGTTATCTTGTCCATCACCTCAACGTAAATCGGATGACTGTACAGCTTGAACTCATTGCGGTTAAGCACGTTGAACGTACCGTATATGAAAATAGGTTGTATCGTCAGTCCTAACTTCTCGGCAATATAGAAAGCCCCTTTGTGGAATCTATGCAACTCGCCATCCTTCGTTCTACTCCCCTCTGGGAATATTGCCACACAGTACCCGTTCTTTATAAACTTCTCCACCTCATCGACAACATTCTCATAACCATCAGACACGCTAAACATTCCCAAAGCTTTCGCGGTCATGCCATACAGAAGGTTATGACTCACGTATTTTTTTGCCATAACAGCAACTTTCGGCCTAAGTTCCATCACAGCAGGCACGTCCAACAACGACGCATGCTGGGCAACAACCCACAGACACGCTTCATCTTCATCGTCAATTTTCCCTTTAACCACCAGTTTCGCCCCATTGATATGACTGATAAACCAACCCATACCCTTCGACGATATGCGGCAGAACGCATTTCTAAACCTCTCCGCATTTGGCAATGCCAACACCACTAAAGCCCACGGCATCAAGAAGATGCATAACAAGACAATCTTGGTCAGCACTGCCCCACCCCTCATCCATATCAGCACATTTCCCCAAAACCTCTTGCCTTGGCAGTCTCTATTCCCTTCTGTACCTAAATCCTTTTTCATCACTTGCTCTTTGGTTAACGCATCGCCACATTCAGGCTGCAAAGTTACTACTTTTTTTCCTTTTCTCCAAATTTTTCCACTCAATTCTTTCCCCAAAGCAAAGTTTAATGCCTCACGAAAAATAATTACGAAAAAAAGATAGAAAAAACTTGCGTGATTGAGAAAAAGTCATTACCTTTGCAACCGTTATTGTTAAAGAATAAAGCTATGAAATATGCAATGGTGACAGGCGGCAGCCGCGGTATTGGCAGGGCCGTATGCGTAAAACTCGCCCAAATGGGTTACAACGTGGTTATCAATTATGTAAGCAACGACGCTGAGGCCGAAAAAACACTCGCTATGGTTCGCGAGGCTGGCACGGACGGTGAGTTTCTCAAGTTCGATGTCTGCGATTACGAAGCAACCGTCAAGGCTATCGAAGGGTGGCAAGCCGCTCACAAAGGCGAATTTATTGAAGTCTTGGTTAACAACGCAGGTGTCCGACGCGACAATCTTATGATATGGATGGAGCATGAGGATTGGCTGAAAGTCATCAACACCTCGCTTGGCGCTTTCTACAATGTCACCAAACCTCTCCTCCAACCTATGCTCAGGAAAAAATTCGGTAGGATTATCAATATGGGTTCCCTCTCTGGTCTCAAGGGTCTCCCCGGTCAGTGCAACTACTCTTCCGCCAAAGGTGGTCTGATTGCTGCAACCAAGGCACTTGCACAGGAAATCGGTGCAAAGAACGTGACTGTCAATGCCATAGCACCTGGCTTTATAAACACCGATATGGTCGAAGGGCTTAACGTTGATGCACTCAAGGAGACAATCCCTTTGAAACGTTTTGGCGAGCCAGAAGAGGTTGCCGCACTCGTCGGTTTCCTTGCCTCTCGCGATGCTGGTTACATCACTGGCGAATGCATCTCAATCAACGGAGGACTTTACAGCTAAGTTATAAATATCCTATGAGACGATTTGTATTGACTTTCATAGTGTTGCTTAGCGTTTTTGGCTTGGCAGCGCAGCAGGATGCCGCAATCAAGTTTGTTGCCTCCTCAAACAAAGACCTGAAGGCAAAATTCTCTTTCACGCAGAACGACGTTGACCCTATCGTTAAGAAATCCGAAACGTTGAAGGGTTCTTTGACATTCGATGCCCCTCGCAAACTTGTGATGATTTACAGCACCCCAGCAGGCGACAAGTTCGTCATTGACGGAGATAACCTTGAACGGGTCAAGGGTAAAAAGTCCAACAAAGTCAACCTCAAGAAAGTGAAGAGTATGGCTGGGTTGGCTAATCTCCTCTGCAACGCTTTGATGGGTAAGGTCAACGAGATTAAGAAGGAAACAGGTGCTGATATGACCTACAACGCTGGTAAATCAACCCATGACTTCATCTTCAAGGCACCTAAAAAGAGCAAGAACTACTACAAAGAGGTCGAGGTAAGGTACAACAAGAAAAGCGGCCGTGCCTCATATCTCAGACTGGTCGAAAAATCAGGCAGATACAACGAATATAATCTGACTTCTATTTAACTGCACGCTAACACCTGTAAAGACGGAGCCCGCTCCGTCCCAGAGGGATGTACGTTGCAACCGCTATATTCATTTTTCAGGACTTTGACATTGCACGAATCAGATAACGGGTTCTGCTGGTTTGTGCAGTGATAGATATTGAATAGATAGAACCTGCCCTAAAATTATTTGATACTGACATGAACGTAAAATCAACTGCAAAAGGTATTATTGGTATTCTTTTCGCTATTTTCATGCTGGCAGGGGTTGTCATGTGCGACAGACCTGCTACCGCAACAGACCCAGACCTAATAGACACACCGGACAATGGCCGTGACAGACCTATCCTTCAACCGGACTCTAACGGAACTAACGAACCTAATTCTTAATTGATTTTGGCAATCCGGCAGCATAACTCGATTCCCATCTTTTTTGAAACTGATGGAAATCGAGTTTTTTGTAAAGGGTGGTTCTATTAATTATGTTGAGACGATTTTGAAGTTTATTTTTAGCAGATTGCTGTGCGGAGGGAGGGAGCAATGCGGGCATTGTGACCGACAGACAATCAGCAAGATGCAAAAATAAACTCAAAAGCGTCCAATTATGAACCATCCGCCTTGCTACTTAAAAACATAATTAATAGAACCACCCTAAAGTTACGACAACGTATCAGCAGAAACCTGACTACTTTTTGCCGTATTCAGGGGCAACCTTTTGTCCGGCCTTTTCCTGACTTCGTCAATGCGCCACCCAAATTAAGATTCGCCGTCAGATAGGTCGAAAAGTGGCTTAATCACATGGTGCTTCTCTGTCAGGAAGAGGGTTTTCGTAATGAAAGAGCCGTTCTCTGGTACGTACATGGTGCAAAGGTACACATTTTTTTGTTTGCGCCACCCAAAGCCACCCAATTATTTTACATAACCCCTTGATTCTCATTCAGTGCTACATGGTGGCGCAGAAAAGTGATGAAGTCAGGATAATAGCTCTCAAAATATTTGGTGACTTGGAATATTTGCATTAACTTTGCAACCGAAAATAACCTCTACTATGTCTAAATTCATTTCGCCTTTTTCTGACTGGAGTTTCAAATATATATTTGGCTCAGAATCAGCAAAAGAGATACTGATAGGTTTTTTGAATGCACTCTTCGACGGGACGGACGTATGTCATCAAAGATGTCCAGTTCTGTAACAACGAACAATCGCCTAAAAGTAAGGAAGACCGTGCCACTATTTTCGATATATACTGTGAAACGGACAAAGGTGATTATGTGATAGTGGAGATGCAGAACTACCGACAGTTCTTTTTCAAGGATAGGGCGCTTTATTACATGTCTCGCAGCATTGTTGAACAAGCGGAGAAAGGAGACGGCTGGAGATACAAACTTAAGGCCGTATATGGAGTGTTTTTCCTGAACTTCAAGATGGAAGATATTCCTGGCAAGAACCCTGAGTAAAGTCTAAGCGAGGTTGTTTTGATGGACGTTGAAAGCAAGACAATCTCCAATCCCAAGTTCAAGCAGTATTTCATTGAGCTGCCGAGATTTGTGAAAAGCGAGAAAGAGTGCGAGACGATTTACGACAAATGGATTTACATACTCAAAAACTTAGATACTATGGAAACAATGCCATTCGCTGAAGAACGCAATGCTGCTTTTGCAAAGCTTGCAGCACGTGCGGCACAGGCAAACATGACTCCTGCCGAGAGAGCGGCATACGAGGAATCACGCAAGAACCTTTGGGATTATTACAATACAATTGATACGGCTGTTGACGAAAGAGTGAAACAGGTAGTATCAAACATGTATGCTGAAGGCTTAGATGTCTTGCTGATTAGCAAATGCACAGGGTTGAACGAAGATGAGGTGATGAAAATTATTCAGACAATATCTTAAACACCATAGGTTTATAACCTCATAGTCCCTCGCAAGACTTAAAATATGCGACATCAGCGGGATGTAAAGCCGCAATAGTCCACGCTGAAAGGGAATATGTTTCTCTATTCGGGTGGGAGGTCGGGATAATGTTCCTGACCGCAGGATGAAAAGGCCTGCAAGGACATATTAAAGGCGTTCATTTGACGTTTGGTTCTATTGAGAGGAACTGACAATAATGTAAGTTCCACGTTTTATCAAAGATTATATCATCAAATATGGCAAAAGGAAAACCTTTTATCAAATGGGTTGGAGGAAAAAGCCAACTCATCGAACAACTGAGCAGATTGCTGCCAGCTGACTTTGATAAATGGAAAGACGTGACATACATCGAGCCTTTTGTGGGCGGAGGGGCTATGCTCTTTTATATGTTGCAGAACTATCCGAATATCAGTCATGCTGTCATCAATGACATCAATACGGATTTGATAACGTGCTATCAGACAGTGCGAGATAGTCCTCACGAATTGATTTCTGCCCTCAGAGAAATTCAACATGAGTATTATGCACTACAGGTAGAAGAAGAAAGAAAATCATTCTTTATGGCTGCAAGGGACAGATACAACGAGAAAAAACTTGACCCTATCGAGAATACTGTATATTTCATTTTTTTGAACAGAACGTGTTTTAATGGACTATATAGGGTTAACAAAAGCGGGCTATTCAATGTTCCCTTTGGCAAATATGCAAATCCTCAAATTTGTGACGAGGCTACAATACTTAAAGACAGCGAATTGTTGAAAAGAGTCATGATGTTGAATGTTGACTTTGAAAAGACCTTTGATCAGGCAAAAGGAAATACATTGTTCTACTTTGACCCTCCTTATAGACCGCTCAGCGACACTTCAAGTTTCAATGATTATACGAAAGAATCTTTCAATGATGATGCCCAGATTCGCTTGAAAGAGTTCTGTGACCGTGTTAATGAGTATGGCTATCACTTTATGTTAAGCAACTCTGATTGCAAAGGGAAAAACGAGGAAGACAATTTCTTTGATGTGCTGTATAAGGATTATGCTATTGGTCGTGTTTGGGCTACAAGAAGCATTAATGCCAATCCACAGAAGAGAGGGAAACTGACAGAAATTGTAGTCCGGAACTTCAAGAATCAAAAACATATAAAATACGAAATTCAGAAAGAAGAACCTATTAATATCATAGCAGAAAGAGAAACAAAATATGGAAAAGGACTTTAATAAATTCATGTCTCAATTGCAGGAGACTAATCAAACACTTGATTTCTTCTGTGATTTTGACAAGATAGCTCAGAACGTAGAAGACATCAAATTAAGCCTCTGTATGCTCAATAGTCTTGTTGGTGCATCGGACATGCGTAAGGCTGTTGAAACAATCTGGAAGCGCGATAAAAGTGCATTTAACGTTATGGATATTCTTATCGCAGTTCGTAGTGAAGGCAAGAAGAAGGTTCTGAACTCGCTTGGTGAATGTGTTGTTCTCGACACTCTTTTTACCTCTATTGATGGTGTAATGGAATATCTTGACAATACAGGACTTACAGAAGTATTCCAACAGCAAAAGATAAAAGACCTTGTCGATTACGTCTTTGGTATAGAAACAGGTCTTGATACAAATGCTAGAAAGAATCGTAGCGGCCATGTAATGGAAGGCATGGTAGCACGTATCTTTGACAAAGCAGGAGTCAAATACCGCCAAGAGGTCTATTCAAGCGAGTGGCCAGCAATATCAAGAGTTTTAGGTGATGACGAAAAGCGTTTTGACTTTGTTGTTAAATCAAAGGGTAAGACCTATCTCATAGAAGTGAATTTCTATAGTGGAGGTGGTTCAAAGCTTAACGAAGTCGCACGTTCTTACTCTGATATTGCGCCTAAAATCAATTCTGTTCCAGGTTTTGAATTTGTATGGATAACAGATGGAATTGGCTGGAAGAGTGCAAAGAATAAGTTACAGGAGGCTTACAGCATCATCCCAAGCATTTATAACCTTACTAACATCGTAGAATTTATAAAACTCGTCAAATAATATGGCTTGCAAGAAAGATCATTCTCAAATTCAAAGTATTATGGAAACCTTGCCAACTGACCAAGGTGGAGTTGGCCGTCATAAGTGTGCTGCATGTGCTTACGAAGCTGGCTATGAGGCTGGCTACAATCTCAATGGTTCTCTGAATATAGATAATGTCTTAGCTCACCTTGAAGAAAGCCAAGCGAAAGCTCAACGACATAAAAGTCCACACGCAGCTTTTGCATTAGGTTACTATCACGGAGTGTGTCAACGAACAAACGACGATAATTAATATGATCAAAGGTGGCACAGGAGGCTCAAATACCTTAACTGGTCTTAGATATGAAGCCAAAATAGATTTAGGTACATTCCTAAACTCACAAAAAGATTACAAGGTTAATGACACAAAAGTGTTCTACAAAAAAGAGCTTGTGGCACGTTTGTTCAAGAAGCACGCTTTGTACAGATTCCTTGCAGAAAATAATGTAGATTGGAAGAAGCACATTTCAAGGCAATTGCTTCCTGATAATTGTATTTATGTTATCATCAATAATACAGCATTTATACTTGAGGTTAAACATCAAGAAAATACTGGTAGCGTTGATGAAAAATTGCAAACATGCGACTTCAAGAAAAAACAATATATGAAGTTGTTCTCAGAATTGAATTATAAGGTTGAATACTATTATGTTCTTGACTCATGGTTCAAAGATGAGAAATACAAAGACACGCTTGACTACATCATCAGTGTAGGTTGTAAGTATTATTTTGATTACATCCCATTGCAAGAGTTAGGCCTTCCCGTACCTGAACAAGATAAAAATGCCATACCTTCGTACGAAGTATAATAATGATAGAAACATATTACAAATCAAATAATAACGATTTCCTCCTTGCTCATGGAGATACGTTTCAGTTGCTAAATGATTTTAACTTCAAGTTCGACATGATATTTGCCGACCCTCCTTACTTCCTCAGCAATGGCGGTATAAGCCTGCAGAGTGGTAAGGTGGTGTGCGTGGATAAGGGCGAATGGGACAAGGGCAAGACTCCAGAGGAGATGAAGGAGTTCAATATGGAGTGGCTCAGGTTGTGTCGCGATAAGCTGAAGGACAATGGCACTATTTGGATTTCGGGAACGTACCACAACATCTTCTCTGTGGCTAACTGCCTCACAGAACTTGGATACAAGATACTGAACGTGATAACATGGCAGAAGACCAACCCGCCAGTTAACATCTCGTGCCGTTTCTTCACCTACTCAACCGAGTTTATTATCTGGGCAAGAAAGTGCCAGAAGGTGCCCCATAAGTACAACTACGAGCTGATGAAGAAGCTGAACGACGACAAGCAGATGACAGATGTGTGGCGACTGCCAGCCATCGGTAGATGGGAGAAGTCGTGCGGCAAGCACCCTACGCAGAAACCTCTTTCTGTACTTACACGCATCATTCTTGCTTCTACTGACAAAGGCGACTGGATTCTTGACCCATTCAGTGGTAGCTCTACAACAGGCATTGCAGCTTGCCTGTGTGAACGAAGGTTCGCGGGTATAGAACAAGAGGAAATGTTCTGCCAGATGAGTAAGGCTCGCAGAGATGAACTGGAAGATGCTGGCGTGAAGGCTGACCTGAAACGGCATATTGCTGACCTACGGTCTCTCGAAACTGCTAATCAACAAAAACAGTTTGACATAGATGACGAACGTAATACTATGCTTTGCGAAAATCAAGATGCTCTATACGGGTTGTTGCCATTCGACACAAAGCATATATGATTTTGATTAAAACTTGAGTTTTTTACCAGTAAAGTGAACATAAGAAAAAGTGTGTGACTAAAAAGTTCATGGTACATCTCGAGCAGAGAAATAGTCTTAAATGCCTTTTCTGACCCTCTACTATTTCTCTACTAATTGTCTGCTATTTCTCTACTAAAGAGTAGAGGCACGGCGAAGGATCAGAAAAGGCATAGCGAACCTTCAGTAGAACCAGTGCAAAACCACCGTATGAAAACAGAAACTTTGCCGTGA
Organism: Paludibacteraceae bacterium; assembly: GCA_024399545.1. GTDB lineage: Bacteria > Bacteroidota > Bacteroidia > Bacteroidales > Paludibacteraceae > Aphodosoma. Next base: position 57,216 of record JAKSNS010000010.1, read on the forward strand.
CTTCGCTGATAGTCCAACGTAATGGACATTTGTGGTGATAAAAGTGTTTATAACTGATTGAATTTATTATCTTTGCATCCAAAAAATGAAGGATGCATAAGAAATGCTTTTTTGCGGGTCAAAAGACTTGGTTAATTCGTCAGTTACGACTGACGAATTAAGAAAATCGTGCACCTGTTGCTAGTATTGATGCGGATGATAAATGCGGTGAAATACGTCGGTTACGAGTTGATAGTTAACACAGGGATGGCATATTCCGCAAAAATGGCCCTCAGGATTTTGATTAGATAAATCAGGCTTCACCTCGGCAATTTTGAGTAAACTCAATTGCTCTCGGTTTGCACTGATTTTGAAACAATTGAACTAAATGAAACTGGCTAAGTGGTTGTATTGCTGATAAGTTATTAGCTCTTGCGAAAAAATCATTCAAACATTTTGTCACCTCAGAAAATTATCGTATCTTTGCAAAGATTTTGCGAAGATTGGCTGCACGACCTTTGCAGCCGAAATAATGCTCTATTTTTATGTATATTCCGTTCATTGAAGACATAAGGAATTTCTTGTCCACACAACCCATAGTCAAGATGTGGGTGTTTGGCTCATTCAGTCGAGGAGAAGAAAGAAACGACTCTGATGTTGATTTCCTTGTTCAATACGACAGAAAGAACTTTCATGTCCTGACTTCGTCAATGCGCCACCCAAATTAAGATTCGCCGTCAGATAGGTCGAAAAGTGGCTTAATCACATGGTGCTTCTCTGTCAGGAAGAGGGTTTTCGTAATGAAAGAGCCGTTCTCTGGTAATTTCACCCTAATAGTCGTGATTGTTCTGGCGGCATCAAGTGCCTTGTCAACACTCATTCCGATCTTGTTGACGGCAATGGGACGCTCCAGCTCCTTATATACTTTGTAGGCGATAAAGCATATGCAGACGTGTGCCTCTATCCTACGTTCCGTAAAGTGAAACATCGGACGCAGATAGATGTGGTTAAGGTCAACATCCTCGTCGTAGTATGACTTGAGATAGTCAACAGTGGCAAGCTTGCTCCTGGGTTGCGATACCCTTGCGATTACCAGATGACGCAGAATTTCATCAGGAATCTGGTTGAAGCCGATGCTGTCATAGACTTGGTTGAGCAGAAGCTGGGTGCCGTTAATCAACACGCTGTCGATGTTGCTAAGGAAACGTTTTGTATCCTCGACTTCCTTTCCCTTGCGGTCATCGAAGTCAAGTTCCTGCTGGCCACCGAATGAACGTATCCATGTAGCTGCCTTTTCACACAATGCATCTATCTCCTCTTCAGATGTTTAGGAGACGAACGCCTTTATTTCCTTATATTTGCCATTCGCTTTGCTGACAACCACAACACTTGTGGAGCCTGAACGGTTATGTTTCTTACGTACGTACATGGTGCAAAGGTACACTTTTTTTTGTTTGCGCCACCCAAAGCCACCCAATTATTTTACATAACCCCTTGATTCTCATTCAGTGCTACATGGTGGCGCAGAAAAGTGATGAAGTCAGGAAGAAGACCCTGGTAGGAAGATGGTAGGACGATGAATGGGAGACGCATGGACGACGTTGCGTCGCTGTTGTTCCATTGTTGTTGTTATGTGTGTAAGAGTGGCGCAAAAGTTGCGAAAATATTTTGATATACGCAAACTTCTGTCAGGTCTATTGTGTATCTATCTGATATTTGGTAGATACACAATAGATTTTACGTTGTTATAGCGTAATGTTGAACACCCATCCGCTCAGAATGATGAATAACGTGACAGTGCCAAAGAAGATGCCAATGAGTTTCCAGGTCATTACTTTTTTGAGCATGGTGGCTTCTGGAAGCGATAGGCCGACCACGGCCATCATGAAGGATAACGCTGTGCCTAATGCTACGCCTTTCTGCACGAATGCCTCGATAAGCGGGATGATGCCGGCAGCATTTGAATACATAGGCACTGCCAGTACAACGGCAAGAGGCACGGTCCACCACTGGCCAGAGCCGAGGGCTCCGCTGAAAAACCCTTCTGGTACGAATCCGTGGATGCCGGCACCGATTGCGATTCCTATCAGCACATAGACAATCACTCCTTTGACAATATGCCAACTGTCTTTCAAAATGTCTGGCAGACGTTTCCAGAATGAAGTGCTGTCTTTTATCCAGGCCTGAGTTTCAGCTATGCTCTGCTGCTGAATCTGGATTACCCATGGCGACAAGAAACGCTCCAAGCGGAAACGGCCAAGAATGATTCCGCCTATTGTGCCAAGAAGAATACCCGACAGGACATAGACTGCTGTCACTTTGGCACCGAATGAGCCCAGAAACATGGCCACGGCAACTTCATTGACCAATGGTGAAGTGATAAGGAAGGAGAAGGTCACCCCAAGTGGAATGCCACCCTTTACGAAACCGATGAAGAGCGGAATGCTCGAGCATGAGCAGAAAGGAGTGATTGCTCCGAACAGCGATGCCAACAGGTAGTCCAGCCCATAGAGTTTGTGGCTCTGTAGGAAGTTCCTGAGCCTGTCTATAGGGAAATACGCATTGATCACACCCATCACTGCGCTTATCAGAAACAGCAGGATGAGAATCTTCAGTGAATCATAAAAGAAGAAATTGATGGCTTGTCCCATCCTCGTGGCTGAGTCCAGTCCGAAGATTCCATATATAAGCCAGTCTGCAAATGATTGTATCATAATATTAATGGTATATAATTAATTGAGGGATAGTATTATATCCTGTAATGATTAACTTCAGTCAGGTAGAAATCCTGCATCTTTCGTTTGATTTCATCACGTACTCTGCGGAATTCTGCCAGAATTTCTTCATCAGTTCCGGTGAATGCATCTGGGTCATCGAATCCGATATGGATCCGCTTCCCTACATTGCCGATAAACATAGGGCATGATTCATCTGCCCCACCGCAAACAGTGATGATATAATCCCATGACTCGCCAATGTACTGGTCAATGTGCTTGGGATAATGCCCGCTGATGTCTATGCCTATCTCAGACATCACCTTAATGACAAGAGGATGAACTTCAGATGCAGGCTGAATGCCTGCAGAATGTACATCAAGTTGTACATCAAGGCTCTGCAGGATACCCTGAGCCATTTGACTCCGGCATCGGTTGCCGGTACATAGAACTAATATTCGTGTCATGGCTTTAAGCTAAGATTGCAATTGAATAATAGACTCCGATGCCAATGAAAAGGATGCCTACTGCAAGGTTCATCCATTTCTGGATTGAGGCTATACTGTTATAGAACCGGCCAATGCTACCCGCGCTGAATGCGAAAATCCATGCAACGATGACTACGGGCAGCGACGTTGCTATGGCAAAGACCGGTGGATAGAGGTAACCGGCAGCCTGGGTTGCACTCATAGGGATAAGCATTCCGAAGAAAAACACAGCACTTGTGGGGCAGAAAGCCATGGCAAACAAGGCTCCAAGGGCGAATGCTCCCCAGCCTCCCTTTGAAGACAGCCCGTTGCCGTCTCCACTGAATCCGAAACCTTTGAGCTTGAGCCTGTTGCCGAAAAGCATGAACAATCCTACAAGAAGCATTAGAGGACCGATTATCTTCTCTCCCCATCTTGCAACGAAGCTTTGCACCCCGAAAGCACTGCTGCCGCCTTTTATGATGCTGATCAGCAACAGCCCCAGGACAGTGTAGCTGAAAATGCGTCCGATGCAGTAAAAAATTCCTCGGCTCAAAGCTTTGTGCGGTTCTTCCATATCCTTGGCTATGAAACCCATTGCGGCAATGTTAGTCGCAAGAGGACACGGGCTTATGGCGGTCATTAGCCCTAGAATCAATGCGGTGAGCATAGGAGCCGTGTCCCCCTCAAGCAATGTCTGAAACCATTCCATTGCTTAAAGTGTCTTGCTGATTTCAGTGCGAAGAATCCTTTTCAATCTTTCCGGATTGCTGCGGGCATACTGAAAAGCATCATTGGTAAGGTTGGTCACCTTTCCGCCGGAATCCAACAGCAGAGAAGTGGAATAGATTTCATATTTCTCCACAAGACTTTTGTTCTCCGACTTCGAGACATCAACATCCCTTAGCACAACTCTGCCGGACTTCACATCATCCGCAAAATCATTGTTTATAACTTCGGAGACTACTGCGTCAATCGCTTTACAGGTTGCGCATCGCTGAGCGGCATGAAAGACGAATACTTCGACTGCTGCCTTTTGTCGGGTTGTTTTTGTTTCAGTTGACTTCTGAGCACTTTGTCCGTCGCATCCAAAAAGCGACAGCAACATGATTCCGATTGCAAATACCTGTTTCATGTGGTTAGAGATTTTTAAGGATGGACAGAATTTCTTCAACTGAAAGGACTTTGCCGACTGAAAGGACTTTCTCATCCACTACAAGTGCCGGGGTTCGCATAATTCCATAAGAGATAATCTTCTCGATGTCGGTAATCTCTTCAACGCTTGCGTTGATACCCAAAGCCATGACGGCTTCTTTCGTGTTCTTTGTCAGTGTGGAGCATTTGTTGCAACACCCTGTTCCCAATACTTTGATTTCCATTTTCTTGTTTGTTTTAATTTTTTATTTTGTTTATTTGTTTGTAGTTCGTAGAACAACGAACATGTTGTGTCAAATTAAAGGGACCGCAGTCCCCATGGAATTACTTGCAGTTGCATTTACTGCTGTTCCCTTCAGGTCGCTTATTTCTGTTGCAAGGACATTTGGCAATAAACTCCTCGAATAGCAGCTTGCATTCTTTCCAGTTCTTTTGGTCGATGCAGTATCTGGTTCTAAGTCCGTCTATCTCACCTTTGATCAGTCCGGCATCCTTGAGCTCTGACAGATGCTGAGAGCAGGTGGCTTTAGCGATAGGCAGCTCTTCGTGTAGTTGACCGAAGAAACACTCATCCTGAGCTGCAAGGAATTCCATGATGGCTATCCTTGCTGGATTTCCTAAAGCCTTGGCATATCTTGCCAGCCTCTCTTGCTTGTATGTGTATTCGTTGTTTGCCATATTATATGGTGTTCGTTCGTAAATATACGAACAGGATTCATATAAAAAAAAGAACTCTATGGTATGTTCTTTTATGTGATTTCATCACCCAAACCAGCAGAATATATCATCTGATTCATGCGATGCAAGGTTTTTATCAACATTGACTCTAATTCGGGTGCAAAGATACAACTTTTTATTGAATGAGAACTGTTTTTTGCAATAATTTTTTGCACTAATTTTCTCTTATTTTTGAATGTGTTGATATATAAGATGTTATAAGGATTGTATGCTGTCGAGAAACAACTCTCGAAAAAACTTTCCGAAACATTTGTCCAAGTCAGAAATTATTCCTACCTTTGCAGCGTCAATTGAGACATGTCTTTAACAAAGGAAGAGATACAACTGTCGCGATGTATGATGATGGACTGAAAACTCGTGCAAACGAGAGCAGAAGCCAAATTTTATTTGGATTATGCCGAATGCAGCCGAGTTTGGGTTTACCAATAGCCCTTAACATCGTTGCAGCGTAAAAACATACATGATGACGAATAAAGACTTTTGGGAATCTATTAATGCAATTTAAAAAAACGCATTTTTGCATACTATTTCCCCACAATCCTAATCGGTAACAAACTATAAAACATATTCTCCCTACACTACCCCATCCATCATTACATAAACAACCGTAGTCCCCAAATCTCCCCTGCTACTACATACA
>JAKSNS010000011.1 GCA_024399545.1 Paludibacteraceae bacterium
ATGTATCGTTAATCTATCGTTAATGTATCGTTAATGTATCGTTAATGTATCGTTGCGGCTATATCTTTGACCTGATGGAAAAATGACGAGAATAGGAATAGAATGTTATTTGAGAAAATTCTTGAGGTTTGCACTTTTGGTGAACCGTGATGTGGGAAAACGGACGGTTGGTTTTCCGTTTTGGACAACTTTTCGGTTTTTGAGTTTTTGTAAATATATGGTACAAAGGCACTTGAGTTTAAGTTTTGGACAACTTTGTTGAATGTGAAAAAATTTTTCCGATTTTTGTTTTGCGGTTCAAAATAATATCGTATCTTTGCACCGCATTTCCCGAAAAACGAGACAACAAAAAAACACATCTATATTATATGGAACCAATTGACATCAACGAATCGAAACAGGCGTGCATTGAGTATTTTGGCGGCGATGAACTGGCGGCGCAGGTTTGGCAAAACAAGTATGCCCTGAAAGATTCAAGAGGTAACCTTTACGAGAAAACCCCAACCGAGATGCACCACCGTATCGCGGGTGAGATTGCACGTATTGAGAAGAAGTACAAAAACCCAATGAGCGAGCAGGAGATTTTTGACCTTATGGACCATTTCCGCTACATCGTCCCACAAGGTGGGCCTATGACCGGGGTGGGAAACAACCTGCAGGTCTCGTCGCTTTCAAACTGTTTCGTTATTGGCGTTGACGGTCAGGCGGATTCGTATGGTGCTATATTCCAGATAGATGAAGAGCAGGTGCAGTTGATGAAACGTCGTGGCGGCGTGGGTCATGACCTTACGCACATCAGGCCTGAGGGGTCGCCTGTGAAAAACTCCGCTTTGACATCGACGGGTATCGTCCCTTTCATGGAACGCTATTCAAATTCTACGAAAGAGGTTGCGCAGGGTGGTCGTCGCGGTGCCTTAATGCTCTCAGTATCAATAAAACACCCAGACTCGGAGAAATTCATTGATGCCAAACTTGAGCAGGGGAAAATAACAGGTGCGAACATCTCCGTCAAGATTGACGACGAATTTATGCAGGCAGTCGAGATGGACCATGAATACGTGCAGAAGTGGCCTGTCAACTCGGATAACCCTATGGTTAGCAAAAACATCAAGGCACGTTCTTTGTGGAACAAAATCATCCATAACGCATGGAGTTCAGCCGAACCTGGCGTGCTGTTCTGGGACACGATTTTGCGCGAGTCTGTGCCTGACTGTTACGCCGACCTTGGCTACAGGACAGTGTCAACCAACCCTTGCGGCGAGATTCCCCTTTGCCCATACGACAGCTGCCGTCTGTTGGCTATAAACCTTTATTCGTATGTCGATAATCCTTTCACAGAGAGTGCATCCTTCAATTTCGACAAGTTCCGTGAGCATGTGCGTTGCGCACAAAGAATAATGGATGACATCATAGACCTTGAGTCTGAGAAGATTGACCTTATAATCAAGAAGATAGAGAGCGACCCAGAGTCCGAGACTGTCAAGGCTACCGAACTTGACTTGTGGAAGAAAATCAAGGAGAAAACCCTTCAGGGGCGTCGTACAGGCGTAGGTATTACAGCCGAGGGTGATATGCTTGCGGCAATGGGGCATAGGTATGCCTCGGAGGCTGCCATAGATTTCAGCGAGGAGATTCATCGTACCGTCGCCATAGAGGCTTACCGCTCGTCTGTCATAATGGCGAAGGAGCGTGGCGCATTCGCCATCTATAATGCTGAACGAGAGAAACATAACCCATTCGTCAACCGCATCAAGATGGCTGACCCGGCATTGTACAAAGAGATGGTGAAATACGGGCGTCGTAACATCGCATGCCTCACCATCGCTCCAACTGGTACGACTTCAATCATGACCCAGACCACGTCAGGTCTCGAACCTGTCTTCCGTGCCGTCTATGACCGTAAACGCAAGGTCAACCCTAACGACTCAAACGTGCGCATAGATTACCGTGACGCAGAGGGCAACTGTTGGGAGGAGTACCGTGTTTATCATCACAAATTCGTTGACTGGATGCGCATAAACGGTTATGACACAGAGAAGGAATACACGAACGAGGAGATTGAGGAGATTGTCAAGGAGTCGCCTTACTACAAAGCCACGGCTGAGGATATTGACTGGGTGATGAAGGTGAAGATGCAGGGACGTATCCAGAAGTGGGTGGATCATAGCATTTCCGTGACTATAAACCTGCCCAAGGAGACCCCGGAAACGCTTGTGGCCGAGTTGTATATGGAGGCATGGCGCAGCGGTTGCAAAGGGTGTACGATTTACCGCGAAGGCTCGCGCGTTGGCGTGCTGACTACCACCAAGGAGAAGGAGGAAGAGGATAAGAAGAAACGTTGCGTATGCTTCAACCCTGCCGCTCTGACACGTCCTAAGGAGCTGAAATGCGAGGTCGTGCGTTTCCAGAATAATAAAGAGAAATGGATTGCCTTCGTTGGACTTACAGAGGAGGGTAGGCCTTACGAAATCTTCACTGGTCTTGCCGACGACGAGGATGGTTTGTTGCTGCCAAAATCCGTCAACGAGGGTATTATCATTAAGACCGCTGACGACGAGGGCAACCGCCGTTACGATTTCCAGTTCAAGAACTCTCGTGGATACAAGACCACAATCGAAGGTCTTTCGCACAAGTTTGACAAAGAGTATTGGAATTACGCTAAACTCATCTCTGGCGTGCTTCGTTACGGTATGCCAATTGACCAGGTCATCAAGTTAGTGACGGGTCTGCAACTCAACTCTGAATCCATTAATAACTGGAAAGAGGGTGTCGCCCGTGCGTTGAAAAAATATATCCCTAACGGTACGGAATTGTCAACGAAGTGCCCAAGTTGCGGCAACGAGACGCTCGTTATGGTGGAAGGATGTGTTAAATGTACCCATTGCGGTTTCTCTAAATGCGGTGGATAACAGGCTGTTTGGGTGTGAGTTGTAAAATTATTGCTGAATAGTGCCTATTTGTCGAAAAAAAGTTGTAAATTTGCACCCTGAAAAACAAAACAATTCTAATTATGAAACACTACTTACTCATAGCCCTTGCTTTGGTCTTTGCTGTGGCTGTCAACGCACAGGAAGGCGAAGAGATTTCATGGCAGGAGCGTGAAGCCAACATCCGCCAGATGTTCAGCGAGATAGACCAGATGGAGGATAATGACGCCATCACCCGTATGGCTGACTCCATCCAACGTGAAATGATAGAAATCCTTATGTATGAGGATTTCCCTTTCGACTACGAATTTGACCTGCTGCCTAACGTCGGTTGCGTGGTTTCTGACGACGGTTTGCTCTATATGTACTCGTGGAACGTACCTTTGAAGGATCAGAACAACACTTCGCAGTTCTATGCTTTATGCTATAACAAAGCTCTCGGCGTTACTTACGTGTTCGCCCAGGGAATCCCAAGAGTGCCTTCAGAGAAGGGCAACATCGCTGAGAGTGATTGGTATGGCGCAATGTATTACAAAATCACCCCTGTCCGCGTGAAGGATAATATCGGTTATCTGATGTTGGGTTATGCACCTATTGATAACAACCGCCAATACAAGATTATTGATATTATGATGCCTAACAAGCGTGGCGTTAAGTTCGGTGGCAACGTCTTCCAGAAAGAGGACGGCAAAAAGTACTCGCGAATAGTGTTCCAATATGGTCGCAACGTCCAGATGTCGCTCGAAATGGATAAGAAGAAAAAGAAAATCCTTTTTGACCATCTGACCGAAATCGGCCGTGACGAGGACGGCAAGCCAATCATGGGTCCAGATATGTCCGTTGACGCATTCATCCTCAAGAAGGGTATGTGGGTTTACAAGGGCGATGTTGATGCCAAGAATCCTCGTGAAAAGAAGAAATAAACAATATCTTTTGGAATTGTACAAAGGAACGACTTCGCTGAGGTTGTTCCTTTTTCTGTCTATAGGGGTGTTGATGGTCAACACTGTAGGCGTTGCGCCTTTGTGGATGTTGGTCATTGGTTGTGTGGCGTTTATTATGGTTGTGTTGAGGTTGGGGAAAATGTGGTTGCGTGTTGGCTTTGTGCTGTTAGCTGTTTCGTTTGGCGGTGTGTGGTCGGTGAGGGAGAGGCCTCTCGCTTTTGGCGATGTGGTGAAATCTTTTGTCGTCGTCTCTCCGCAGAAGGGTAGTGGCGGGCATTTGGCTTGTGACGTAAGGCTGTCCGATGCCCTAATCCGTTTGAATACTGATAGTTCCCTGAGATTGGATGTTGGCGAGGTCGTCGAGGCAGATGTCCGTGTTTGTTTTCCTAAATACAAAGGTGGTCGCTACAATTATCCGTTGTACCTTTATCGTAAAGGTTATTCAGGCGTTGCGTGGTTAGATTCGTCCAAGATTGTCTCCCGTGTACATGATAGGCGTATGAGTGTTGCCGCTTGGCGACAAATGTCTGTGCGGCGTTTCGTTAGTCATGGCGTCTCGTCTGAAAACGCTGCTCTCGTATCTGCGGTGACTATAGGGGAGAAGTCGTATCTAAACAGTGACATTACTGAGGATTTCCGTGATGCTGGTGTGGCGCATGTGTTGGTCGTCAGTGGCTTGCATGTCGGTTTTCTTTTCTTGCTTATAAATTTTTTCTATCGTCGTGCGAGGAGAAAATGGGTTGTAGCGTTGGTTGGGATAGCGTTGATGTGGGGGTATGCGATTGTCGTTGGGTTGACTGCTTCTGTCTGCCGTGCCACGCTGATGTTCACTATAATGTTGCTCTCTATTGTCTCTGACGAGGATTACAACTCGGTGAATGCCCTCTCGCTATCGGCTGTAGTACTTATAGTTGCCAACCCGTTGATTGTCTATGATGTGGGTTTTCAGCTAAGTTTCCTTGCCGTATTTTCTATAATAATATTTTATCCTGTTATACCTTCCCTTGGAAAAAGGGTTTGGTGCCTGGATAAATTATGGAATGCCGCAAGGCTCTCATTCTCAGCGCAAATATTGGTGCTTCCTGTCATAATATATTACTTTGGTCAGATGCCCATCTACTTCCTGCTCACCAATATAGCCCTTACACTTGTCACCCCTGTCGTCTTCTTCGTAGGTATGCTGACATTGTTGCCTTTTGTTGGAAACCTGACAGGCGTACTCTTGGATATATTGTTGGATTTTATGCGGTCAATAGTCGCCTGTGTTGCCGAATTGCCCCATTCAACCCTCTCAATATCAATAAGTCTCTGGGAAATGCTATTTCTTCTCTTCCTGATATTAATGATAGGTAACATACTTAGGTCACCCGCAAAATAACGGTTCTATAATTATAATGTTTTGAGTGGGTGAGTTCTCCAAAGGGGTTAGCGGTGGACATCTCAGCAAAAGTAAAGTTATGGGTGGTTTCAACTTAATTACCCTTTATGAGCATGGATAGTTAAGGGGTACGTCTATGGTTTGCATGTGGTACGTCTCAGGGGAGAGGGTAAGAGGGATTTGCGTTTAGAGATAGGTCAATTTCAGTCTCAGTATTTCAACAAAAAAGGTATGGCGTTCATGTATGAAGTATTTGTCATTATATAAAAAATGATATATGTTAATATTCATGTTTCTCCTCCAATTGATTTCTTGACCTAACCATCGAGATGTCAGCCAGTAGTACGGCCGTCTCTTTTTCCTCTTTAGGGGCATCTGCGGCTTTCCAGGCAACGATGAAGCCAACTTTCGCTGATGAAACCCTGAACCCTCTTTCCATCCACTCTTTCATCTCACCCTGCATTTTCCTTGACAGCGTAGCCACGGCAATTTCCCCATGATACAAGGTGAAATTCCTGTAAACCAGCCCCATACCTGCCCTCAACCTCAGTATCTTCTCTTTTTTGTCTTTGAAGAACCCTAAATACACATCCTTCATTGTCTGTTGTAGCAAAATATGGTCTGGCAGTCCATAAAACCTCTGGTCGTCAACACGTTTGTCTGCTTTTATGCCGTCAAAGGAACTGCCCGATGTGTGTATGAAAAGCCTGTTTTTCGCTCTTGTCATTCCTACATAATATCGTCTATTTTGCAGGTCGCCATTCTTAAAACGGTCATCCACAAGCATATACACATCGTCAAATTCCCTTCCTTTCGCTTTGTGGATAGTCGAGACTACAACGTCCGACGAGCCGTAATCCGTAAAATCCTCTATTGACGACTCGAAGACGTATTCAGCGAAATCACTCTGGTATTTGCTAACATGCGTCTCATCAAACAGTTGTAGGCATCTCTCTACATAACCCAAGCATTCACTCCCCTCATAGCAACGCAAAGTCGCCTCTTTTGCCTCGTTCCACGCCTCGTCATTTATGAATGGCGTCTTCACCCTCAGCGACAGTTGGCGCATGAAGTACCGCATTTCCGCCAAATTCATGAACCTGAAACCATCCATCGACTGTATCAGTTTGCCGTTTATCCCCCTTTTCCTCAGCAACGCAACTACTATTGCAGCCTCCTCATTTGTCTGTGTCAGCACGCAAGCCGACCCTTCGCTCCTGTTTCTCATCATCTCCTCTATCAGTGGGGTGAAAAGACTGTCTGAATGGTGGTGCGTTACGCTCACCCACCCATCGTTCTTGCTCATTGACACTATTGGCGTGTTTTTGAGCCTGTTTTTTATCTTTCCTACAAAACCGTTGGCGAACGCGACGACGTTGCGCGAGCTGCGGTAGTTCTCCGTCATTTCTATGAACCTGCTTCCCTCTTCTTTCGTCAGTCTGCTCATGTAATACGAGTTTGACCCCCTGAATTCAAATATGTTCTGGTCGTCGTCACCCACCGCTATAACCCTCATCTCTTCGTTAGCACCCATAAGTGCCCTCACGAGATTGTATTCGCCTTCGCTCATATCTTGTGCCTCGTCTATCACAAGTACCGATTTGCTGATTTTGTTTGGCTCAACCTCCCCGTCACTTATCATTCTTGCCGCTCTCTCCACCACGTCGGACGACTCTTCGATGTTACCTATTTTTCCCAGCAAGTCAAAGCAATAGGAATGGAATGTCTTTATTTCCACATAGTTTGCCGCATTGCCTATCAACTGCATAAGCCGTTGCTTGAACTCTGTCGCCGCTGCTCGCGAGAATGTCAGCATCAGCAACTGTTCGTGTTTCACATCTTCCATCGTCAGCAGTGACGCCAATTTGTGTGCCAAAACCCTTGTTTTCCCACTCCCCGGTCCTGCCGCTACTACTATGCAACGTGATTTGTAGTCCGAGATTATTTCCATCTGCCTCTCAGACAGTTGCCCGAACAGGTGGTTGTATTTATCAGGCGTGAGGTTCCTCTGTATGTCTTTCTGCCTTTCGCCCTTGAAATATTTTGATATGAATTTTTTGTAGTCAATCTGGAAATAATCTTGAACGAAACCCAGTGCCGCGTTTTCGTCGCGCACCATCAGGTTTGCGTATTCCCCGACAATGTGCACTTGCTGTATTTTCAGTTTATAGAATTCGTCCAACCTTCGATAGTCTTCCTGTTTGTACCTTAGTTTGTTGTCTTTCAGCCTGCGAATGTCCATTGCGTTGTACAACACCAGGAAACCTCCCTCCAGTTTCAATGCCCCGATTTTAGACAGGTAGAGCAGCGATTCCTCCACTTCGTCCAACGTAACGTCCCTGAACTCATTTCCAAACAGGCTTTGCTCGTTTCTCAGGTCGTTCAGCAGTTCAACAACCGAGAACCTTATCGTCCCTTCTTTTTCGTTTTGTTTCACGCTGCCAACGTTCCTTATTGCTTGACGGTAAAGCCATTCAACTGCATAACGGCAGATTCCTATCCTTTTCTCGAACCTTTTTATTGTGTCGCTGAAGTTGTTTTGGAGGCTGACCTCGAGATTGTGCGTGAAGTCCTCTTTTTTGTGTACGTATCCTTTCACCGTCAGGAAGTAGAGCAGAGTCCTTATGTCTTTCTCTTTAGATGTCGCTATTCCTTCGTGAATTGCGTTGTCGTTTATCTGCTTGCATGATATTCGCCAAGCGTCGTTCGGTATCTTCCTGAGCAGGAACTCTTCCAATTTGCTGAAACGCTCAAGCAGCAGCATTGATTTATGTTCCGAGTCTCCAGCGTTGTTCATAAATGCGGAAATCTCTTTCGAGTCTGCCAATATTCCTTCTTGCCGCATTCTTTCCACGGCTGATACCACATCCTCTTTGCTAAGCCCCAGAACGTCTGCTATGTAGTCCACCCTTGTCTCAGTCTCTCCTTCAGCCGTGCCGCTTGTGTTTTTATGTGTTATCAGTGATTTTATTATCCTTATTGCATTCTCGAACTCTTTGCCGTCGAACAGTTTTGAGTCTGTCAGCCTCTTGCGGGCCTCGTCCATGTTCTTGACTGTTATGCCTGTCGCATAGACATGCGGTACGTTGTTTCCCCTCTCCAAATATTCGCTTTGCTCAAGTGCCGAGATTGCCGTCCTTACCCTTGTCTCTATGTCTGGCACAGTATCGTCCCAACCTGCCGACCTTGCAATCTCCAAAGCGGAACAGCATACCCTCTGTCTATGTTTCGTCATTCCTTTTATGGCTGACCATATCTGTTGTATCTCACTGATGTTCAGTTTCGTCTGGTTCAGCAAGATGAAGTGTTTGTCCAAATCCCCGTTGTTGAAAAGCACGTAGCATTTTGCGTTTAGGTGTGGGTCACGACCTGCTCTTCCTGCCTCTTGCACATAGTTTTCCAGTGAGTCTGATATGTCGTAGTGGACAACAAGACCTACGTCTTTCTTGTCAACACCCATGCCGAATGCCGATGTCGCCACCATTATTTGAACCTCGTCGTGCATGAAGGCGTTTTGGTTGGCGATTTTTTTGTCTGCGTCCATTTTGCCGTTGAATGGCAATGCTTTGAACCCGTCACGATTTAGTTTTTCAGCCAGTTTTAATGTCCTCCTTGTCCTTGAGACATAGACTATCGTAGGGCAGTTTGCTTCAGCGATGAGCGAGCGCAGTTTCTGGTATTTTTCTTCGTCAGTTTCGGCATTTATTACCGAGTAGCGTAGGTTTGTGCGTGTTGCCCTTGAGGCAAATAGTTCAAGTTCCAAACCTAACTCTTTCTTGAAGTATTCATGGATGTCCTGAATTACCTTCTGTTTTGCCGTGGCTGTGAAACATGACACTGGAATAGGTCTCCCGCACTTTTTCTTCTCCTGCAATTCCCTGATAAATTTGCCGATGTAGAGGTAGTCAACCCTGAAATCTTGTCCCCACGACGAAAAACAGTGTGCCTCGTCTATCACAAACCTAACGATGTTGCGTGACAGCATTATTTTCTCTATCGTTTTGCTTCTCAGCATCTCAGGTGCTATGTATAGCAACGAAGCCTCTCCCTCCATTGTGCGTTCAATTGCCAGCGAACGTGATATAGGATCCAATAGTCCGTTGATGGTGACAACGTCCGTTATTCCTCTTTCCGCCAGGTTATCAACCTGGTCTTTCATTAGTGACTGCAATGGCGAGATTACAACCGTCAGCCCATGCAGGCTTTCTCCTGCCATCATAGCAGGCAACTGGAACGTAAGCGATTTTCCTCCACCTGTGGGAAATACTGCAAGCAGCGAACGCCCTTCGACAGCCGCCCTTGCTGCATTTTCCTGCAATGGCTCTCCTTCGTATTTCCTAAATTGGTCAAAGCCGAAGAATTTCTTAAGGTTTTTATTGACGTTTAGGTTGTTGTCGCAATATTCACACCTCTCCTGACAGATAGTATGGCGAAGTTCGTTGATGATGTTTTCCACTAATGGGTAGTTGTGCAGTACCCAAGGTGGTGTGACTGAACGATGGTTTGTCGTGCCAATTAGCGCAAGGGCAAATGCCAGTTCACATGGGTGTTTCCCTATCATTGTCCCCAAATCAGCATGCTCGCAAATCTTTCCTCTGTATTCGTTGAATATGGTGCTTTCCAATTCGTCGTCGGTTATTCGTGTTTCGTCTGACACCATTAGTAGAAACCCTTCAAACTCTTTTGTCCCTTTCAATAGATTATGAAAAATCGCTCTTTTGTTAGGGTTCAACATATTCCAAGCGTTGATTTCGTCCATCAACAAGTCACGTGCCTTCACACAGTCGTTTACTGGGTTGTTCAGTTGCTCACTCTGTAGTTTGTCGTCTTTTATAAGCCTGTGGTACGGTCTTTCAGGGAACAAAAGAGGTGATATATAAAGCGTATCAACCAAAACCCAAGGCAATTTCCTGTCACCGAACAGGTATTTGATGTCGTGGTGGATGATGTTGTGCCCGCACACGAAATCAACATCTTTCATCATTTCCTCCAACTCTTTCCTTGATGCCCCATGATATGTGCCACCGTTGCAGTGCAATGCCCCTATATCATGTAACTTCTTGTCTTTCAGTCCAACCTCCGTATCAAGTATGACCCAGTTGTTTCTATCCTTATTTGCGTTCTTTTCTTTGCCTACAGGGATGATGTCACTCAAAATTTTACTGAAAATAGACATACCTTCAATACATTAGTCCTAAAAGATACAATGGCAGTTTTTCGCCCGAAGGGTACTCTATGTCGTCTGCGAATACATAAGAATCAGGAATCCCTGCAATCTGTTCAAATCCTTTGTCTTTACCCCCTATTTCAAAGGTGTATTTGTCGTCAATCGAGAAATCCGCCCTGCTTTTGCTATATTCCACTTTGTGTTGGTATGACAATTGGTTGACAGCAAACGTCTCTCTAATCGTCCCTATATGTACATCTTTCGTAGGTGCCAAGGCGTAATGTATATTGCTGTTTTCCAGATATATCTTATCTGGTTTCTGCATTTTTTTTATGTTGTTGTAGTCTGAGTAAAGCAGGTTAATCATGTTGGCATTGTCAAGGTGCGAAAGATAACCGATTATCGTGTTTCTCTGCAATCCGCTTTGTACAGAGAACCTGCTGATGTCAACCTCGAATGGCTCAGTCGAGGCAAGTATGTTCATCAACGCCTTGATTTTCCTCGTGTTCGAGAAATCAACACCGCATATCCTTGGCAATTCGTCGTCTATCACATAGTTCATTACCTGCTCTATGGCTGACTGATAGTCTATAGGGTTCTTCAACTTTTTGTAGTATGGGTAATAACCGTATCTCAGGTATTCCTTGAACATTGGCAGTGGTTTGCACTTGTCGTTGACCATCTCGCAGATTTCCCAACTGTTTTTCAAAATGTCGTCAAGCGATGACACAGGCAACTCAATGTTTTTGTAGAAATGGAGGAATTCCCTGAAACTCAATCCTTGTATCTCATGGTTTATGCACCTTCTGCTTAGATCACTCTCTCCTTCCATCAGTTTCAGCAGCGAACTTCCGCTGATGACAATCTTCAGTTCTGGATAAGTGTCGTAAATCTCCTTAATCTCACTACTCCAGTTCTCGTATTTGTGTATCTCGTCAAGGAAAATGTGTTTTCCCCCGTTTTTCCAAAACACATCCACCAACTCAAGGATGGTGTGTGTCGCAAAGTATGACCAGTCGCAGGAGCAGTATAAAACGCTTCTGTCTCCTAAACTGTAGTTCCTTTTGATATATTGCAGCATCAGTGTGCTTTTCCCTACGCCTTTTTGCCCCCTTAATGCCATCAGTGGAGTGTCCCAGTTTATCTCTTTTTTACCACTGCTCATACAGTGTCTCTCGAAGTCCATAGACGTCGCTTTGATTATTCTCGTGTATTTGTCAATCAATGTCTCCATATCTGTTTTATTCTCAATATTAATTCAAATTGATTTTGCTTTCCATACAAAGCATTTTCTTATTATTTTTGCTTTATATAGAAAGCAAAATTTATTATTTTCTGCTTTCCGTACAAAGCATTTTCGCACTGCAAAGGTACACATTTTTTTTTGTCCGACCAAGCTTTTCCTCGAAAAAAATAATTTTTCCCTCAAAATCGGTTTTCTTTAGCTGTATGTCGAATTTTTTTTGTAACTTTGCACCATACAGAATATATGCTTTATGAAAAAGATTTTCAGTAGTTTATTTATTTTATTGACGGCTATTTACTCATTGGTGGCTGTCGAAGTCAAGAATGTCAAGGTCGCAGGTCCTTTCGAGGTAAAACAACCTGTTATTATTGATTCTATTGACGCTGCACAGGTGAACATCAACGATTTGCCGATCGTTGACGCCGCAATCTCGTTGGAAAATATCAAGAATGGCACGATGAGGCAACTCAGCGAACTCAAGGGTGGCAATGGTCGTCGGATTATGCTTGCTGCTTTTAGGTTTGAGTGCAAAAGTTATGTAACTGCCGCAATTACGGTCGAGAATATCAAGAATTACAAACTCTTTCTTAATGGCGAGACGTTGACAGGCAAGAAGTCCCTTCAACCTGGGTTTTACGATGTCGTGCTTAAGTTCGTCATGGATTCTGTCGCTCCTGTCGTTAAAGTGGAAGGTGAAGGCATTGCGCTTGTCGAAAACCAAGGCAAGCGTCCTTTTAACATCATCGACAATATGTTGATGAAGAATATCACCAAGGCAGTACTCTCTCACTCAGGCAAATATGCAATAAAGGTTGTCAGTGGCTTCACTCCCGACGGCAAGACTGAGAGTCTGGCAGAGGTGATTGAGACTACCACAGGTCGTAGGGTTGCAGAGTGTTGCCCTCATGCCGTGTGGATGCCTGGCCGTGACCTCTATTTCGATATGCGTTATGTTGATGACAGGCGTGAGCTGACCACCATCGACCCAAAAGACATGACAGTAACGGTTATCTGCCGAGACTTGAAATCAGAGAGTTGGCAGATGTCGCCAACAGGCGATTTCGTGATACTTACTGAGGAGATGGAAGGTCCCGCACCTGACAAGGATGTCCATGAGATAAAAGAGCCTGACGACCGTATCCCTGGTTGGAGGACACGTAGCCGTCTGCTGAAAGTGGATTTGAAAACAAGTTTTGCCCAGCCTCTCACCCATGGTTATCATACGGTGAACCTTATGGACATCAGCAATGACGGTCGCTACATATTATATAATGTGACGAAAAGCGTGATGGGCAAACGTCCGACAGAGGTGATGAGTATTTACCGTCTTGAACTTGCCACGATGAGCAACGAGACAGTTGTCGAGAATGACGGTTTTGTCTCTGGCGCATGTTTTGTGCCTGGCGGCGAGCAGATTATCCTTACCGGTTCGCCTGAATGCCTTGGCGGTGTTGGCAACATATTGTCAGCGGACAAGATTCCGAGCATGTACGATTATCAGATTTACCTCATGGAGCGTCCTGGAGGTCTGGTGCGTTCACTGACACGTGATTTCAAGCCTGCCGTTCAGAATCTTATGGTCAACGAGAAAGACGGAATGGTCTATTTCACAGCTGAGAACGAGGATTCGGTGAGCCTTTACCGTCTCAATCTGAAAAACGGCAATATTGAGATGCTACGTCAGCCTGTAGAGGTCGTCAACGGTTTTGATGTCAAGAATAACACATTACTATATTATGGCACAAGCGCATGTGTTCCAAGCCGTCTTTTTACTCTTGACACAAAAAGCGGTAAGGCTCGTTTGCTTGCCGACCCTAATGTGGGGAGAATGCTTGAGGTTGCTCTTGGTGAATGCCGTGCCTGGCGTA
This sequence comes from Paludibacteraceae bacterium, assembly GCA_024399545.1. Lineage (GTDB taxonomy): Bacteria > Bacteroidota > Bacteroidia > Bacteroidales > Paludibacteraceae > Aphodosoma. Next base: position 13,531 of record JAKSNS010000011.1, read on the forward strand.
TGACGAGCGTGAACGGTTATGAGATTACCGGTCATTGCTATTATCCTGCCGACTTTGACTCTACACGCCGTTATCCTGTGATTGTCAGTTATTATGGCGGTTGCTCGCCTACTTCAAGAAGGTTCGGTGGAGGCAGCCATTATCCTGCACATTACTGGAATGCAAATGGTTATATAGTTTTCGAGGTTAACCCAGGTGGTGCTACCGGTTTTGGTCAGGAGTGGAGTGCCCGTCATGTCAACACAATGGGCGAAAGCATTGCCGAGGACATCATAGAGGCTACAAAATGGTTCAGCCAGAACAAGTATGTCAATGCGGACAAGATTGGTTGCGTAAGTGCTTCATACGGAGGCTTCATGACCCAGTTGCTGCTCACGAAAACTGACATTTTCGCCACGGGCATCAGCCATGCGGGAATCTCTGACCACACAAGTTATTGGGGTGAAGGCTATTGGGGTTACACTTACAGTCAAGTTTGTGCCGCCAACTCATACCCTTGGACACGCAAGGACCTTTTCGTTGACCGCTCGCCTCTCTACAATGCCGACAAGATACATAAACCTCTGCTCTTCACTCACGGCAGTGCAGACACCAACGTGCCTATAGGTGAGTCTATACAAATGTATAATGCTCTGAAACTATTGGGTGTTCCTACTGCTTTCGTCGTTGTCGAAGGTGAAAACCACGGCATTATGGCTTACTCTAAGCGCATAAAATGGATAAATACCATGATGGCATGGTTTCAGAAATGGCTGAAGGATGACGATTCATGGTGGAGGGGAATGTATGGTGATGACAAGTTGTAAAACAAAAAGTCAGACAAGTAAATGTCTGACTTTTTATTTGCTGTAGAGTTCTTTATTTGTTTGTTATCAACGTTTCCTTTGGCTGATGAACAGACCAGAGATTACGATGAAAATGCCGAGATAGTCGTTCCACGAAATCATCTCGCCTGCTATTGCCCATACGCACACAGGCGTGAGGGCAGGTATTAGGTTCGAAAAGGCGTTTGCTCGTGCAACGCCAATGTATCGTACTGCATTGCAGAAGAATATGTAACTGACCACAGAGCAGAATACGGCAAGAATCAGTATTGAGCCTAAGGGGTGCAGCGATGGAGCGACGAAACTGCGTGAGTGGTCGAACAAAAGCCATGTGGGGAGGAAAAACACAAGGGAGGTGAGGTCAATGTAGAACACAATCGTGGCAGGCTTGAAGCGTGCATCGACCTTGCGGAGGCAAATGCAGTATAATACAGTCGTTATAGCGGCAAATGCGAGGAGGGTGACACCGAGAGGGTTGAAATTCACATTCTCACCAATTAAGACTATTAAGGCAATGCCGCCGGCAGATACAAAAAGACCTATGAATGTGTATATAGTGACACGTTCGCGTATCAGAATCCATGCTATGAACGGTGAGAGAAGAGGCCCAAGCGCAAGGACAAGCGAGGCGGTGTTGGGGCTTGAGAACTGTAGTCCGTAAGCCTCGAGGATGAAGTAGATAAAGGGCTGGAAGATACCTGCAAGTGTGAATAGCAGCCACTCCCTGCGTGTTGGTTTTTCGAGTTCATGGCGTAATCCGCAGAAGAGGAACAGAATCAAGGTGGCTATGGTTATGCGCATAACCACCACTGAAAATGGGGAGTATAAAGTCAGAGCCTCTTTTGTGAAAATGAACGAGGCTGCCCAGAAAATTTCAGATAAGACTATGCCGCAATAGGCAAGTGTCAGGCTTTTGTTTCTAACCACAGTATGAGTTTTGTATAGGCGGGGTTTATTTGAATCCGATGATGTGACGGACTTCCGCAAGGGTGGTGCGTGCGGATTCGCGTGCAGCTTCGGCACCTGCTTTGAGAACACGGTCAAGGCGTTCAGGGGCTGCCTCTATTTCACGGATTCGCTCACGGATAGGGTCTGTGAATCTCACAATATCCTCGACAAGCTGTTTCTTCAATTCGCCGTAGAACTGCTGTTCGCAGTTGTTCCATTTGTCGTCAAAGTACTTGTAAGTCTCTGGTGTAGAGACAATCTCAAGGAAGGTGTAAAGGTTTTGGATTACGTCAGGTTTAGGCGAATTTGGTTCAGTAGGGCCATTGTCAGTGACAGCCTTCATAACCTTTTTCTTGATAGTCTTAGGGTCGTCCATCAGGTAAATGCAGTTGCCTTCGGATTTGCCCATTTTGCCTGATCCGTCAAGCCCTGGGACTTTTATAGCCTTCTCGGAGAGTGAGAAATTGGCAGGTTCTGGGAAAAACTCCACATTATACATCTGGTTGAAACGGCGGGCGTAACGGCGCATCATCTCCATATTCTGCTCCTGGTCCTTGCCTACAGGCACTTTCGTGGCACGGTGTATAAGCACGTCAGCCGCCATGAGGGTGGGGTAGGTGAGAAGTCCTGCGTTGACGTTGTCGGGCTGTTTGCGTGCTTTCTCCTTGAAAGTGGTGCAACGCTCAAGGTCGCCGAGGTATGCGTTCATATTAAGGTACAGGTACAGCTCAAGAACCTCTGGCACATCGCTTTGCGCATAGATTGGCGCAATTTCGGGGTTAATGCCGCATGCGAGGTACTCTGTCAGAATCGTGCGTACTGAGCGTTTTATATCCTCTGGTCGTGGGTTTGTGGTCAGCGAATGCCAGTCGGCAATGAAGAACATGCAATCATATTCGTTCTGCATCTCAAGGAAGCTGCGGACAGCACCGAAATAATTGCCAAGGTGAAGGTTGCCTGTCGGGCGAATGCCGCTGATTACTTTTTCTTTACTCATAAAATTGTCGTGTATGGATTATAGTGCAAAGGTACGCATTTTTTCCGAGAAAAAGGGGCTTAATTCCGGGATTTTTTTGTATCTTTGTGCCATAAAATTGAAAATATGAGGAAACAGGTTTTACTACTGATTATCATGATGTTGCCTTTTGCGGCATTTGCATCACGGGAGAATGAGGACAGTGTTTACACATTGGGGCTCTATGGATTTTTGGATAATATTATGTGTTACGACACCCACGAATTGTATTCCGTGGCGCAGGAATTGTTCTATATCATGCCGCAAGACCGTCGTTTGGATGCTGACGGTAATGATTTGAACGAGGTGTCAAGGGGCAGGTTTCTTTCGCTCACCACACGTGTCGGACTGACATTCCAGTCGCCGGTTTACAAAGGGAATGTGCGTTTGGGCGGTAAGGTCGAGACTGATTTCACTGCCGGCAGCGTGGCACATTTGCAGGTGCGCCATGCCAATGCGTATGTCGATTTCGTTCGTCCATACGGTAATGACGGGGGAAAAATGCACCACCGTCTGACGGTTGGTCAGGCTTTCCACCCAATGACGGACAACATGATGCCTGACATGGTCTCAATTAACACCGGTGCTCCTTTCGCACCTTACAGCCGTACACCGCAGGTTCGCTACAACTTCATTATGCCGTCGTTCAAGTTGACAGGTGCCGCCTTGTGGAAGTTCCAGTTCACATCGCCTGTCGTCAGTGCTGAGAATAACGCCTACAGCAGGATGCACGAGGTGCCTGAGTTGCTTCTTGGCGTTGAATACGGGGGCAGTCATCTGAAGGTTGGCGCACAGGGCAGCTGGATGACCATCCGTCCGAGGACAGAGACTGTCGTGGAAGGCGAGACATACAAAGTAGAGGGGGAACATTGCGACTCGTGGACGGCGCAGGCATATCTGAATGCTTACAACAGACACTGGAATTTCAAGATTGAGAGTATGTATGGCGAGAACGTGGCGCATCATCTGATGTGTTCAGGTTATGCAGTGACGGGTGTTGACGGTTATGCGTATGAGTATTCACCCCTCAGAATGTCAAACACATGGGCGGAGATTTCGTACCAGACGACTAATCTGACGCACAACGGAATGTTCGCCGTTTTCGGCGGTTATATGAAGAATTTCGGTACGACAAGGGATGCCCTTTCGACCGATATGGTTTATGCGAAGTGGGCAAACAACGTTGACCAGATGTTCCGTGCCTCAGCCATCGCCTTTTATATCTACCATGACCTGAAGGTTGGTCTGGAATATGAATACACAGGTGTCTATTATGGCGATTTGCAGCGTGATTGCACTGTTGACAATACCTATCTTGTTGGCAATCACCGTGCAAGCCTTGTGATACATTACGACTTCAGCCACAAGTGGCATTTCGGGAAGAAATGATTTCAGGAAACATACCCCCAGGTTTTTAATTGAAATAATTGAAATAATTGAAATCGCTTGCAGGCATGAAGCCTCAAAATGCGCATAAAACCGCAACACAAAAGAGCAAGAAAAGAGCAAGCCCTACCGTACCATAAAAAAAGGAAATCTTCAAAAAAACACCTCACCTCATTTTCAATAATCTCATCACAAGAACATCTTTTGCTATTGTGATGATGAGAGGTTTTGCGTATTTGTTTTTATTAAGACACACATGATTTTTTGGATGAGGTTTTGGGGGGACAATGATTTTTTTGTGGGTGAAATTTGGAATTTCCGTGCGGTTTTTGTTTTGGTATGATGTGGAAGTGTATTAACGAGGATTAAAAAATTAAGTTTTATTTAGGGCGGTTTTTCGTGGTTTCTGATGGTTTTTAGTGGTGTTTGGGGGTCGTTAATCCTTTGCATGGGCTACGACTTTTCTACGTCTTTTCCTTTGTGTTGAGAATGGTGCTTTTTTGCAGGTTAATGTCGGAAATTTATCGTTAATGAATGTTGCAGATTTCAATTATTTCAATTATTTCAATTAAAATCGCATACCCAATACCCCTATTTTAGAACAAGTGTGTGTATGTGTTAAAATGTATGATGATTTTTTGGGGGATTGCCTCTTTGGTTTGCGAAGACGATTTCAATTATTTCAATTATTTCAATAAAAAAGTTGGGTGTACTTTTGGGGGAAATGGAAAAATATCCTCCAAATCCTTTTGCCATATCAAATTATTTTTGTTACTTTGCAGTCAGTTTTGCAATATTTATTGCATATAAATGACATTTATTGTAGTATTTTTTAATCTGCCAATCAAAGAATAGTCTCGGTGGTTGATTTTGTCAATCAAAAAACGCAAACCAAAAATTTTCACTGAAATTATTTGCCCATACGAAAAAAATTCCGTACCTTTGCACCGTCCTGGTGATTCGGTGGCAAAATTCAATCTATGTTCTTTGTATGAAATGCTTGAGAAAAGCCCTGCGCCAATTAAAACCTGAAATAGAATAAGGGATAATCTAATTCCTCTATATGATACATATAACCAAACAAATCAAACTTTCAACAATATGAATAGAGATGAGATGTTAAGAGAATTATCAAGGATAAATCTTTGTGTGCCTGAACTTATCGTTACATACGATATGGGTATCCAATTCTGTGTCATCACTTCTGAAGGAGTTTCTGATAGTATTGGTAATATAGGTAGTTGGCCTAACATCAAATATAAAGTAAATCCCGAAATGTTATCATTACATGAAACATTGAGTAGAGGAGATGAAGTGACTGACGACCAAATGATGAAGGTTCCCGACATTAAAAGCATTTGTAGTTATAGTGATATGACTGGGTGCTATGATTTGGGAGAAGACGCTCAAAAAGAGTGCCTTGCATTATTAAGAAAAGAATTGTTGAACATTCAGTTTACCAATGAGTATTACTATGTTTATGCATACATAGAGAATTGGGAGAAAAACATTAGATTATTCGACACAATCGAAGAACTTACCGAATATTTCAAACAAGTATGGGCTTCGGATTGTCGTCCGTATGAAGAAATGGAAGATGACGAATTGGAATGCTACTATAATCAAGCAAAAGAAGCAGGTTGGAATCACTTGCCATTGTTTGGTGACGATGACGAATAATTTGTTTCAGAACTGATAAGATTTTGCCAATTGTGAAAAAGCAATAAATGACTCATACAATCATTATCCAATCTCTATATAAACAGCACCATTATGCTAATCTCGACGAAACAACAACTGATAAGAAACCTTGACCGTATTGAGAATTATCTCTCAAGCGATTCTGATGAATTGTATGAAGCTATGGTCAAATACATTGCAAGGGGGCGGGTGTTTGTTGCCTATAAAGTTGGCAGTCATATTCATTTCGCACCAAGCAGATTTGTCGGATACAAAAACAACACTCTGGTAAAGCATCAGAACAATTCCGCTAAGCATGGCTTTGACACAAACAAGGTGATATCGGCCATATTGGGACGAAACAAGATGAACTCAGAGTTGGAGGAAAAGTACCTGTCATACTGTATGTTGCTGAACGTAACCCCTTCAAACAGCAAGCGTTCATATTGGTGCCTTGAGCAGGATATACAGGACGAGATGACTTCTGAACCTTTCATTGAGGGGAAAACAATTCTCAGGACCCATATTGTACGGGAACGAAACAGCAATGTCGTGAAGGAAGCCAAGAGACTTTTCAAGGAAAAGCATGGAGGAAAACTATATTGCGAGATATGTGGCTTTGACTTTTCAAAGAGTTATGGCAAGATTGGTGAAGATTTCATTGAGGCACACCATAAGACTGAACTGTCAAAGACCAATTGCGAACATGAGATTAAACCAAGTGATTTCGTGATGGTTTGCCCTAACTGTCATTCTATGCTGCATCGTGGCGATGTTACCATTGAGAAACTGAAGAAAGCGGTTAAGCGAAAAATAGATTGATATTCAAAAAGAAAGACTTAAAAATCTAATACTTGAAACGATGGATAATGTTGTATTAATTATCGGCAATGGGTTCGATTTGGATCTAAAATTAAAGACTAAGTACATTGATTTTGCAAACTCTGAATTATGGCCTTTTGATTTAGGATGTACAGAATTTGCTGAATTTCTAAACAAAAGCAAATCTGATAAGACATGGTTTGATTTGGAACAACTTATTGGAGAATATGCTTGTGGTTTTCATCTTTATGGAGATACTATAAAGAAACATTTCAGGACAACTACTAAAGTTGATATAGAAGACTATCAAGTGCTTTGTGAAAAGTTAGCTCTGTATTTGCAAAATGCTCAGAAATCAGAAATTGACATACAATCAACAGCCGCACAGGTTTTGCACAAAGTGTTGCAAATGTCTTTTTCTGATTCATACAACATTTATTCCTTCAATTATACTGATTTGAATCTAATAGCCAGAAAAATAGGTTGTAATGATAATTTCACTTGTCACCACATACATGGATCACTGAAAGACAACAATATTATTTTGGGATGTGGTGATGGCGAGAACATTTCTCATGGATACGAATTTATGCGCAAGTCATTCAACAAGAATTATAATCCTCCAAAAATATTATTCGATTTACTTACACGGGAAACTATCATTTTTTTTGGATTGTCTTTCGGCAGTATAGACTATGCTTACTTTAATTTGTTCTTTGATACGATCGCTAATGTTGAGGAGGTCCATAAAGGGTATTTTAAAAGTAAGAATATTCATATTTTCACGTATGATGAGAAATCCAGGATGGAGATTCTTCACAATATACACGAAAGGACCAACAAAAGATTGAGTCAGATAAGTGTCATTAATAATTTGACTTTTTACCGGACAAATGAGACGGAAGACAAAGAAAAGATTGCAAAGTTCTTGTCAAAAGATTAGATTTCTTTTATTGATTTTTTTGGTTATGTGACGGACAATAATAGAAGTTGAATAATCGATGTCTGCACTGAGGCTAAAGTGCTTCTGCCGAGATATGAGTTGAGGGCAGGTGATGTAAATTACTCTAACGAATTTGTCGCTTTTACTCTAACCACTCTAATGATTACTCGAATCACTCTAATGGAAGCAACGAAAATTTGTTAGGAAATAAATCGTTTTTATTAAGTATGTGTAGAATTTTTTTCGTAACTTTGCTGCGAAATAATTTTCATTTTTTGCTGTTATCAATACAAGCTACTGAACGAGTCCGAACTCTTCGCCATGAACATCAAGGTAGGCGTGACATTGTTCATCCAGCAGATGATGAAATGGTATCCAGAAGTGTTCCTGAAAACGACTTTCGAATATGAGCACGAGTCATTGGTGAAGCGTCTGGTAGCTTCAATCTCAGCCGAGAAAAGCAAATGGATGAAAGACGACAACGAAGTGCCAATCAAAGACATGCCAATATCCTGCGCCAATCTCGGTCTTGCCTATGACTGCAAGCTACAGTCGCTGTTCTTTGTAGGCAATGAGCCTAAGAAAGAACTAGATAAGATTAAAGTGGCTGATACAAGAAATGGGTAAATCAATCACTGGGACAGTTGAATCACAATACCTGTTACCCTTATATATAAGTAACAATAAGAATATGAATAATTTATTTACAGAAAACGACTATCTTGATTACAAGTTTCCTGAGCCACAATATCTTGGAGCAAAGTATATGCATTGGGATTTGCCTCCTTGGTTTGCGAATACGATTTCAATTATTTCAATTATTTCAATAAAAAAGTTGGGGGTGTTTTTTGGGGAAATGGGAAAAACAATCACTCGTGACACGCATTACTCTGAAAATCAAATATATATCTATCTTTAGATAAAAATATCCTCGAACGATATAGTAGATTGAAAAATTATTCGTAACTTTGCACTCTGAATCTTGTCGAATTGTTTCATTCAATACAAACGTTAGACTCGGCATAAGCAATAAGCATTATGAGCGATACGTTGCTAATACAAATCAGGAATTTCTTTGCCACACAACCAGTGGTAAAGGCTTGGCTTTTTGGCTCATACGCCCGCAACGAACAGACACCTGACAGCGACATCGACTTACTTGTGCGTTTTGATGAGGAACAGGGAGTCTCGTTATTGGGTCATATCAGGATAATGTACGAATTGCAAGACCTACTTGGCATACGGGTGGATTTGGTGACAGAAGGAACACTTCTCCCTTCTGTGGCAGAACAGGCTGACAAAGAAAAGGTATTGATATATGAGAGAGCCACTGCGTGATAAGGCAAGATTGGAACTTATGTTGCAGAACATAAGCAACATTAGGCAGTTCACTGAAGGAATGACTTTCGAAGCATTTGACAGTGACTTGTTGGTGATGCATGCTGTCGCATACAATGTCCAAAGTATAGGCGAGGCTGTCTGCAAGTTGACAAATGAGTTCAAGGATAGTCATCCAACGGTCGAATGGAGAGTGATAGCGGGAATGCGTCACGTATTGGTACATGACTATTATCAAGTTGCACCTATTGAGCTTTGGCGAGTTATAGAAACAGATTTGGAACCATTGAAAACTCAACTGGAGCAATTTCTGAAAGAGATATAGTATAGCAAACGTTTTGGCTGTTTTCGGAAAAACAGCAGACATAATTATACAAGCATTTTGCTTTATTTCTTCTATTTACGAAATTTGGCGATTTCTTACTGTGAAGAGATAAGTTGAAAATGCCTGCGCATGATGGCGTAGGTTCAATTTATCGTACAGTAGAGGTTCCGCCAAATACCCGTAAATAGCGACAGATTGAATCTGCGCTTTTTTTGTATATACGATAATAAAAACAATAAAAAATGAAAGATATGAACAAAAAAACATTACTTATCGTTTTTGCCGTTTTCATGGCAACTATGTCTTTTGCACAAACTACCTATTTTGATTTGACGGCAACGGTTAATCGTAGGTATCAAGGATTCTCAAAAGGCGATGTAATCAAAATAAAAGGGTTAGAACAACAAATTATTTCTACAGATGTTTTGAGTTCAAACGGTACAACATCAACTGAATATTATCTTATACTCGAAGATGGTAGGAAAGTACCCGTAAGCATATCTATTGACAGAGCATTGAAATTTCATATGAAGTCAGTCGATGACGTTTGGAATGCCGTGGTTCTTCAAGATGTCATTACTTTTTTGATAAAAAACGGATCTCAAACTAATTTGCGACAGAAGCTAGAGTCTGAGTCTTTAGATTATATTGACTATATTCAGTCCAAAGAACTTGAGTTCATCGACCCTTATCTTTTGGACTATCTCTACTCTTTGGTTAACAAGATAGCACCATCAACGCTTATCGACGGAAGACCTGGTAATGTGAACCTTTTGATAGAAAATAATCCAGAATTGAACGCATCTTCGTTCCCAAATGGCACGATAATCATAACTACAGGATTGTTGTCAGCCCTTCATACAGAAGATGAATTAGTGGCGATATTGGCACACGAAATCGCACATTTCGTTTTAGACCACTCAGTCGTTAACATTAACAAGATGGAAGAAGAGAAAAAGCGTGCTGAGGCACTCGCTGCATTTGCAACCTTTATGGCTGGAATTGCCGAAATAGGTACTGCTGTCGCTTCAAACGGATATTATGTACCTGGAGCAATAACGGCTGCTACCGCTGCAACCGCTTTTTCGGTGGCGAGGGCAACTGCATACAAGATGGGAATGAGGTATAACCATAAACAAGAAAACGAGGCTGATAAATATGCTGTCAAAATAGTCAAATATTTAGGTTATGACACGAATGCATTGGCAACTGCTTTGAACAGGATAGTCAACGTTATGCGCAGAGATAGGTTAGACCATTATTATTTTGCCTCTTATACACATCCAGCGTTAATGGAACGAATTAATAATGTTGGAACTCCTTCGAACACTGTGGATGCTAATTTTGAAAAGATGATATCATTCGCTGTTACAAATACCGCATATCTGAAATACGATAGCAGACGTTTCAGGGAAGCTTTGGAATACACCTCCCAGAACATAAACAATAATGTTGGAACTGCTGATGACTATTTGATTAAAGCCAATTGCCTTCTTGCGTTGTACGACAAGCCTGAAACAAACAACGAAGCTCTGACTTTGATAAACAAGGCAAAACAATTAGAACCAACAAATTTCAACCTCTACAAGGCTGAGATATTGGCTCAACTCAGATTGAAAAACAAAAGTGCCGCAACAAGTCTCTTGAATAATTATATATCGTATTTGGAAAATTCAAGAAATGACTTGCCAAAGATAATGAATGAGAAAATGTGGAGAAACTTTTATAATTTCGTAGAAACAGAACAAAGTTGGGCAGAGAGAATGAAAGTGAAACTGTCTGGTATGGCTTTATGATAATGTAACAAACTTTGGTATGGTTCTTTGATTTACTTTATCAATCAAAGAACCGTGCCAGTGACTTCGTTTATATGGTGTTCCAAAGAATCTGTTTTAACTTCTTATCCCAACTACAAATATTTCTTTCACCAATCAACGGAACAGTTCTTTGATTGACAGCTTATGGTGCTGTCGTTCGCTTAATGGCTGTAGGCTTTGCCATTTTTGAAATGTCTGTTCTAATGTCATATTGTCAGTTCGTATTTTTGTACCACTTTGCAAGGTGGTACGCATACCACCTTTACGTATGCTTTTTGTCAATCATCCTCACCAAACAGTATTACCCTGCATTTTGTCGAGTATGGGAATGTCTCTTTCACCTGAAAGACATCATACATATTCTTTGCTTTGTAAAACTCTGTCGCTGTGAATATATACTCTTTGGCACCTGCCGGCACAAAGCATATCAAAATCCGGCAACGCCTGTTTTCATATTTCCTCGCCATCTCTTCTCCCATTCTCACAATCATGTAGTGCCGTACGAATTTGTCCCCGTTTGTATATGCTTTTGCCTCAGTGCTGTCTGTCACCGAGTTAACCTCCAGTCCCTCATGGACCACCTTCTCGAACCTCTTCCCTATGGCCTTCTGCGGAGCTGCTGACGCATAGTTGAAGTAGGTTAGGTTCACACCTTTGTTTGACCCTATCAGCACATGGAAACATCCATTTTCCTTGTCGTATTCGCCCATTTCAACATCCTCTTCCTGACAGTAAATCCTTTTCATCGCTTCTGATTTTATTTTCTCAAGTTCTGCCAATTTCTTCTGATATTCATCCGATTTCCTGTATCTGTCTATCTGCGCCTCTGTGTCAAACAGCATGTTGTAATAGTGAATGACATCAGTTTTCATTATATAGAGAAGTTTTGACACGTCGTTTTCGCACACACTCTTTATCAGTTCCCTATCCTTCAGCCTCCCGCTCATGACCAACCCTATGGGGTCTTTGTTTATCTGTGCGTTCAGTGTATCGAGAATCTCGCCCATAATTCCGACATTCTCCTCCGCAACATATCCCAACAGATGTTCCCTCTTCAACAGCACGAATAACCCATCGTATCTTTTTTGTCTAAATCTTGCCACATAATCCTGGAAATTAGCATCCAACTCCTCGATGATCCCTTGTTTGGACTTCAGCGAGTCTCGCACAACCCTCAATGTCTCAATATACTCTTTGTAAGTATTGGTGCTGTCGCAAGCCATATCTTTGACCAAATCCCAACTCTTCCTGTACTCAAAGGCATTATAAGATGTCTCCGCCTGCTGGATCCTTTCCTTGCTCCTGTTGTATATGGTCAGTTTCTCATCCAATTCCTTTGCCGTCTCTCTCCACCAACCCCTGTCACCATTGCTCAATTTTTTAGGATTGACATAATCCTTGTTGGCCTCATATAATTTTACTGCCTCTTCGTATCTGTCAGCCAGCACCAAGTCATTTATAACCTCCGCAAACTCCTCCATCTCCTCTTTACCCATTATCTGCCTATCCTCCTGCCCATACGCAATGCGGCAGAATATCACCAATACACAAAAAATAACGCTTTTTCTCATAATCAATGGTCTTGTGAAATTTGATGGTTGGTTTTGTTGAACTGTAGATAGAGGATGTTCATTCCATAGACGTAGTGATATACCTCTTTATCCGAATAATTCTTGATGTAGAATAGACTCAAGTCGCGGATGTCAGGTATCTTGCCGTTATTGACAAACTCCTCTACAATATTAGTCGGGATGTTAGGCGAGGCTGGGTTGCCAAGATTTTTGACAAAAAGACACATCATATCCCCGGCTTCTGATAGTCGCAAATCAAACGTGTCGCTTTTGGCTTTGGTCAATATCATATTGTTCATAAGTTCCTCGCAACATATTTCTATCCTCTTCGAGAGTTCCTCGTTTATCTCGCATACATTCAGGAAAAGACGTACCCTATCCATATTCTCCTCCAGACTGTCGAGTGAGTACTTCACCGAGAGGTCAAGGTTTATGGTTTCTTTGTATCTGTCGAGAAGGAAGATTGGGATAAGGTTCCTGTCCTTGTGGCAAAGATAGACGTTGACAGCTATAGTGTAGGCAAGAAAGAATATCGATGAGGCGGCAAAGCCATACCATAGATTGTCGCCACCAAGGAAAATGGCCGCAAGGTTTACCAGCAGGATAGGGCAGAGGCATGAGAGGGTGTCAAAGCATATCTTGACGAATGGCTTTCGCTGGATTGAGAAAACGGAGTAAAATATCCCCCAATCCCTGGATACAAGGAAGACGATGGCGCAAACAATAGGTATCCTGACAGACCTCGCCATTTCAATAGTCTCAGCCCCGAAGAGCATTGCAATGCTATCGGAAAAGCCTATGAACACAAAGCCAAGCAGCAGCAACACCGACATTCCTTCAAAGAGGAATACCTTGGCTATTTTCAACCTGCCGGCACTGTCGTCTTCGCCAAGCAGGAATGCGTCAACGTACATGTAGGCATCAACGAATCCAGCCGTGAAGCAATAGGGTATGGATATTGCTATCAGACATATACCCCAGACGAATAGCCCGTTGGACGGTAGATAGCACAAGATGGTGATGTTGACAAAGAACTGGAAGAGCGCGTTTGATATTGAACCTGAGATGACACTTACCCAGAGAACGAAGTCCTTTCTGAAATCGGTAAAGTGTCCAATGGCCTTGGTGTCTAAATGGAAAGGGAACTGCCCGTTCAGGAATATAGGCAATAGCAGCAGGATGTTCGTCGCTGACGATATGCACATAGCTATACCGACAGATTCTATCCCGAGGTGAGCGACTTTTATCAGCAGGAAAATAGAAAGCACGTTGGCAAAGACAGAGACAAATATCGCTCTGGAGACTTTTTTTGCATGGCCTGCCGAAGTTACGTATGCGTTGAGTACCGACGCAATAGCATTGAGCAAAAGATAGACGACAATCGGTGCAAGGTAGGATACCAAGTAACCGGAAATTGCGGTGTCTGAGGTCATTATTTCGGCAATCCTATGTCTGAACACCAAGATTGAGATTGCAGGTATGACGCTGACCACAGCGGAGGATACCACCGAGAAGGTGAGCAGTCTGTTGGCGGATTTGAAGTCCAACTTTCCGTAGGCAGTTCCTGCCTGCAGGCTTGGGCCGAGATTGCAGAGATTGATAAGTATCAATATCATCCCTGTGACTGGGCTGAAAACGCTTGATGCTTTGAAACAGTCCACCCCAAGGAATTGTGACACCATCATATTGTTCAGCATGACGGCAAGTTGGGGCGCGAGACAGTTTAGCAAACATGCCACCTGTGTCGAGAGCATTGAACGGACTACCACCTTGCCCGAACGCATCTGCTGATTATTTGTTTTCCTGAAATTCATGACAAATTCTTTTTTATATATTGACATATCGTCTTTGCAATCGTTGGGAAGGTTCTTTGATTGACAAAGTAAGTGATGATAAAAAAATAATTTGAAACAAATTTGTTATTTACCTTCGTTTTTTCAAAGGATATGATGGCTGACTGATTGCCCGTACTTCCAATGCTATTCCAACTGAAATCAGATAATCAAACTCCTTTTGGTAACTATCCATTCGTTTGTCATCTTTTCCTTCTATATTCTTAGCCACAACCCTTTTCTTCTTGTTCTCCAGATTGGATGGTATCTTCTGATAGAAACGAGATTATGCTCTGCAAGAAACGTATTTACCACATCAGGAAGTCCACCTACAAGAAGATATTTCCTGAACAAATTTGGATGAAATCTTGCGGTAAAGCATAAGCAAAAATACACTTTTCGTGAAAAATCGGGCATTTAAAAATACACTTTTCGTGAAAAAATCACACTGCAAAAATACACTTTTCTTCTGACTTGACCAAACAAATACAATATTTTTTTGTGATAATTACAGTATTTTTCTATCTTGCAGATTATCAATACGTTTGCTGTAAAAATCGCCTTTGCGGTAGAGAAGATATGTGGTGAAGGCAAAGATAAACAAAAAGGCTGATACTTAATGTAAGTATCAGTCCTATTTATCAACTAAAAAAATTCACCGAAATAAATATCAAGGTGTATCAGAGTTCCTTTAGATATTTCTCTGCCTCCATGGCGGCTTTGCAGCCTGAGCCTGCGGCTACTATGGCCTGACGGTAGATAGGGTCGGCAACATCACCTGCGGCAAAGACCCCGGGAACATTGGTCGTTGGACGGTAAGGGTCGGTGATGATGTATCCTTCGGCATCTGTCTTGACATATTCGCGGAAGACATCGCTATTAGGGTGATGACCTATGGCAAGGAAGAAACCGTCAATCTTGATGTCGCGGAGTTGCTCGTCAGGCTGTCCTTTGCGATATACAAGGTGGGCACCCTCAACGCCATCCTCGCCAAAAAGCCCCAGCGTGTTATGCTCGAAGAGAACCTCGATTTTAGGGTTGTTCAGCACACGCTCCTGCATAACCTGTGTGGCACGAAGGAAAGGTTTGCGGACAATGAGATAGACCTTGTTGCAGAGACCGGCAAGGTATGTCGCCTCTTCGCAGGCAGTATCGCCACCGCCGACAACAGCAACATCTTTCTTGCGGTAGAAGAAACCGTCGCATGTCGCACAAGCTGAAACACCCATGCCCATGTATTTCTTCTCGTCGTCAAGGCCGAGATATTTTGCCGAGGCACCTGTTGCTATGATGACAGTGTCAGCTTCGATTTCGGTGGTCTCGTCGATTGTGACGACCTTTGGGTTCTTGCTGAAATCGACTTTTGTCACGACACCTGTGCGGATGTCTGCCCCGAAACGCTCTGCCTGCTGACGGATTTCCATCATCATCTGGTTTGCGTCAACGCCTTCCGGATAACCGGGGAAATTCTCTATCTCAGTGGTTTGCGTGAGTTGTCCACCTGATAGCATTCCTTCGTAGAGAACAGGATTGAGACCTGCACGGCTGGTATAGATTGCTGCGGTGTAGCCTGCGGGACCTGAACCAATGATTAAAACTTTAGTTCTTTCTTTCATAGTATATTTTTATTTGTTATTATCGTGCCAACCAAGATTCGGGGTTGAGAATGTCCCTGTCCTTATAAAGCAGGAAGTACAATTCAGTCTTATTGCCGTTCTCCGTGTCAGTGAATATCTTGCCTATTTTCTGGCGTGACGTTACTTTGTCGCCTGCCTTAACATAGACGGACGTGAGGTTTGAATAGACAGTGGAGTAGTTGCCGTGGCGTATGATGACGGACTGGTTGGAGCCTGATATTGAGAATACTTTAGTCACGACACCCTCAAACACCGCACGTGCCTCAGTGCCGGAAGGGGACTGGATATATATGCCTTTGTTGTTGATAGTTACCTTGTCGAGATAAGGGTGAGGCTGCACGCCGAAGTGTCCTGTTATGTTGCCTCGCTCGACAGGACGAGGGAGACGGCCTTTGTTAGCTTCGAAATTGCCAGCAATGAGTTTCTCCTCCTTGCTGAGTTCAAACGACGTAGAGCCTGATGAACCTTTTGATGGTGTGGTGCTGCCTTTTGAAGCGTCTTTCTTTTTTTTCTTAGCAGCAGCTTGCTGGCGGGCTATCTCTGCATTGATTGCCTCTTGGATTTTTTTATCGAGTTTATTGATTTGAGCCTGTTGGCTCTTCTGTTTGGCGGTCAGTTCCTTCTCTTTTTTCTTCAGGGAATTTAGTTGTTTTTTCTGTTCCCTTTGCTGTTGCTCAAGTTTCCGTTGCTGTGCCTCACGCTCGTTCATAGAGACCTCTTTTTGGTTGCGCGTGTCGGTGAGTTCGTTCTGTTGGGCGGTAAGTGAGTCTGTAAGGTCACTGATTTCCTGAGCCTTTGCCCTGCGGCGTGACGAAAGTTTCTGTAGGTAACGGAAACGCCTGAAACCTTGCGTGAAATCATCAGCCGAGATTATGTAAAGGAACATAGAGAAAGCGTTGCGGTGTGACTGTCGGTACAGCAATTTGACATTTACCGCATATTCGGCACGCAGTTGTTCAAGGCGTAGAAGGTTTTGCTCACGTGAGAATTGCAGGGAGTCTATATCATGGTTCAGTACGTCGATTTCGGTGTTCAGCAGGTTTATGTACTCCTGCCCTTGGCGTATGGATTGTCTGGTAAGAATGAGTTTGTTTTCAGTGCCTTTGCGTGACTTCTTTGTCTCGTTTATAAGCCGTGACGTTGTTTGCATCTCTTGGTTCAGTTTCTTTTTCTTCTGTTCCAGTTGTTTGCGAGTCTGTCCTGTGGCGAAAACGGCAGTAATCAGCAGTAATATTAACAATCTGTATCTCATGACCTATATTTTCTGTTCAGTGAAATAAGTATTGAAAGGCACGCGGGTGTAGCGTTCAAGGTTTATTTTTGTAATATTTATCTCTTTGTCAAACTCGATTTCTTCGATTGAGGCATTGGCAAGGAAGAAGAATTTGTTGTGGTCGAGTTCTATGGAAATCTTGAAAGGGTATTTGTATTTCCTGTTGACCAATCGCCAATCCGAATAAGTTATGACGTAAGGCAGTGAGACGCTTTTGCCACGTTGCAGTCCAGAAAGTGCCACGAAGAAAGAACCGAAACTAATCTCAAAATACTGGAACATATTGTTAAGGTTGTCATTGCCAATAAGTACGTATGTTGAATCCGTGTTGCTATCAAGTTTGAAAGAGTGCTTGTCGCGGTGGGGAATAGAATAGAATTGCCCTGAAAGCATAGATTGTACGGCATGGAAATCGAACGGAATACCTGTGCCAATATACATTGCGTCGTAAGGGGTCTCGCTGTAACGATGGTTCATCTTGTCATAAACAGTGAAGAAATCGGTGTTGAAATCAATCCTTGCGACCTCAATCCCGAGCATAGGTTGTATGGAGAGAGATATGACTGAATCAGTGATGATGCGAAGAGAGCCGCGGAGAGAGTAAGAGGCTTGACCAAACTGCACATTAAGGTCAAACTTCGAGATATTCATAGTGCGGAATGAGGGTTGGTTTTGTATGGCATATTCTATGATTTCCGGTGCTGTGAGCGCAGAGTCCATCTTGGCGACAGGTTGTTTTCTCAAATCCTTGGAAACTTGTCTTGAGAGGTTGCATGAAGCCAACATGGCGATTAAGACTATTGAAAAAAGTAGTTTCTTCATTATTTTAAAAAGTCGATTATTTCTTGTTCGTGGACTGAGGATGGGGCTTCTTTATATAACTTACGAGCTTGTTCAAGGAACAAATCCGCTATACTTTCTTCTCCGAGTTTGTTATATACGCAATAGACATGGTAGCATGTTGTTGCGTCAAATTCCGCCTTGCCGTCTGCGCATATCCTTGTCAGCCTTTCGTAATACATTCGTGCGGATATTGCGTCGCCGCGCAGGAATAGAATCCATGCGTATGTGTCAAGCACAGAAGGCGATGAAGGGTCGAATTTCATTGCGCTTGCCGCCATTTTTTCGGCACGAGCGAGGTCTTCAGGAGTGACATCTGGTGAAGTGGCGAGCGTATAAGAATAGTTATTCAATGCGTAGGAATTTTGCGGCTGATAGGTAAGGCAACTGTCGTATGCCGCAAATGAAGCCTTCAATGAGTCGTGCTGCAACATATAGTCACCGATGAAAAGATAGGCGATGGCTTTTACGTTTTGGTCTTGTGCTATGGCAATTGTTTGACGGCAAACAGTCAGCAGAGAGTCAGATAATGGGGTATCGGTGGCAAGGCTTATGATGTGGCGGAGCGCCCAATCGTCATTTTTGAAGAGTTTATGACCTTGCACGGCAATAATGTGTGCAGAGTCATTAATTTGTAGAGTGTTGTAGATTTCAAACAATGAGACGTAGGCATCCTCGTTCTGTTGGTCAAGTTGGCAGATACGCTTCAATGTTTTTATAATTGCGGCAGTGTCTTTCGTCGCTTCATATACGTTGATGGAATATTGATATACGGATAAGTCAGAAGGGTGGAGCAACTGGATTGTGTCAAGCAGTAAGTATGCGGAAAGAGTGTCTCCACGTTCAAAAAAAGTTCCTATATATGGATTGAGTACCCTGTCGAGATTGAAATTCGTGATATAGTCAAGGTTGCGATAGATAAGAGCGAAAGCCTTGTCCTCTTGAAAGACCTGGTTGTAATAATTCGCCAGCATAATCTCGGCACTCTGCTTGTCTTGCGGATTGCTTTCAATATAGTCTGCCACTGCTTGTTCTATCAACTTGTCTTTGCCACTGCGAAAGAGTATGGCAATCTGATATTGAAGATATACCATAGACTCGCCTTCCAGTTTGCGGTAGGTGTTCAATTCTCGTGAGGCTTTGCTGAATTGGTCGTTGTCGCAGTAAGAATTTATCAGGTGAAGGCAGTAGTCTGAGTTGTAGGGGTTGAGTTTGCGGAGTTTCTCAAGGTCTTTTATCGCTTGTTTGTGTAATTTTGGATTATCACTGTTCTCATTCATATACACCAAATATTCAAGGTATTCGGTGTTGTCCTCGTCGTAATGATGAGCTTGGTTGATATAGTAATATGCGGCTATGTGGTTTTGAGAACCAAGATAGAAGAGTGCCAACTGGAAAGAAGCGGCTGCATAATAGGACGGTGCTGGTATATCCAAAGATTCCTGTAGGCGTATAGAACTCTCAAGTTTTGATAATGTCTTGAGCAGCAACTCACGGTCGCCTGTGGTTTTACTCAACTCCTTGTAGCGAAGTGCATCAATGTAGAGGGACTTGATGTAGTCAAGGCTTGTTGAGTCTTGCAGACGTTCGGCAGCAACTTGAGCCTGAAACGCTGAGTCGTTTTTCAAGGCATTCTGCGCATTGGTGAAAAACGCAGTAAGCAGGAGTATAATTATTAAATTTTTGCGCATAATCATATTTTAGACTGGTATCAGGTGTATAAGGTTTAGTCATTTGCCAGTGTGTCCAAAACCGCCGGCACCTCGCTCGGTTGTGTCAAGTTCCTCGACGAGTCGCCATTCGGCTTGCTCATGACGTGCAATGACCATTTGGCATATACGCTCGCCGTGGTTGATGATGAATGGCTCGTTGCTGAGGTTCACCAGGATTATCCCAATCTCGCCACGATAGTCTGCGTCAATTGTGCCAGGAGTATTGAGGACTGTTATGCCGTGTTTCAACGCAAGCCCTGAGCGTGGGCGAATCTGAGCCTCGTAACCTACGGGAAGTTGTATGAAAAGCCCTGTAGGTACCAGACGGCGTTCCAAAGGGTTGAGGGTTACTGGTGATTTGAGGTTTGCGCGGAGGTCAACACCTGCGGAAGCAGAGGTGGCATACTCGGGAAGAGGATTGGTTGAACGGTTTATTATTTTGATTTCCATAGTTTTGAGCCTAATACGGTATTTTATAATAAGCAGTGCAAAGTTACTGATTTTTTTTGAAATGACAAAAGAATAAACCGTCATTTTTTCGACAAAAAAAGACAACACTGTGAAAAGTGTTGTCTTTTCTGTAATATACTGAGTATAAATTAGATTGTACCAGTAACGAGGATAAGTACGAGGAGACCGAGGATAGCGTAAAGCTCTGGGAACACGGCAAGCACCATTGTACCACCGAATACGTTGTTACCCTGACCGATAGCTGCGATACCGTTAGCGCAAACCTTAGCCTGACGGAGGGCAGAGAAGAGTGCTACAAAGCCCATGGCAAGACCTGCACCGAAGAGAGCTACACCCTGAAGCTCGGTGATTGCGTCATTGAGGAATGAGCTTGCGATGAAATAGCCTACGAAACCGTAAAGACCCTGAGTGGAAGGGAGAGCGGAGAGTGCGATGAAAGAACCAAGTTGTCCTGGTGTTTTCTTGAGGGCACCGATTGCCGCATTACCGCAGATTGTCACGCCATAGGCGCTGCCGATACATGAGAGCGCAACCATGATTGCGACACCGATGTAAGCTAAAAGAAGTGGATTCATAATTGTAATTGTTTTATTTGTTTTTTTTGTTATTATTTTAATAGATAATGTTTGACTTATTTCTCGGCAGAGAGTTTTTGGAAAGGGTTATATGCCTGACCACCACCCTCAAAGCCAGAGTTCTTGTAATATTCCACGAAAGTCAGACGCAGAGGATGAACAAAAGCTCCAATCATATTCAGACCGAAGTTCAGCGAGTGACCAAACAGCAGAATGAGCAGAATCACGAGCCAGTTAAGACCTGGGACAGGAACCATTCCGCCAAATTGGAAAGCAAGCTGGTTGAACACGCTGCCGAGGATTGAACCTGTAAGGCCAAGGGCGAAGAGACGGATATACGAAAGCGTATCACCGAGAAGTCCTGTAGCCATATTATAAGTTGACCAAAGAGCAGAGCCGATGTTCTTGAAGAAACCGCCAACAGGGTTGCTGTAACTGTCAGGCGAGTTGTAGAGGAGAATCAGCAGGACGCTCAGACCAATCAACGCATAGAAGAAATAGTTTACTCCTACAGGAATGTCAATGCCGAGAGCAGGAAGACCGAAACAAGCTGCCGTTCCGAGAAGACCTGTAATCCAAGCTATTGGGGCAAGAGCGTACTTTACGCCATGCTGCTTTATAATCTTGGCTGAGTTGATTGCCATTCCGAAGAAAATCTGCACGAGTCCTATGACTACCGCAAGAACCATCATTGGGCTGTAGCCTCCCAGTTGTGCCTTGTAGTTGGCATCTGTCAGGAAATAATGCTTGATGTTGGCAAGCCAAGGCCAAGTTACAGAGTCGAGCGATACACCGAAGAAAGAGCCTGTCAGTATGCCAGCGAACAGAGTCGCTGCACCAAGCCATTCGCCAAGTGAGAGCAGGTCACGTTTGTCGGCAGCAACTTTGCGTTTGAGTATTGCGCAGAGAATAAGGATTATAAGTCCATATCCACCATCGCCAAGACAAAGTCCGAAAAAGAGCATGAAGAAAGGCGCAATAAAAGGCGTTGGGTCAAGCTCGGAGTAGTTTGGCAACGAGTAGAGTCTCATAATAGGCTCGAACAGACGTGAGTAGGAGTTGTTTTTCAGTTTGATAGGGACGTTATCAGTGAGTGCAGGGTTATGAGACTCGTAATATACACCCTCCTTCTCAAGCATTTCGTTAAGGGCGTCAATACATTCGTCAGGGCAATAACCTTCGAGAAGCATGACGGAATCCTCAGCGGCGTGAGTGGTGCTGAGCAGTACATTATCGAAATTGATACGGTCGTCAATCTGTAGCAGCACCTCGTTGAAATTTGCGAGGTTTGCTATAGCGAAGTTTTTCAACTCATTTTCGAGCCTTGCCTGTTCGTTCTCCATTGCAGAGATTTCAGCGTCAATGTGCTTGTAGTCGCAGTCTGCCATTTGGAATGTGTCAGACTCCATATCGTCGGCAGGGGCGGATTCTGACGAGACTTTAACGAAGAAAGTCGTCGCACCGTTATTGAAAATCTCGAAAGAGCCTTTCCACTCAGGGTTGAAACGGGCGATAGGGCAGGAGCGGAACTCAACCTTAACGCCATTCTCCTCAAGTTCGGCGATGCGTTCAGGCGAGAAAACTCCCCAGACAGACATCTGTGCGCTGAGTGAACGCAAAGAGCTGATTTCGTTCTTAATGCGGTTGATTTCAGCTTCTTTATTATCGAAATCATTGATAAGCGCTATAGCCTCGTCGAAATCGTTCGTTGAACGTGCAGCTTCTTTATCCTCCTTGCCGAGCAACGCCTTGGCATGCTCGATGGTGCGAGAGACGGCACTTTTCAACTGCATTTTATTGATTAGTTCATCGGTTTCCTTGATTCCTTCATCGGGTTGTGTGACATGGAGAACGCCAACGTCACGCAACTTGCGCAGGAAATCCTCATACTCTGCATGGAACACAAGGAAATCGTATTTTGTCATTTTAGAGATCATACGCGTTTGGCTTTTACGATTTTCTGACTGGACTTGGATAGGTTCTCCTCGTCTTCCATAAAGCGTTTAATCTTGCGGATAGCATCCTGATAACCAGGAATCTGTACCTTCTCGAAAAGATTGACTTTCTGGGTGGTCTTTTTGCGGGCATATTCCAGCAAGCGGACTTTCTCAGCGCACAACTCGCGCTCAAGACCTATCTCAGCCATCTTCTTGAGAACAGAGAGACCGTCGGCAAACCACTTGGGGGAGCAGAAGACGGAGAAGGGCTTCGTGATATATTTTATGTTTGTTATCACAGGCACCTTGACACCCGCAACCTTCTTTGTGCCGAGTTCCACATCCTCAACCGTGAGTAATGTGGCATCGAACTCTGCCCAGAGTGCCAGCATCTTGTCGTATGAGCGGATGGCCTCCTCCAGTTGGTTTTCGAGGGCAATTATCTCGTCCTTGGCTCGTTTCACCTCAATACGCAGGGCACTCTCCTTGTTTTTGATTGTCGGGAGGGTACGCTCGCGCATTTTCAGGTTCTTTTCGAGACCTTGGAGCGATGTCTTGTTATATTGAAACTGTATTGCCATATTTTACTATTGGCTGTTAGCCGTTAGCCATTGGCTAATTGATTATTATTTCCAGTACTTTTCTACGAGTTCCTGCTTGATGTTGACCTCCTCTGGCTTGAAGTATGTGTGGAAGAGGTTCCATGTTGTGTCAAGCATCTCCGTAGTGTTGATGTTTACGTCTATAGCCAGAATCTTGTCTGAGTAGTCGTGTGCGAACTTCAGGCAACGCTCGTCGTAGTTCGTAAGGTCGAAACCGTTCTCAAGTTTTGTCCTGGCGTTTGACGCATCGGCGAACAGACGTACGGCGGCGTTCATCACCTGTGGGTGGTCTTCGCGTGTCTTCTTGCCTTGTGCCAGCTGTTTCAGACGTGACAGTGAGCGGAATGGGTCGATGATGACCTTGCCGACATCCGAGTCACGACGGAGGAAGAGCTGACCCTCAGTGATATAACCAGTGTTATCAGGGATGGCGTGAGTGATGTCGCCGCCTGAAAGGGTGGTCACTGCTATGATGGTGATTGAACCGCCGGCAGGGAACTGTACAGCCTTCTCGTATATCTTGGCGAGGTCTGAGTAGAGTGAGCCAGGCATAGAGTCCTTTGATGGAATCTGGTCCATACGGTTTGACACAATGGCCAATGCGTCGGCATATAGCGTCATATCTGTCAGCAGGACAAGCACTTTCTCGTTCTTCTGTACAGCGAAATACTCTGCTGCCGTCAATGCCATGTCAGGGATGAGCAGACGCTCCACAGGAGGGTTCTCTGTCGTGTTCACGAAGGAGACGATACGGTCAAGCACGCCTGCGTTTGAGAACACATTCTTGAAATACAGGTAGTCGTCGTTTGTCAGACCCATACCGCCGAGGATAATCTTGTCAGCCTGTGCGCGGAGTGCCACGTTGGCCATTACCTGGTTGTAAGGCTGGTCAGGGTCGGCGAAGAATGGAATCTTCTGACCTGACACGAGTGTGTTGTTGAGGTCTATGCCTGCGATACCTGTTGCGATAAGCTCGGATGGCTGTTTGCGGCGGACAGGGTTTACCGATGGACCGCCAATCTCAATCTCCTCTCCCTCAATCTCGGGACCACCGTCGATAGGGAATCCGAGGGCGTTGAAGAAACGTCCCGCCAGTTGGTCTGAGACTTTGAGCGAAGGGGCTTTGCCGAGAAACACTACTTCCGCGTTTGTGGGAATGCCTTCTGTACCCTCGAACACTTGTAGGGTCACCTCGTCGCCGATGATGCGGACAACCTGTGCAAGCTTGCCGTCAACTGTTGCCAGTTCTTCGTTACCGATACCTGACGCATGAAGCGAACAGGTGGCCTTGGTGATGGCCGTTATTTCGGTGTATATTTTCTGGAATGCTTTTGTCATAGTGGTAATTATTTAGTTTCAGCAAGCATGTCGTCAATTTGTTTGCGGTATGTCTCGAATTTCTCGCTCTTGAACTCGGAGTAATTCATCTGCCGGCAAACGTTGATGAGTCGTTTGAAATATTCCATCACATCGTTGAAATTATCGAAGTGGTATTGTCTCTCGCAGATGTCCATCACGAGGTTGAGCATATACTCCTGACGTTCAAGAGGGCAGACGGCGTCAATCTTGTCGAATGCGTCCTGTTGTAGTATAACGAAGTCGATGACCTCTGACTTCCAGAATGTAACGTGGTAATCTACAGGCACACCGTCATCGCCGAGGATGTTGATTTGCTCCTGCACCTCCTTGCCACGTTGCAGTATGGTTTTCATGCGTGTCACCTTGCCGATCCAGTCACCCTCAATCTTGGTGCGGATATATTCCTCGAACTCAGGGTATTCAATGTATTTTGAGTATGAGTCTATAGGGTTGACGGCAGGGTAGCGTTTGCGGTCGGCGCGGCTCTGCTCAAGGGCGTAGAAACAGCGTGCTGCCTTCTTTGTGCCCTCTGTCACAGGCTCCTTCAGGTTACCACCGGCAGGCGATACCGTACCTATGAATGTGATTGAACCTGTCTGTCCGTTCTTCAAATATACGAAACCCGCACGGCTGTAGAACGCTCCGATGATTGCCGAAAGGTCCATAGGGAAAGCGTCCTGACCTGGAAGCTCCTCCATACGGTTTGACATCTCACGGAGAGCCTGTGCCCAACGTGATGTCGAGTCAGCCATCAGCAGAACCTTCAGACCCATAGCACGGTAATACTCGGCTATTGTCATTGCCGTATATACTGAAGCTTCGCGGGCAGCCACAGGCATGTTGGATGTGTTGGCGATGATGATGGTACGCTCCATTAGTTTGCGGCCCGTGTGAGGGTCAACCAGTTCAGGGAACTCCACGAATATCTCTACAACCTCGTTGGCACGCTCGCCGCAGGCTGCCATGATGACGATGTCCGCGTCAGCCTGTTTCGATATTGCGTGCTGCAACACTGTCTTGCCTGTGCCGAAAGGACCGGGGATAAAGCCCGTACCTCCCTCGACTATTGGGTTTGCCGTGTCAATGATACGCACGCCTGTCTCTAAAAGACGGAAAGGACGTGGCTTTTCCACATGCACGTTGATGGCTTTCTTGACTGGCCATTTCTGTATCATGTTGATTTCGTGGTCAATGCCCTCTGCGTCGGTTATTACGGCGATAGTGTCCTTGATTTTGTACTTACCTGCCGCAACTACCGATTTCACGGTGTAAGTGCCTTCCATCACGAAAGGTACCATTATGCGGTGTGGCTGGAAGTTCTCTTCCACCTCGCCGAGCCATGATGCCGCCTCAACCTTGTCGCCGGCTTTTGCTAATGGCTTGAAATCCCAAAGACGCTCCTCGTCAAGTGGGAAATTTGACTCTCCGCGGCGGAGGAACACGCCCTCCATCTTGTCAAGGTCGTTCTGCAGGCCGTCGTAGTTGCGGCTCAGCATACCTGGACCCAGGGTCACCTCAAGCATGTGCCCGGTAAACTCGACGGTGTCGCCAACCCTCAGTCCACGGGTTGACTCGAACACCTGAACGAACACGTTGTCACGGTTCACTTTCAGCACCTCAGCCATGAGGCGGACTTTGCCGATAGTGATGTAACAGATTTCGTTCTGTGATACAGGACCATCAACACCAACGGTCACAAGGTTGGAGATGATGCCTTTAACTTTACCTGTTGTCATATATAATTATGTGTTTTTTTATTAACTAACAGCCAATGGCTAAAATTTGACATCCTTCTTCAGGTTGTCTATGATTTCGCGGAAGACACGCTCGCCCTCCTCGACTGTGAGGATGTTCCAGCGGTTCAGCAGCGTGCAGCGGATGTAGAACGCAATGATTTTCTCGACACCGAAAAACTCGAAGAACGTGTTGTCCTCAAGCCATTGCCATTTCAGTGCGTCGATTTTCTGTTCACGTTCCATCAGGTTGTCTGTCTCTACAATCTGCTGAAGTGCTGGGAAATAGTCCAGTTCCGCCTTCAGGTTGAAATCGCGGGCGGTCAGGTTTTCGCGGATGGTGTTGACGACGGTGTTGTCGCCCACGACGGCCTTGCGGATGTCCCAGCCATTGTCACGGCAGATTATTGCCGTCAGGATATTGTTGATGTTCAGGTTGAACTCAAACCACTGGCGGACGAATTTGTTCCGTGACTTCATGCCTAACTCGTAGTAGAGTGCGGCACGCTGTTCGTCGGAAAGTTCGATAGGCTCGCCAGACTCTGGATCCTTGTCGAAACGGCTGACATACTGCTTGACATCTGCGTTATCCATACCTTCGGCAATCAGGGAGAACAGTTTGAAGTCTGCCGCTGTCAGTTCCTCCCGCAGTTCCTCGCGGAGAGTCTCAAGGTCAGGGATCGACTTCGGGTTGTTCTGGCTGATGTCGGGCATACCCGCTATGTAATAGTAGTAGTTCATTGTCAGAAGAGCATTTCGACCAGTTTAGGACGCATGAATTCCTTGAAGTATGCTATGAGTTCGTCATCGCCGAGAGTGACTTTGAAGCCGCCTTTCTCAGGGGCTATTGTGAACGATGTCTGACCGTCTTTCGAGCTTTTCACCTGCACGCCTTTGTTCAGCAGTTCGGCGGCGTTGGCCTTGAAGAAAGCGGTGAGTTCGTCAGCCTTGGCTGTCTCGATAGTCACGTTGCCGTCCTTGACCCATGCCTCGGCAATTGAGCGGATGATGCCCTGCATGAAAGCAGCGTCAGAGGTTGCGGCCTTGACAGCGTCGGTGGTGATGCGGTTGGTGACAAGGTTGGCAATGTCGGTTTTCAGCGAATTGACAGCCTGCTGGGTGAAGAGTTTCAGCTCGGAGCGTGTGTTACTGTCAAGTTCGGCGGCACGGCGTTTCGCGTCTGCCATCACCTGGGCTGCGTCAGCGTTAGCCTTGGCGAGGATTGCCTCTGCCTCAGTATTGGCTTTGCGGACTATCTCGTCCGCCTGTGCTTTGCCGCGCTCAACGCCTTCCGAGTAAATTTTCTCAGTGAGTTCTTGGAGTTTAGTGTCCATAATATGTTGATTTTTATTATTTTGTCCTTTCAGTGTGCTTTTGACGTATTTGGGCGCAAAGATACGGATAAAAATCGACATTTCCAAGGATATTTGTGACATTTTTTCTACAATGTATTTTGACTAAAAAAATGACCTATGCACTGAAAAATTTATTCAAAAACCCATGCCTATATCAAAAAAACTCCATACCATTGCACTACCAAGCCCATACGGACAGTGAATATGATTATCAATACTTTACAGCTGAAACAACAACGGTATGCAAATCTCGTAAATCTCTGGTAAATTAAGCCGCCATTTGTTTTGACAATTATTCGGGAAAGTTGGGGAAGGGTGTCCTTTCGCTTTTTTTGTGGGTTGTGGAAAAATAATGGGGGAAACGTTTGTTTGTTATGGATTTTTTCCGTAACTTTGTATCGGAAAAATATCGACTATCCATTATGACAACTTACGAGAGCAAACAGAAACAAATCAGAAGGGAGCAGGGGGTGGTTTATGACCGCATCTCTGACCTGAGAAACGCGAAACCTTACGTTGACGCCATCTCTGCGGAAATGAGGCAGGGAATGGAGGATGTTGAGTTTACGGAAGACTCGGTATCATTCAAGGCCAACATGGTTGGGCGCGTGACGCTTAAGATAATAGACAGGGAGTCGCCTAAGATGCTGAAATTCCAGGCGGAAGGTATTCCGTTGGCAGCAAACCTGTGGATACAACTTGTCGGGGTGTCGGAAAACGACACGCGAATGAAAGTCACGGTGAAGGCTGACGTGCCGTTGATGCTGCGGCCTATGATCGGGAACAGGATAGGAGAGGGGGTTGAGAGGTTCGCTGACATGTTGGCATATACGCTGAATGAGGAGAGGTGACGCCGTGGATGACGGTTTTTATATGAAACAGGCACTCGCCGAGGCAAAGAGGGCAGAGGCGGAGGATGAGATACCTGTCGGGGCGATAGTCGTGGCAGGGGACAAAATCATCGCGAGAGCCCATAACCAAACGGAGAGGCTGAAAGACGTGACGGCACATGCGGAGATGCTTGCCATAACGGCGGCGGCGAATACGCTTGGGGCGAAATATCTGACGGAATGCACGTTATATGTGACATTAGAGCCTTGCACGATGTGTGCGGCGGCTTTGAGGTGGTGCCAGATGGGAAGGGTGGTGTTTGGTGCGGAAGACGTGAAAAACGGTTACAGGAGGTTTGCGCCTGAGATAATGCACCCGAAAACGAAAGTGGGGGTTGGTTTGATGGCGGACGAATGCTCGACGCTCGTGACCTCGTTCTTTGAAAAGAAAAGGAGGTGAGGATGAGTGCGGATTTCAGGTTCAAGAGGTTTGTGGTGAGCCAGGGACACGCACCGATGAAGGTGGGGACTGACGGGGTGCTGTTGGGTGCTTGGGCTGAAGGTGGGAAGAGAATCCTGGACGTAGGTACAGGGACGGGGTTGATAGCCTTGATGATGGCGCAGAGGTACGAGACGGCGATGGTGACAGGCATAGAGATAAATGGCGATGCTATAAAGGATGCTGTGGGGAATGCGGCAAACAGCCCATTCGCGGAGAGGGTGGAGATAGTGGGGAGTGCGTTGCAGGACTGGGTGGGGAGGGGCTTTGACGCTGTGGTATGCAACCCGCCGTTCTTCGTGAGGTCATTGAAATGCCCCGACGAGGGGAGAAGGAATGCACGACATGCGGAGACACTGACAACGAGTGACCTTGTGGGGAAATCGTGGGACATTATGGACGATGGGGGGAGGCTGAGCGTGATACTGCCGTACGAACAGGAAGGGACGTTTATACACGAGGCGGAGGGAGTGGGGTTCGCATTAAGTAGGATTATGCGTGTAAGGCCGATGGAAAACGCAGGGTGCAAGAGGATTATGATAGAAATGAGGAAAAACGTTGAAATTGGCGAGGTTGAGGAGAGGGAGATGTTCATAGAGAAGGCAAGGCATATATATTCGGAAGAATACAAAAATATGACAAAAGAATTTTATTTGGACAAATGAAAGAGATAGACGACCTCAGAAGAGAGTTGAGGGAATACGAACGCCACTACTACGTGCTAAACCAGCCGTTGATATCAGACAAAGAGTTCGACTTGAAAATGAAAGAGTTGGAACGCTTAGAGGCAGAACACCCAGAGTGTTTCGACCCTGACAGCCCAACGCAGAAAGTGGGAAGTGACTTGCAGAAGGGGTTTAGGCAGGTTAGGCACAGATACCCGATGCTTTCGTTGGGCAACACATATTCGGAGGGAGAGGTGCGAGAGTGGTATATAAAGACGAAAAAAATGGTGGGCAGGGATTTTGACGTGGTGTGTGAACTGAAATTCGACGGTACGAGCATCTCGATAACATACGAAAACGGGAAATTGACGCAGGCAGTCACGCGAGGTGACGGCAGGGTAGGGGACGACGTGACGAGGAACGTTGAATACATAGGAAACGTGCCAAAGAGACTTGAAGGGGATTACCCTGAGAACGTTGAGTTCAGGGGCGAGGTGCTGATGCCGTGGGAGAGTTTCGAGCGACTGAACAGAGAGAGGGAGGATGAGGAAGAGCAGCTGTTCGCTAATCCGAGGAACGCAGCCTCGGGGACGCTGAAACTGTTGGACAGCAGAGAGGTGGGGAGACGAGGGTTGCAGACATACATATACTACACCTTAGGCGAGGAGTTGCCGATGGCTACACACTATGGGCAATTGGAGAAAACGAAAGAGTGGGGAATGAACGTAAGCGGGGATATGAAACTGTGCCACAACCTCGACGAGGTTATGGCTTATATAGCACACTGGGACGTGGCACGAAAGGAATTGCCAGTAGCAACGGACGGGATTGTGCTGAAAGTGAACGACTTCGATCTACAAGAGGAACTTGGATTTACAGCCAAAAACCCACGATGGGCGATAGCGTACAAATTCCAACCGGAACAGGCGTTGACGAAACTGACGGAGGTGACGTACCAAGTGGGGAGGACAGGCGTGGTGACACCAGTGGCAAACCTTGAGGCGGTGCAACTGTCAGGCACGATGGTGCGTAGGGCGACACTGCACAACGAAGACTTCATAAAATCGTTGGATTTGCATGAAGGCGACATGGTCTATGTGGAGAAAGGAGGCGAGATAATACCGAAGATAACAGCTGTGGAAAAATCGCAGAGAAACGAAAACGCAAAGAGGGTGGGATTCATAGAAAATTGTCCGGAATGTGGAACGAGACTGGTGAGGAACGAAGAAGAGGCGGCATGGTACTGTCCGAACGAGACAGGTTGCGCGCCACAGATAAAAGGCAGGATGGAACACTTCGTGTCGCGCAAGGCGATGAATATAGATGGTATAGGGTCGGAGATAATAGCGGACATGTACGAGACGGGTATAGCGACGAACATAGAAGCCTTGTATTCGCTGACATACAATGACTTGAGAATGCTTGACGGATTTGCGGACAAAAGTGCGAGGAATGTGTTGGCGGAACTTGCGAAATCGAGGGAAGTGCCATACGAAAGGGTGCTATTCGCAATAGGGATAAGGAACGTCGGCGAGGTGATAGCAAAAAAGCTGGCGGCAAGATTCAACAGTATAGACCAACTGCGCAATGCGACGATAGAAGAGATGACAGAGGTGGCAGACATAGGGGAAAAGATAGCACGCAACGTCGTTGCATTCTTTGCTGACCCTAAAAACGTCACGATGATAGAGGCATTGCGGAGGTACGGGTTGAAAATGGAAGGAGAGGGGGAGAGGAAGGCAGTTTCGGACAAACTGGCGGGAATGACCATCGTGGTGAGCGGAAAATTCGAGTTGCACAGCAGGGAGGAATACAAAGAGATGATAGAGGCCAATGGGGGGAAGAACGGCAGCAGCGTGAGTGCAAAAACAACATATATACTGGCAGGAAGCGATATGGGTCCTGCCAAAAGGGAAAAAGCCGAGAAACTCGGTGTGAAAATAATAGACGAAAATGATTTTGCTCGACTACTTAAAGAAAACGAAGATTGACCGCAGGGTCAGGAACTTCAGGACAAACTCGGAATGCAAGAGATGGAACGAGATACGGAGCGTCATGGTAATCTTTGAAAGCAACGTCGAAGAGCAGAACGACGACGTGCAGCAACTGATATATGGTTTGCAGGAAGAGGGGAAAAGGGTGTCGGCGTGTATGTTCGTCGATGTGAAAGTGTCGCCGACGATGTCGAGGGACAACTTCGTGGTATTAGACAGGAAAAGCGTGGGAATGTTGGGGAAATACAGCAGTGACTCGGCGAAAACGGTAATACTGAACGAGCAGTACGACTTGGTGATTGACCTGACGACACACCTTATTTATCCGTTGATGCACTTTATGTTAGACGTGAAGGCATTGATGAGGTGCGGGAAAGTGAAAGAGGAATTAGCTGTATCACCATACGACATGCAGATTGAGATGAAACGTCCTGACTTCGGTGAGGACGTAGAGGCGATGGAGAGATACAACGAAAGGGTGGAGATATACAACCAGATAGTTAAATACTTGAAAATGATAAAGTAAACTCATTGATAAGGAAATGTTTGATATTTACGATGTTGATTGCGACTGTGGGGAGTGCCTGTGGTCAGATACTTTATAGCGTGAAAGGAAGAGGACTGAAAGGGGAGTCGTATATACTATTCGTCGATAACATGCTGCCAAGCAGTTCGTTGATAGGCGTGAAAAACGTATTCAAATGCTACAACCGCACGAAAACGGTGGTCTGTGAATACAACGAAGAGGCATCGTGGGACAAAATAAAACAAATGCTAAACAACTCATCGACAACGCTTTCTGCAAACATTACGAAACGAGAGGCGGCTATGGTAGATTCGATACTGAGAGTGGATGGTAAAATAACGCTGGGCAAAGTGGAGATGCTAAAACCAGCGGCGGTGAAAATGATTTGGGAAAATGAGATTTGCAGGAGCATGTACGAGAGGGGGGAGGAAGATGCGGCAATGGACTCATATTTCCAGCAAGTGGCTCTGATAGAGGGGAAAAACGTCATGGCACTTGACAGCAGCGTGGCATACGAAAGCCTGTCGGAAGAGATAGGCGCACAGACAAGGAAGATGGTCGAGGGATTAAGCCACGGAAGGGATTCGATAGAAAAAAGGTACAAAAAAGCGGAAATGTTGTTCAGATTGGGCGATGTGAAGGGATTGGGGGAGGTGCAGAGTGAGGGAAATGAGGAAAAACAGGTGGAAAAATGGGTAGATAAACTGGTGAATGCTATGAGAGGGGAGAGGTGTTTCGTGGTGTTGTATGCGAAATACTACAACGGTTTGATGGAGAAACTGAAGAAAAAAAGGATAAAAACAAACGAGGTCAAATGATATTCAACAACAAACTGATGGGGATGGGGATCGCATTGGTGACACCATTCAAAAAAGACTACACGGTGGATTATGTCGCTCTCAGAAAACTGGTTGAGTACCAGATAGAAGGGGGCGTGGATTACTTCGTCATACTTGGGACGACGGGCGAGACACCTACGCTGTCGGACGAAGAGAAACGTATGGTCATAAA
This sequence comes from Paludibacteraceae bacterium, assembly GCA_024399545.1. Taxonomy (GTDB): domain Bacteria; phylum Bacteroidota; class Bacteroidia; order Bacteroidales; family Paludibacteraceae; genus Aphodosoma. The sequence continues at coordinate 47,051 of JAKSNS010000011.1, forward strand.
AACAGTGCTTGAGGTCAACGCAGGTCGCAAACCAATAGTTTTAGGCATAGGAGGCAACAACACGATGGGCGTTGTGGAGCAGATAAGCAGACAAGACTTCGAGGGCATTGACGCTATACTCAGCGTGGCACCATTCTACAACAAACCATCGCAGGCAGGTATCTACCAACACTACAAAGCGATAGCGGAAAGCACGACGATGCCTATCATTTTATATAATGTGCCAGGACGTACAGGGGTGAACATAGCCGCAGAGACGACAATCAAATTGTCGCACGACTTCGAGAATATAGTGGCAATAAAAGAGGCTTCGGGCAACTTCCGTCAGATAGACGAGATAATAAAAAACAAACGCACGGACTTTATGGTGATCTCGGGCGACGACGGTATAACATTTCCACTGATAGCACTTGGCGCGGTGGGTGTAATATCTGTTGTAGGCAACGCATTCCCTAAAGAATTCGGGAGGATGGTAAGACTGGCTCTGCATGGTGACCTGAGCGGTGCGAGAGAGATACACTACCGTTTCGTGGAGATGATAGAGGTGCTGTTCGCAGACGGAAACCCAGCGGGGGTGAAAAGCGTGTTGTCGTGCATGGGGATGATAGACAACGTATTGAGACTGCCGCTCGTGCCAACGAGAAACAACGAAGAGTGGGTGTTGAACTTCCTGAGAAAGAGGGGGATGTAACTCTTGAGGAAAGCGGTTATATACATACTACTTATGGTTGCGTCGTGTGGTGTGGTGTGTGCGCAATTGAACACGGACAGGCTGATGAGTGTAGGGCGGAGTGCGCTATACTTTCAAGACTATGTGCTTAGTATCCAGTACTTCAACAAAGTGATACAGGTAAAGCCGAACTTGGCAGAACCATACTTCTTCAGGGCAGTGGCGAAAATATACCTTGAGGACTACGATGGTGCGAAAAGAGACCTCGACAGTGTCATACGTAGAAACCCTTTCATGCCAATGGCTTACTACTCGAGGGGATTCGTGGCTTGCAGGATGGAAAAATGGGAAGAGGCAGAGAGAGACATGCAGATGGCGTTGGAATACAGCCCTGAAAACGTCACGTACAGGATAAACCTCGTAAACATATACGAAGCTACGGAAAGACTGGACTCTGCAATGGCGGTGTTGGAATTGATGGTGAGACAATCGCCAAAATGGACAGAATTGAAACTGGAGAAAATGCGGTTGCAGGTAGAAATGGGTGATACTATAGGGGCGAAAGAGGTGGCTAACACCCTTGTGGCCGAAGAACCACACAATGAGATGGCGTACAGCGCAAGGGCTTTCGTATATCTGATGCTTGAAGAGGAAGACTCGGCGTTGATAGACTGCGACAAAGCGGTGAAACTCGGGACAAGCAATCCCAACGTATATATAAACAGGGGTATAATAAACTACAAACGCAACAAATTCAGGGAGGCGATGGCGGATTACGGTAAAGCCATAGAGTTGGACGGAAGCAACGTCAACGCATTATTCAACAGGGCTTTATTGCGTTGCGAACTGGGCGACCACAACAATGCGTTGAGCGACCTTGACAAACTGATAACAATAGAGCCAGACTTGGATGAAGCCATATACCAGAGAGGTGTCGTAAACGCATTCCTTGGTAACACTAAAGAGGCGATAACGGACTTCTCGACAATAATAGAGCGTCACCCGACATTCGTCCCTGCATACTACGCAAGGGCGGAGCAATATGAGAAACAGAGGAAACCTAAAGAGGCGTACCTTGACAAAGAGGCTGCCTATAGATTGATGGAAGACCACAAAAACGGCAGGAAACCCAAGAAAAAAGACCAGTTGCAGACAAAAGCGAAAGTTGCTAGTGAAGAATCAATAGTAGAGAGCGTAGCCAGCATGTTCGTGTCAAGCAAAGAGGAATCAGAGACAGAGAGCGGGGTGCGCGGACTGGTGCAGAACCAGAGGATAGATCTTAGTAACGAGGACAACTTCATAATCTCGTACTACCACAGCGACCAAAACAGTCTGATAAACAAAGAGTACAATCCGCTGGAACTCCAAGACTTCGTGAAAAAATACCTGAAAGGCAAAGACCTCTATATGGTGACGAAAGAGACACCGTTGACAAGCAGCATAACGAACTACTACTTCTCGGAGATTGAAGGGCTTTCACGCTCAATAGTCAGCCAACCATATAACGGCGTATTGTATCTGTTGAGGGGATTGGACTACGCCGCACTTCAGGATTTTGGCAATGCCTTGGACGATTTCACGAGGGCAATAGTTTATGGCGTGGATGATGGGATAGCCTATTTCATGAGAGCCTGCATAAGATACAAACAATATGAGGCACTAACGGAACAGATAGCCAACGAACATAAATTGAGCGGGAAAGCATTGTCTAAAGAGTGGGAACTGGTGCTTAGGGATATGGAACAAGCCATAGACTTAATGCCAAAAGCTGGATTTACATGGTACAACAAAGGTAATATGCTGACAATGAAGAAAGAATACCATAAGGCTATCCAGTGTTACAACAAGGCGGTGGAACTTGAGCCTGGGCTGGGCGAAGCGTACTTCAACCGAGGGTTGACGTATATGCTCAGCGGTGACATTGAACGTGCGAAAGAGGATATGAGTAAAGCGGGGGAATTGGGTATTTATCGTTCCTATAGGATAATAAAAGAGTTAAAAAAACAGGAAGCAATGGCAGCTTCGAAGAAAAAATAAAATCATGGCAGTAGTTGAGACCCCGTTAATGAAACAGTATCAGGAGATTAAAGGGCAATATCCTGACGCTATACTGTTGTTCCGTGTAGGCGACTTTTACGAGACATTCTCGGAAGATGCGATAAAAGCGAGTGCCATTCTTGGAATAACGCTAACGCGTAGGGCAAACGGTGCGGCGCAATTCGTTGAGTTGGCGGGATTTCCGTTCCATGCCCTTGACACCTACCTGCCGAAACTGATAAGGCATGGCCTTCGAGTGGCAATTTGCGAGCAGATGGAAGACCCGAAAAAAGCCAAAGGGTTAGTTGAACGTGACGTGATAGAACTTGTCACACCTGCCACAAGCATGAACGACAACGTGTTGGAAGTCAAAGAGAACAACTTCCTTGCCTCGATTGTCATAGACAAAAGGGTGGTGGGCCTTAGCCTATTGGACATAACCACGGGCGAATACCTCGTCACGGAGGGAAGCGCTGAGCATATAGAGAAACTTATGCAATCTTTCCAACCTAAAGAGGTTCTATATCAGGAGGGTACGAGGGACTTGGCCATAAACGCCATAGGAACGAAATGGAGATTCCAGCAGATGTCGGAATGGATGTTCACAATAGAAAACTCCGAAGAGAGGTTGTTGAACCACTTCGAGGTCAAGAACTTAAGAGGATTTGGCGTTGACAAATTCAAGGCAGGGCTTATAGCGGCTGGCGTGATACTTTATTACCTGGACGAGACGAAACACACCAACACACGCCATATCAAATCAATAGCGAGGATAGACGACGAACGTAGCGTGTGGATGGACGGGTTCACGGTGCGTAACCTTGAACTGCTCACGCCAATGGGTGTTGGTGGGCAAAGCCTTTGCCAGGTGATTGACGGCACACTAACGCCGATGGGCGGACGAATGCTGAGGCGTTGGATAAGTTTTCCGTTGAAAAACGTAAACGAAATAACAGCACGCCAGCAAGTTGTGACATATATGTTCCGTGACGTGGAGATGAGGGAGATGCTCATAGGACAACTGTCGAAAGTTGGGGATATGGAGAGAATATCGTCAAAAGTGGGTGTTGGCAGGGTAGTGCCTCGTGATATATGGCAACTGAAAGTGGGACTGAGGGCTGTAGGACAGATTCGTCAGATAGCGTTGAAAGCGAAAGAGTGCCAACCGCTGCAAAGTATGGCTGACGCATTAAACGGATGTGACGTGCTGTGCGACAACATAGAAAAGACCCTGAACGAAGAGTGCAACAGCCTGAACAAAGGAGGTTTCATAGCAAAAGGCGTGGATGAGGAGTTGGACGAACTGAGGGACATAGTATTCAACAGCAAGGATTACTTGTTGAGACTTCAGCAACGAGAATCCGAGGCAACGGGCATAAGTAGCTTGAAGATAGGATACAACAACGTTTTCGGGTACTATATGGAGGTGCGTAACACACACAAAGACAAAGTGCCGGAAGAGTGGATACGCAAACAGACATTGGCGAACGCTGAGAGGTACATAACTGAGGAACTGAAAGAATACGAGACGAAAATACTTACCGCCGAAGAGAAAATCGGCGAGATTGAGCGCAGGTTGTTCGACGAACTGACGGCACTTGTGCTTGAATACATAGAAGCCATCCACACAGACTGTTACTATATAGCGCAATTGGATTGCCTGATAGGTTTCGCATGCGTAAGCGCAAACAACGGCTACAACCCTCCTGTGGTGGATGACGGCGACGTACTGTCAATCACCCAAGGGCGACACCCCGTAATAGAGAGGCTGATGAAAGCCGACGAGCATTATGTGCCTAACGACATATTCCTGGACAACGATAAACAGCAGATAATGATAATAACGGGGCCTAACATGGCGGGTAAGAGCGCGTTGCTGAGGCAGACGGCGTTGATAGTGCTGATGGCGCAGGTTGGGTGCTTCGTGCCTGCCGAGAGTGCGCATATAGGCGTTGTTGACAAGATATTCACGCGTGTAGGAGCAAGCGACAACCTCAGCGCAGGGGATAGTACTTTTATGGTAGAGATGAACGAGGCTGCCACCATATTGAACAACATGACAGACAGAAGCCTTGTGCTGTTTGATGAACTCGGACGCGGGACAAGTACCTACGACGGTATCTCAATAGCTTGGTCCATAGTGGAATATATACATGAGACAAACGGCAAACACGCTAAGACGCTTTTCGCCACACACTACCATGAACTGAACGATATGGAGAAATCATTCCCTCGCATAAAAAACTGGAATGTCAGTGTCTGCGAGGTGGATAAGAAGGTGATTTTCTTGCGTAAACTTGAACGTGGTGGCAGCGAACACAGCTTCGGTATTCATGTGGCAAGGATGGCGGGAATGCCGAAAGACGTTGTGGCAAGGGCGAATGACCTTCTCGAACAATTTGAGGATGAGGGGCAGAAAAGCCGTATGAGTATAAGTGCGGGGAAACCAGCGGAGAAAAAAGAGGGCATACAGTTGAGTCTTTTTGCACTGGACGACCCTACGCTGGAGGCTGTGCGTGATGAGATTTTGAAGGTGGATATCAACTCGTTGACACCACTTGAGGCATTGAATAAACTGAGCGAGATTAAGAAAATAGTCACGGGGAAAAGTTAAACACGAAATATTATGAAAAGGTTAATGATGGCATTCACGCTGTGCCTTGTTAGCGTGGCAATGTTCGGCCAATTGAATTTTGGCGGAGGTGGAAACGCAAAAAAAGTAACATGTTTCTACAAAGACGGCTTTGGCGAAATTAAGATTTCGGAAGAGAAATACGTGGTGGAAGTCAAAGACCTGAACAAGAAAGACGGGACGTTCAAAATGTTCCTTGGCAATGACGCTGAATCTGCAAAAGAGAGTATAAATCAGATTATTGCGTGGTGCAAAGGTGCGGCGATGAAAGACTACATTGAGGTAAATCAGGAAGATGGCACGACCGTGGTGCTTTATATGTTCAAAAACGGTCAGCTGATAATGTCGTACGGTGACATTGATTATGTTACAGAAAAATTCAACAGCTTGGTTAACAACAAGAAAATGACCAAGAAAGAACAACCATTCGGCTATATGTTGGTGGTGGCATTCGAGCGTGCCCTTGAGAAAATGTAAAATCATGCTACACCTCGGCAAACTCTTTGCTGGGGTGTAGTGATATATTTATCAATAGTGTCATGGGGAGACTTTACCAGATGATGATGGAGAGGCGTGACGAAAGTCAGGTGACTGTGTTGTCACGGTTTTTCAGGACGGGCAAGGGGCAGTACGGCGAGGGCGACAAGTTCCTCGGCATAAAAGTACCAGTGACACGGGCGGTTGTAAAAGAGTATGTCAAAGGTGAGGTGCACGTTGAGGAGATTGAAGAGTGCGTAACAAGCGAATACCATGAGATGAGGATGGCGGGGTTGCAGGTGCTGGTGTGGATATACAAGAAAAACAAGAAGGACGAGGAACGGCAGAGATGGTGCGTGGAATATTATCTCAGCCATCTACAGTGGGTTAACAACTGGGATTTGGTTGACTTGAGTTGCTACGACATTTTGGGGGATTGGCTGCTGGCGCACGATAGGGGTTTGCTTTATGAACTTGCGCGTAACGGCAAGAGTATATGGGAGCAGCGTGTGGGGATTGTCAGTACTATGGCATTTGCAAGGAGTGGGGAACTTGATGATTTATATAACATTGCGGATGTTTTTCTGGAGAAAGAAGGTAGGCTTCATGACCTGTTGCAGAAGGCGGTGGGGTGGTTGCTGCGCGAGGCTGGGAAAAGGGATGAGGAGCGGCTGAAAGCTTGGTTATGGCCAAGGCGTGGCAAAATGCCGAGAACAATGCTTAGATATGCTATTGAGAAATTCAGCGAGGAAGAACGAAGGAGGTTTATGAAATCGTGCCGTGGCATAACAGACAACGGTTAGGTTCTTAAACGGTCTATGCGGAATACCGTTTTTCCATAATTGCTTTGTTTTTATTTGGAAATTTATATAACTCACATAAAAACAAACCGTTACCTCCAACTCTCTTAACTTTGGGATTGCGTCACCATAAAAAACGACCTCATCTTTTTTAGTGAAATTATTGAAATTATTGAAATCGCATACACTCCAGAAGCAAGGCAGAGACCAACATACCTTCCTACTTGATAAAAGAGCAAGCAAAGAGCAAGCCATGTCGTACCATAAAACAAAGAAAATAGGAAAAAGACATAATGCAATTTTATTTGAAAATAATTGCAAAAACATTTGGTGGTAACAGAAAAAAGTCGTACCTTTGCAGCGTGAAAGTTTTGTGGGAAGGAGGTCTTGACCGGGACCCCCTTCTTTTTATTAAATACCACAATCGCTATGATACAGAAAGAACTGATTGCCAGTCTTGTAGAAAATAAAATCAACGATACCAGATATTTCCTCGTTGACGTATCAGTCAGCAAGGACAATGTTATAACTATTGAAGTTGATGCGGACGAAGGCGTGGATATTGACTTTTGTGTGGAACTCAGTCGGTTTGTAGAGTCTAATTTGGACCGCGAAACCGAGGATTTTGAACTTAACGTAGGCTCCGCAGGCCTTACATCACCTTTCAAAGTACTCCGCCAATATCAAAAAAACATCGGTAATCAAGTTGAGGTTCTTGCCTTCGACGGACGCAAACACAAAGGCGAACTTGTGTCGGTGGATGACGACTCTTTCTCTATTGACGAGACGCTGATGCTCAGGAAAGAGGGCGACAAGCGCAAAAAGGCATACACAGAGACTATCTCTTTCCGTTACTCCGAAGTAAAACAAACAAAATTAATATTTTAACTAAAATGGCTAAGCACGAAAACGCTACTCTCTTGACTTCTTTCGACGAATTCAAGAAAGAAAAAGACATCGACAGATCCACTCTCATCAGCATCCTTGAAGATGCTTTCCGCAAGGAAATCGCTAAAATCTACGGTTCTGACGAGAATTTCAATATAATTTTCAACCCAGAGAAGAACGACTGCGAGATTATGCGTACACGCATCGTCGTCGAAGATGGTATGGTCGAAGACCCTAACAAGCAGATTTCACTCTCCGAGGCTAACCAAATTGACGAATACGAGGTTGACGACGAGGTTTATGAGACAATAGACGTTTCTACATTCGGCCGTCGAGTAGTCCTCAATCTTCGACAGACAATCGCTTCTAAAAGCCTTGACATCAAGAAACAGGCGCTTTACGAAAAATACAAAAGCATAATCGGCACAATCGTTACTGGTGAGGTCTATCAGATTTGGAAACGTGAGGTTCTCCTTTTGGATGACGAGGGCAACGAGATGTTTCTCCCTAAAGAGGAGCAAATCCCTACAGACGTATATCGCAAGGGTGACCGTGTAAGGGCACTCGTACTCAACGTTGACAACAAGAACAATAACCCTAAAATTTCCCTGTCGCGTACCTCGCCTGATTTCCTCCGTTGCCTCTTTGAACTGGAAGTCCCTGAAATCCATGACGGTCTTATCACAATCAAAAATGTTGTCCGTGTACCTGGCGAAAAGGCAAAAGTCGCTGTCGAGTCTTTCGATGACCGCATTGACCCTGTAGGTGCGTGCGTCGGCATAAAGGGTGCGCGTATCCACGGAATTGTCCGTGAACTTCGTAACGAGAACATTGACGTCATACAATATACTAATAATGTAAGCCTCTATATTTCTCGTGCCTTGACCCCAGCTAAGGTCGTTTCTATACAGTTTGACGATGACAGCAATATTGCTAACGTTTATATCAAACCAGACGAAATCTCTCAGGCTATTGGTAAGGGAGGTTACAACATACGTCTTGCCGGTCAATTGACTGGTTACCAACTCGAAGTCCGTAGTGATGATGCTGTGTTTGACGAAGAGGATGTTTATCTCAATGACTTTAAGGACGAGATCGACGAGTGGGTTATAGACGTTCTTTACAGTATTGGCTGTGAAACTGCCAAGAGCGTTTTGAAACTCTCGCGCGAGGAACTTCTCCAGCGCACTGACCTTGAAGAGGAGACTATTGACGATATTATCCGCGTCCTCAAAGCCGAGTTCGAGTCTGACGAAAACCAATAAACCTATAGGTAATTATTGCCTGAAAGCCCCAAAAAAGAGAACAATATCTAATTATATCTATATGTCGAGATTAGGAAAGTTGATTAAGGCATTGAACATCAGTGCCGAAACTGCCGCCCAGTTCCTGAAGAAGAAGGGCGAGTCCATCGAAAGCGATGTAAATGCGAAACTTACCAAGGAGCAGGAGGATTTGCTCATGAAGGAGTTCGCGACTCCCGAGATTCTTCAGAATATCGAGAACGCCCGTATCGCCAAGGCTCAAGAACAGCAGCGAAAGGAACAGGAACTCAAAGAGCAGGCTGAGCGCGAACTTCGTGAGAAGGAGGAACGTGAACAGCGTGAACGAGAACTCCGCGAACAGCAGGAACGCGAGGAGAAGGAACGCACTCAGCGTGAAGCCGCAGAACAGGAACGTCTCCGCCGTGAACGCGAGGAGGCGGAACGCCGTGCGGCTGAAGAGGCTGAGCGCCAGGCTCAAGCAAAAAAACTGGTGGATAAAAATAATACCGAGGATAAACCTGCCGACAATGTAGATGTCAAGAATAACCTCAAGGTCGTCGGTAAAATTGACCTTGAATCCATAAATTCTTCCACTCGCCCTCCTAAAAAAACCAAGGAGGAGCTCCGTCGTGAGAATAATGCTAAGATGAAGGAGGAGCGCAAACGCCGTGAACGCGAGCAAAAGGCAAAGACGGCTGACCAGAAAACGCAGCAAAAACCTCAGCAACAACCTAAGTCTCAGCAGCAAAAACCTAAGCAGACAGAAGTTAAACCTCAGACCACGGACGCAAAACCTACCACTTCGTTTATTCCTACCGAGGTTCCTAAACTCCAGGGTACTAAGGTTATTGGTAAGATTGATCTCGACGCAAATAATGGAAACACCGCTAAACAGGAAGGCTCTGGCAAGAAGAAGAAACGTAACCGTATAGGCGGCGGTCGTGTTGACGTGAACGCCATTCAGGAGAATATCCAAAAGAATGCCCAGCAACGCCAAGACCCTAAGGATAAGAAAGGCAAGAAGAACAAAAAGGCTGCTCATGTGGCTCAGGTCTCAGACGAGGACGTTGCAAAGCAGGTTAAGGAGACTCTCGCACGTCTTACCGAGGGTAATAAGGCTGCCAAGAAGGGTGCTAAGTACCGTAAGGAGAAACGTGACGCAGTAGCGCAGAAGATGCAGGATGAGCGTGTTGCGGAGGCAGCTGAGTCCAAGATTCTTAAACTAACCGAGTTCGTTACTGCAAATGAGCTCGCAACAATGATGAACATCACTGTCACTCAGGTTATTCAGACCTGCTTCAACCTTGGTATGTTCGTCTCTATAAACCAGCGTCTTGACGCTGAGACAATCAACATTGTCGCAGATGAGTTTGGCTTCAAAACCGAATTTGTCTCTGCCGATGTCGTTAATGCTATTCAGGAGGAGGAAGACCTAGAGGAGGATCTTCAGTCACGTCCTCCAATCGTCACTGTCATGGGTCATGTTGACCATGGTAAGACATCCCTCCTTGACTATATACGCAAGTCAAACGTAATCGCAGGCGAGGCTGGCGGTATCACGCAGCATATTGGTGCCTACAATGTCACGCTTGACGATGGCCGTCACATAACGTTCCTTGACACCCCTGGTCACGAGGCTTTTACCGCTATGCGTGCGCGTGGTGCACAGGTGACGGATATTGCTATAATTATAGTTGCCGCTGACGACAATGTCATGCCTCAGACCGTCGAGGCTATCAACCATGCCTCTGCCGCAGGCGTTCCTATCGTTTTCGCTATCAATAAATGTGATAAGCCAAACGCCAACCCTGAGAAGGTTAAAGAGTCGCTTGCCAATATGAATTACCTTGTTGAGGATTGGGGCGGTAAGTACCAGTCGCAGGACATCTCTGCCAAGAGCGGTAAGGGTGTACAGGAACTCCTCGAAAAGGTGCTGCTTGAGGCTGAGCTCCTTGACCTCAAGGCAAATCCTGACCGTAAGGCGCAAGGAACAATAATCGAGTCTTCCCTTGACAAAGGTCGTGGCTATGTTGCCACGGTACTTGTCAGCAATGGTACGCTTAACGTAGGCGATGTCATGCTTGCCGGCACTGCATACGGTCGTGTGAAGGCTATGTTCAATGAGCGTAATCAGCGCATAAAGTCTGCCGGTCCTGCCGAACCTGTGATAGTCCTTGGCTTGAACGGCGCACCACAGGCTGGTGATAAATTCAATATCTTTGACGAAGACCACGAGGCGCGCGAGATTGCCGCCAAGCGTGAGCAACTTGCCCGTGAACAGGGTCTTCGCACATCTAAGCACCTTACCCTCGACGAAATCGGTCGTCGTATTGCGCTTGGTAATTTCCAGGAAATCAATGTCATCGTCAAAGGTGACGTTGATGGTTCAATCGAGGCTCTTTCCGATTCCCTCATCAAACTCTCGACCGAGGAGATTCAGGTTAACGTCATTCACAAGGCTGTCGGACAAATTTCAGAGAGTGATATTATGCTTGCGGCAGCTTCAAATGCCATTATCGTAGGTTTCCAGGTTCGTCCTTCTCTTGCTGCACGCAAGATGGCTGAAAAAGAGGAGATTGATATCCGCCTCTATTCAATCATCTATGATGCGATAGAGGAGATGAAGGACGCTATGGCAGGTATGCTTGCCCCTGAAATCAAGGAGGAAATCGTCGCAACGCTCGAAATCCGTGAGACTTTCAAAATATCAAAGGTCGGCACAATCGCCGGTTGTATGTGTAAGGAGGGTAAAATCAAACGTACGTCCAGGATTCGTCTCATACGCGACGGTATCGTAGTTTATACCGGCGAACTGGCATCTCTCAAGCGTATGAAGGATGATGTCAAGGAAGTTTCCTCGGGCTTTGAGTGCGGTCTCAACATCGCCAACTACAACGACATACATGTCGGCGATATTGTAGAGGCGTTTGAGCAAGTGGAAGTCAAAAAGACACTCTAATTATATTTTTAATGGCTAATGCTTTTCCGCATTAGCCATTATTATAAGTTATGAATTTCCTCGATATAATTTTTCTCATTCCGCTGCTTTTTGGCGCAGTGATAGGTTTCAGGCGTGGTGTCGTTAAGGAAATCCTGGCTCTTGTGGCTGTGGTGATGGCTGTTTATGTGGCACGGTATTTTTCGCCGGTGCTTTCGGGTTTCCTTATCAATCACTTGTCAATCAGCAGGGGAACCGCCTATCCTCTTGGCTATATTCTTGTGCTTGTCATATTTGGCGGGGGTATGTATTTTCTGGCGGAGATGCTGACACGTTTGCTTAAGGCTATGAAACTCGGGACACTGAACCATATTTTCGGCGGTGTTCTTGGCTTGACGAAATGGGCTTTGATTATCAGTGCGATACTCTGTTTCTTTGCAATCGTTGACCGTTTCGTCCCTATAAAGACAAAACCCGCCGTACAGCAATCATTGCTTTACCACCCACTTGAGTCATTCATACCGACAATCCTTCCACTCATTTACGAGGAGGCCCTCACCAATCCTGAAGAACCTGCTTGTTCCACTGATTCAGAACGTTAGTCCGTTTACAGGCGATGAAATACAGAAACTATATTTTTGACCAAGGCAATGTCATCCTGGACATCAACCCCCAGTTGTCGCTTGACGCATTGGCTGCGCTTCTGCCTGAAGAACTTGACGACGCAGTCATAACTCCTGCGGACCTTCTCGGAGGTGCGGTAGGCTCGCTTGTCGGTGAGTTTCAGGTGGGTAACATTTCGACTGACAGTTTCCTTGACTCGCTTCTTCCCTCAATGCGTCAAGGGGTGACGCGAAAGCAACTTCTTGATGCGTGGAATGCCCTTATCCTTGACGTTCCGCAGCAAAGGCGTGACGCTCTTCTGCGTCTCCGTGCCTCTGGCGCACGCACTTACATGCTTTCAAACACGAACGATGCGCACATGGAGCGTATTTATGAGAAGTGCTTCGGAGGGTCGCGTGACAATATGCTCGTCTATTTTGACGACCTTTTTCTCTCGAACGAAATGCACCTTGCCAAACCTGACCCTGCCATTTTCAATGAGCTCATCCGCCATACGGGAATAAATCCCGCCGAGAGTGTTTTCGTTGATGATTTGCAGAAAAACCTTGACACTGCATCTGCCCTTGGTTTTGACACGCTTCTCTCGACTGGTGATTTCTGGCTTGGCAAACTTATGTAAATCGACTATCATACTCCCGATTCTCAAATCTACACATCAAAACTCCCTACCTTTTCACCACGTAGTCCATACGGACAGTGAATATGATTATCAGCATATTATATCCACAGAAATAACAATATTCCCGACCACGTGAAAAACCGACCTCAAGTTTTTTATTGAAATTATTGAAATTATTGAAATCGCCTGCATTGCGGGAGCAAAGCGGAGGCCATAACAACCATATAAAATTGCACTCGTTCCGGCAAAGCAAAAGAGCAAGAAAAGAGCAAGCCCAACCGTACCATAAGACAATGCAATGGAACCTCCAAAAACGTCGAAAAGTTTAGTTGTAATGAAACAATAACTTGGTACAATCTTATCTTTATGTCACGATGCAACATCCCGTAGAGACGTGGCATGACGCGCCTGCCAACAATATACGCGTTTCAAACCGTACCAATTTATTATTTAACCCTGACTTACCCCTGACACCTATCCCATGCAAACCATAGGCGTACCCCTTGGCTACCCATACCCATAAAGGGGGGCTTATATTATATGTGCGGTTGGACGGCGTGACGCGCCTGCCGGTGGAGAGACGTTTTTCTCCCGCGTTGCGTGAAAAGGTGACGTTTTTCATGGCCCCGTGCGGAAAATCCGACGTCGGGGCGCACGCCTCGGGCGTGGCGTGTGTGGTTTCGCGGGCCAAAAGCCGTGCAAAAACCTTGTCCCTGCCGTGCTGTGAGGGCGGTTTTCGTCGCATAACACCCACATACACAGCACGGAGAAAAATTCCTGAAAAATAATCGCAAAAACGTTTGGTCATGTCGTGGAAAAGCAGTACCTTTGCACTCGCTTTCGGAAGGAAAGAAGGCAGGCGTACATTGACACTGTGGAACAACGAAATGTAGTTTTTTCAAAGACACAAGGTAAGATTAGGAAATCGAACCGTCAAGGGAACACGAATATTACATACAATAAGTCTTGGGCGGACGGACGCTCATGTTGGCAATTCCGGGAAAATGGAAAATGTACAATGAAGAGTTTGATCCTGGCTCAGGATGAACGCTAGCGACAGGCTTAACACATGCAAGTCGAGGGGCAGCATGGGGGTGGCAACACTCCCGATGGCGACCGGCGCACGGGTGCGTAACACGTATGCAACCTACCCCCCACCGGGGGATAACCCGTAGAAATGCGGACTAATACCCCATGTGGCGTGTCAGGGACAACCCTCTCACGTTAAAGATTCATCGGTAGGGGATGGGCATGCGGATGATTAGCTGGTTGGCGGGGCAACGGCCCACCAAGGCGACGATCATTAGGGGTTCTGAGAGGAAGGTCCCCCACATTGGTACTGAGACACGGACCAAACTCCTACGGGAGGCAGCAGTGAGGAATATTGGTCAATGGGCGGAAGCCTGAACCAGCCAAGTCGCGTGAGGGAAGACGGCCCTACGGGTTGTAAACCTCTTTTGCGCGGGGGTAAAGTCGGGGACGTGTCCCCGATTGCAAGTACCGCGCGAATAAGGATCGGCTAACTCCGTGCCAGCAGCCGCGGTAATACGGAGGATCCGAGTGTTATCCGGATTTATTGGGTTTAAAGGGTGCGTAGGCGGGGGATCAAGTCAGTGGTGAAATGGTGCGGCTCAACCGTAGCATTGCCGTTGAAACTGGTTTCCTTGAGTGCGAATGAGGTGGGCGGAATGTGTCATGTAGCGGTGAAATGCATAGATATGACACAGAACACCGATTGCGAAGGCAGCGTACTGGGACGCGACTGACGCTGAGGCACGAAAGTGCGGGGATCGAACAGGATTAGATACCCTGGTAGTCCGCACAGTAAACGATGAATGCTAGCTGTGGGCGACATACGGTCTGTGGCCAAGCGAAAGCGATAAGCATTCCACCTGGGGAGTACGTTCGCAAGAATGAAACTCAAAGGAATTGACGGGGGCCCGCACAAGCGGAGGAACATGTGGTTTAATTCGATGATACGCGAGGAACCTTACCCGGGCTTGAAAGTTAGCGACGGAGGTGGAAACACCTCTTCCCTTCGGGGCGCGAAACTAGGTGCTGCATGGTTGTCGTCAGCTCGTGCCGTGAGGTGTCGGCTTAAGTGCCATAACGAGCGCAACCCCCGCCGCCAGTTGCCATCATTCGGTTGGGCACTCTGGCGGGACTGCCACCGCAAGGTGCGAGGAGGGTGGGGATGACGTCAAATCAGCACGGCCCTTACGTCCGGGGCGACACA
>JAKSNS010000012.1 GCA_024399545.1 Paludibacteraceae bacterium
AAACGTCAATTTTGTGCCTCAAAGTTTTCAATTGCCTGAGATGCCTTTATTTATACGGGCTCTCGATATGTCTCATCCTGCAATTTGACCTATAAGTCCAAAATTATTCCAGTCAGTTAAATCCGTGCTATACAGCAAACTTACTGTAAGGTCATCAGATCCAGCTTTCTTCATTTCAATTGTCACATTATCAGAAAGAGCAGTGAAGCAGAAATAGTTAGGTGTAGGTGTCATGTTGATATTGTAGATATGGTTTGCCACAAGTGTTGCGGCAACAGTCTTGCTCCAGATGATGCCGTTTCCGTTATAGAACTTGATGTTCAGGCTTTCGTATTCTGCTGCTGGGAGGGCGATATAGACAAACTCGCCAGTTGCGAAAGCAGCATTTTCTTCTTTAGCAACCGTTACTGTCTTGTAGGTGTCATCTTCCAGACTTGCGTCCATTACGGCGGCATTGTCATCAATTATGAAAGCGCCATTGATTGCCTTGTCTGCCATAACCTCAATCTTTGTGGCACCATTCACATACGATGGCAACTCAATCTTGAGAGCGGCACAGATGTTGTGGAACGTAAGTACGTGGTCACTGCCGCAAGTTGCGTACATAGGCAGGTTTCTAACCTTTCCGCTCTCGTATGTCTGAATGGCAGGAAGAACGGCTGATGCTTCTGTTTCAGATGGGTTTTCCACTCCATAGAAGGCATGGAATGTCGAACCTGTTGCGTTACCGCCTGAAAATACCACAGAGGTGCCTGACGTGTTGGTCGTGTAGGCGGAACCGTTGATGTAAATAATGTCACCACTCTCCCAGAAAACATTATTGCCATTGATTGTCGTCATCTGGCTCATGCCGTCTTTGACGCGTGGGGCATTCTGTGGGTTCGCACCATTGTCGATTGTTGCCAGGAACTCGTTTTCGCCAAAAGCAACGTTCTCTGGCGCATTCTGGTCTTTCTTGCAAGATGTTGCAAGGAGCATCACCATTGCTGTGGCTACAATGAAAAGTTTCTTCATAATTGCTTTCCTCCTTTTTTTACATGTTGATTTCGTCACCGCTGTCGTGTTCATAAGTTGTGACTGCCTCAGTCGATGATGATGGGTTTTGGGTGAAATCACCACCACTCGCCACAAAGAATTTGGCGTTTGCCCTGTCCTGCATTATAAGCTCGAACTCAGGCGTTGAATGTTGTTTGTTCATTTAGCTGTTATTATTAAATTGTTATTGTTGACAAAACGAAAGGCGCGCAACACCATCATTTTGGTGTTGCACGCCCTCACTCTATATGCAGTTATGGATATTGGGGACTGCCTCCGCTAATGAAGCCTCTCGAATTACCCCCCCCTATAAATTGCAGACATACAAGAGGTTGCGTTCGGCAAAACACAGCCTCCCTTATCAGTTTGCAATGCAATATAAGATATTGGTTTCAGCCTCATAATACAGTCAAAGTTTCGGACTGTAAAGGTACGACATTTTTTTGGATTGGGCAAGCAAATTTCGATATTTTTTCCAAGGCATTTCATTAGACTTATTACCCGTTAATCAAATGCCATATCTTGTCCTTCAATTCGTCAAGATTGATTCTTCCCGCTGACGAAAACATGACGTGCGGCACATCCTTTGGTAACTTCTTTTCTATCTTAGACCACTCCTTTTCTTCGACAAGGTCGCATTTTGAAATACCCAATATTCGCTGTTTAACCAATAACTCAGGGTTGTACTCCTCCAATTCGTGAAGCAAAATCTCATACTCCTTGTTATGGTCCTCAGTATCGGCAGGGACAAGGAAGAGTAAAACGGAGTTCCTCTCGATATGCCTCAGAAACCTGAGTCCCAATCCTTTACCCTCGTGCGCACCCTCGATAATTCCTGGGATGTCAGCCATACAGAACGACTGGTTATCCCTGTAGGCAACAATCCCAAGGTTGGGTGTCAGAGTGGTGAATGGGTAGTTGGCTATCTCTGGTTTGGCGGCAGAAACGACGCTCAGCAAAGTAGATTTACCTGCATTAGGAAATCCCACCAAACCAACGTCAGCCAACAACTTCAACTCAAGGATTACGTTCATCTCCTGCCTTGGCTCGCCAGGTTGCGCGAAACGTGGGGTTTGAAGGGTGGCACTCCTGAAATGCCAGTTGCCCAAGCCGCCACGACCGCCCTTCAGGAGGATGAACTCCTGCTTGTCCTCGGTGATGTCGCATATAAACTCGCCTGTATCAGCATTATGGATTGCTGTGCCGCAAGGGACGTCAATATACTTATCCTCCCCGTTTGCGCCAAAACTGCGTGACTCTCCGCCCGCACCTCCATCAGTCGCCATAATGTGGCGGGTGTAGCGAAGGTGAATCAATGTCCAGTAGTTGCGGTTGCCACGCACAATAACGTGACCACCACGACCGCCATCACCTCCGTCAGGACCACCCTTAGGAATGTATTTCGCACGGTGCAAATGTGCCGAACCTGGTCCCCCATGACCCGAGCGACAATAGATTTTAGCATAGTCTATGAAGTTGGATTCTGCCATCTATTATCCTTTATGAGATTCTATTATCCTTTTAATCTGTGCGAAACACTCATCGACGGTCGTATTGTTGTCAGCCTCGGTCAACCTGCCGCTTGCACGGTAGAACTCGATGACTGGCAATGTGTTCTCAGTATAGACCGCCAAACGTTTCTCTATAGTCTCCTTGTTATCATCCGCACGCCCCGACGTTTGTCCACGAAGAATCAGCCGCTCAACCAAAGTCTCGTGTTTCACGTTCATAACCAGCAGTATGTCAATCTTTGCACCGACACCCGCAAGCATTTTGTCCAATGCGCCAGCCTGTGCGACCGTTCTTGGAAAACCATCGAAAATGAAGCCTTTCGCGTCTTTATGCTCCAATATTTGTTTGTGGAGCATCTCTATCATCACCTCGTCAGGCACCAAACGGCCATCAGCAATAATCTGCTCGGCCTGTTTGCCAATCTTTGAACCAGCCTTGATTTCAGCCCTAAGCATATCCCCAGTAGATATGTGGAATAAACCATAGTTCTTGACTATCAAGTCACTCTGCGTCCCCTTGCCCGAGCCAGGGGCACCTGTGATTACAATATTAAGCATATCTATATTCTTTTAGAGGGGTTTGATTCGTAACCCACCTTTAATTTTTCAATTTATATATCGACCTCAGATTACGACCGTATTGGTTATAATCCAAGCCAAAACCAACGATGAAGTCATCCTCGATTTCCATCAGTTCATAGTCAATCTTAATGTCGTACCTCATCAGTTTCGGTTTGACAAAAGCAGCGGCAATCCTAATCGCCTTGGCATCCCTTTTCGCCAACATCTCCAACATAGACTTCATCGTCAGACCAGACTCTACAATATCCTCGATTATGACAACCGTGCGCCCCTTCACATCCCTGTTCAAACCCAACTGCTCATGCAACTCACCCGTAGATTTCGTGCCAACATACGATGAAACCTTCACGAAACATATCTCTGCGGCAAAGTTCAGACGCTTCATCAACTCGGCAGCAAAAATAAATGCGCCACTCAACATAATGACAAAAAGCGGATTTTCATCCTCAAGGTCTGCCTTCATCTGCTTTGTCATGACATCCAACCTACGTTCTATCTCTTCGTAAGGTATGTATAAATCAAAGACTTTGTCTAATACTTTAACCTCGTCCATAACAGATATGAAAATTTGGTGCAAAGATACGAATAATAAATATATAAACCTAATTTTTTTCGCAAATATTATCACCTTGTATTTTAATTCTTTTTCTATTAGTGGTTTAAGGCTTCATACATATAATAATGTGTATTTTTTTTGCCGAAAAGGTTTTCTATCTGAATTTTTTGTTGTAACTTCGCGCCCCGAAATATAAAACCGAATAGCGAACATTTATTATGCCATCAAATCTTGTAATCGTTGAGTCTCCAGCCAAGGCAAAGACTATAGAAAAGTTTCTTGGTAAGGAGTTTAAGGTTATGTCTTCATACGGTCATATCCGTGACTTGAAGAAAACAGGCCTTGGTATCGACATCGAGGGGAACTTCAACCCACTGTACGAAATCCCTGCCGATAAGAAAAAAGTTGTATCCGAACTGACCAAAGCAGCATCCGCCGCCGACATAGTCTGGTTAGCATCCGATGAAGACCGCGAAGGGGAAGCAATCGCTTGGCACCTTTACGAAGTACTCAAACTTAAGAATAAAACAACACACCGCATCGTTTTCCACGAGATTACCAAGAACGCAATCCTTGAGGCTATCCAGAACCCACGCGACATCAATGTCAATGTCGTCGATGCCCAGCAGGCTCGCCGTGTCCTTGACCGTATCGTTGGTTTTGAACTTAGCCCTGTACTCTGGAAAAAAATCAAGACCTCCCTATCGGCTGGCCGCGTGCAGTCTGTCACCGTTCGTCTTGTCGTAGAGCGCGAACGCGAAATAAACAAATTCAAACCAGAGGAGTCTTACCGCATAGTAGCCGAGTTCATAGCTGAAGGCAACATCCGTTTCAAGGCTGAACTTCGCACTAAGATAGCAACCAAGGAGGAGGCGGAGGCACTACTCAAACATGCCACAACCGCTTCAGGCTACCAAGTAACCTCCGTCGAGACTAAACCAATGAAGCGACACCCATTACCTCCTTTCACAACCTCAACATTGCAACAGGAGGCTTCGCGCAAATACGGGTTTCCTGTCGCCACTACGATGCAGATTGCCCAATCGCTTTACGAGCAGGGTAAGATAACCTATATGCGTACAGACTCGGTCAACCTTTCTTCGCTCGCCCTCGCCGCTTCCCGTCAGATGATTATTGATTCATACGGCAAGGAGTATTTCAATGGCCACCAATACACCACCAAGTCAAAAGGTGCACAGGAGGCCCACGAGGCTATCCGCCCTACTTATATGGACGTTCGTGAAATCGAGGGGACACTCCAAGAACGCAGACTTTACGACCTTATATGGAAACGCACCATCGCCTCGCAAATGGCTGATGCAGAAATCGAAAGGACTACTGTCACAGTCGAGATGAACGACTCAGAATATAAGTTCGTCACCTCTGGTGAATGCGTCAAGTTTGAAGGCTACCGCAAGATCTACAGCGAATCGTACGATGATGCGCAGGAAGAAATACAGACCCTTCCTAACATCAAAGCAGGTATGGCAATCTCGCTTGACAATATGCTTGCCACACAACGTTTCTCAGCAAAACCTTCCCGTTACACTGAGGCGTCGCTCGTCCATAAGCTTGAGGAACTCGGCATTGGACGTCCTTCAACCTATGCACCTATAATCTCGACAATTATTAAACGCGGTTACGTGGATAAACACGAGATTGAGAACCCTTCACGCCAATACACGAGCCTACTGCTCAAGGATGGCGAAATCAGCGAGGGTTATAAAATCGACAAAGCTTACGTAGAAAAAGGCAAACTCTCCCCTACCGACATTGGGCTTGTGGTTAACGACTACCTGATGGACAATTTCCCTAACATTATGGATTATAATTTCACCGCCAATATCGAAGAGCAATTCGACCAGATTGCCGATGGTGATATGAAATGGGAAGACTCCATCGCAACATTCTACGCCCCATTCCATACAGACGTAGATTCCGCCTCAAATTCCGTACAAAAAGCCAAGGTGGGTGAACGGCAAGTTGGTGTTGACCCTGTCTCGGGCGAGCCTGTCTTTGTAAAAATCGGACGTTACGGACCTGTAGCCCAGATAGGTGCCGCTGGCGATGACGACCATAAACCTCGTTTCGCAGCACTCAAGACTGGGCAGAGCCTTGAGACTATCACTCTTGAGGAGACTCTTGAACTATTCAAACTCCCTTACGAATTGGGCGAGTTCGAGGGCAAGAAACTTATCGTGGGGTCAGGACGTTTTGGACCATATCTCCGTTTTGGCTCAAATTATGTTTCAATCCCTAAGACCGACGATCCTCTCAATCTCTCTATGATTCGCGCCATTCAGATTATTGAGGACAAACGTGCCGCCGACCTTGCCAAAGTCATCGTCAAGTTCGAGAAAGAGGATATCACCGTCCTTCACGGGCGTCTCAGTTCCGTGTATATCTCGCATGCAGGTGAGAACTACCGAATACCTAAGACCATTGACGTCGAGAATATTACGCTTGAACAATGCCTTGAAATCATAGGGAACGAAGCGAATAAAACAAAAACGAAGAAAAAGAAGAAATAATAATAGTCTCGTGTGGGTGAGATATCACCCACACGATTTTTTATAGGGGGGGGTATTTTTTCGACACATTTATATTATTACTACGTAATAGGGAGTGTGGGATCAGGATTTTAATTGATATTGGCGAATTGTGTGTGACGGTAAATAAATGAGTTAGTGAAATGAGAGGGTTGTTTGAGGGGTGTCGGAGAGAGGTGCTTTTGTCTGGCAGGAGAGGCAAAAAAACAGGTTGTTTTCATAGATGAGTTGCCATGGATGGACACGCCGGGGTCAGAACTGCTGAGTGCTGTCGAATCTTTCTGGAATGGCTGGGACGACAGCAGGGATAATCTTTTGTTCATCGTTTGCGGCAGTGCTACCTCGTGGATGGAACAGAAACTGGTGCGGAATTACGGAGGTCTTTATGGCAGGTTGACATACGAATTGCACCTAAAGCCTTTTTTGTTGGGCGAGGTGGAACAGTATCTGAAATACAGGAAAATCCAACTAAGCAGGATGGATGTTGCGATAGCCTATATGGTTTTTGGAGGGATGCCGTATTACCTGAATTTCTTCGAGAAGGGATTGAGTCTGACGCAGAATATAGACCGTATTATGTTTGGACGCAATGCACGTCTGGCAAAAGAGATGGATATTTTGTTTAAGTCGCAGTTCCGCAATCCAGAACTGTACGAGCGTGTGGTGATGTGCCTCAGCCAAAGAAGGTATGGCTACAGTCGCGCGGAGATTTCGGCGATGACAGGAATAAGTTCGGGCA
Source organism: Paludibacteraceae bacterium (assembly GCA_024399545.1). Lineage (GTDB taxonomy): Bacteria > Bacteroidota > Bacteroidia > Bacteroidales > Paludibacteraceae > Aphodosoma. The sequence goes on from JAKSNS010000012.1 coordinate 6,973, forward strand.
GCAGACTCAGTGTTATTCTCGATGCGCTTGAGGGGAGCGATTTCATTGAAAGTTACAAGCCTTTTGATGCTGTGGCGAAGGAGGTTTTGTATAGACTGACTGACCCATTCTGCCTTTTTTCCATGCGTTTCAAGGAGTGTAGAGGCGAGCATTACTGGCAGGAAAACCAGCATGGCGCATATATCCGGAGTTGAACAGGAATGGCATTCGAGCATCTTTGCACATTGCATATAGACAGAATCAAGCAGAGGCTCGGAATCTCGGGAATGCAGGCAGATGTTATGGCTTTTACGCTGAGAGGCGATGAGAACCATGATGGTATGCAATGCGATATGCTGATAGTCAGACGTGACAATGTGGTCAATCTTTGCGAGATGAAATTCTCGCAAGAGGCTTTTTCGATTGACCGAAGTTACTATTTCACCTTGCAACATCGTATATAAATGCTTGTTGAACGATTGCTGAAACGTCAAGTCGTCCATCTGACATTCGTAACGACAAATGGCATCAAACATAATGAGTATAGCGGAATAGTGCAGAATGAGGTTGTATTGGACGATTTGTTCTGATTTTTATTTCAAAAAACGATTTTGTTGACTTCTGGTGTTCAGACAAGCATTATGGGTGTGTCAGTAATCTCAGTAAAAAACTGAGGGGATTCTTGCATAAATCAAAAAATTGTCGTAACTTTGCAAAAGGTTTTTGTCTAATACAAGAAAAGAGATGATATGCAAACTTTTATAGAAGCATACGACAATGAAGTTTATTTCCAGTCGGAGAAAAAATAGGGCTTAGGTAATTTCCTGGTACATTACATTTCCCTCATCATCGTATGTTATCGGGTCGGCTGACTTGATTTGGTTAGGCTCAAACACTACAACTTCAAAATCTAAATCAGGCTCTCTTACAACCGCATCATAGCCTTCTTCTCTTATTCTTTCAGTAAACTCTCTACTGTACTCATTGTTATTCTTTTCAGCCAGATTATTATATTCTTCATTGCTTATGTAGTATGGATTTTCTATATTAAGAAATGATTTATATATATTTTCTCCATATTGGCTTGCATATACTGGATTGTTTCCAAAGAAATAAAATCCCTTACCAAGCCACCCTGCATCATTCTTTTGTGTATCCTTAAACTCCGTAAACTTGTTTTTGTTTCCGTGCAAAAACTCAGTTGTTCCATATACGGATTCAGGGTATTTCGCCTTGAAAGCCGCCTTCACCATCTGACCTGCCTTCTCCGTATCACCGCTTTCGACAGCACGCATATACTCTGCGTCTTGCTCAGGGGTGACGCTAAACCTCATATCCTCACCACCTTGCAGATTTCCTGAATTTTTTTCCGAATTTGTTTGGTTAGTCCGAGAATTTGTCGTACCTTTGCCATCGGAAATGCCAGAACGAGCAGAAAGGCTTCTGCCGTGTGCTTCGGTACGAATGATGGAGGAATCTCCTTGTAGAGATGGAAGGTCGCCGACCTCCTCTGGCTTTTTATAAGAGTCAAGCAAATCAGTTGATGATTTGTTTGGCTCTTTTTTTTGGTTGTAATAGTTCTTATACCAAATCAAATTACCATCATTATCCGTCTCAACCTGTATTGTGACAGCATTCCATCTGTTCCCTTTTGATGTCGGAAACATTGCTGTAAATACAAACGATGGCTTTCCAGTTTCGGTATTATAAGTATATCTGATATGTTTAGGTAAGTTCAGTACCTTTTGTATTAAGTCATAATCATCAATATTTAATGATGGGTGATTCACTATTGCATGGTCTATGACATACCATTCCGCCGAATAAACTTTATTGCTTTTTATGTTACTGCCCAGTAATGGCATTATGGCCGATGGTACAAAGGCAATAGGCAAGACATCATTGCCAAACTCATCCTTACGTTCTTTCCGAGTCATATTTTTTGCCCTGTCAAGTTTATCTTTTGTGAGCCATGACTTCATCCTTTCTCGCATCTCATTTATCTCCTTATCTGTTATGCGATATACTTCTTCTTGTTCTTTCGTCAACACAGGAAGGTCTGGATATTTATTGCGCAATTCTTTATCAATAGCAATACTAAACCTCACCTCTCCTTCTTCATTCTGCCCAACCGAATACAGCGTATTCTGTTCCCGATACTGCTCGTTGTCAGAGTCCCATTGCCTTGCCGCTTCCCTTGCCTGCTCGATACGTTTCGCCAAGATATAATTGCTTATACCTGCGGCTGCCGTCTGACCTTGCGCCTCACCGAACTGAGCCGCTTGCGAAAGCATAGTCATCAGTGCATCGTTGCCACCCATTTTGACCTCTACATTCTCATCACGGCAAGACTGCTCTACAAGGTCGCAAGCCTTACCCCATGATACAATACCCTTTTCCTTGCCGACAGGTTCGTTGGTAAAGAATTTTCCGAAACGTGTGAGGTCTTTCCAGTCTGACGTATTGCCGCTCGTGTTGCTTAAAACCCCAGTGTTTATGCCACCTTTGTCAGCCTCTCCTTGCGCATTGGTGTTGCCCATCGAAATCCTTATGCTGCCAAGCACGCCTGCCGCTACCTCATCTTCCGTCCGTTCGTTTTTCGCCTGCGGGTCTGCGAGTGCGTCAACGACCCCCGGAACGTGAGCGTACCTTTTCAGTAAGTCCCTCGCCTCGTTCTGGAAGTTGTTGTCGTATCTGTCACCCCAAACGCTGTTGAACGTGGACACGACCTCTCTCTCCGCCTTTTTCCGTGCCTCCTCTTCTGCGTTGTCCTCATTGCGCAATCTCTCTTCCTCTGCCGCTTGCTCTATCTGGTCGTTGGTCGCCTGAGTAAGCATTTCCAACTCCATATTTGCAAAATTGAGTTCAGTGTTCAGTTTCGCTATCTTTGCCTTGTCCGGATTCTCTTTCTTGCGCTCTTTGTTTATCCTTTTCTTCAACCCCTCAATCTTCGTGTTTATCTCAGAAATGATTTTTTACTTATTCCTCGTTCTAAGTTATTATTTCCTCATCACTTGTTTGAAATATTCGTGATATGAAAGACGAAAAAACAAGAGTCGTGAAAATTCACGATGTGCAGATTGACAGCGATTACGCACAATGGCTTAATGAGATTAAGTCACGCTATCGTAGTGCACAGATCAAGGCGGCTGTAAAGGTCAATGCCGAGCAGCTGCTTTTCAACTGGCAGTTAGGGAGGGATCTTGTGACTCGTAAGGCCGAAGAACAATGGGGTGCCGGAGTTGTCGAGCAGCTTAGCATGGATCTCCAGGCAGCCTTCCCGGAATCAAAGGGCTTCAGTACTACAAATCTATGGTATATGAAGCAGTGGTACTCATTTTATTCAGCACGGGGTGTGGCGGAAAAGCTCCAACAGCTTGGTGGAGAAATTCAATCGACGGATAATCAATTTATTACAAAACTCCACCAAGTTGGTGGAGAAATGAACGAGTTCCAAATATCGTCTTCCAATGGTGCGCAATTCCCGCTCATTTTTAGTTTTGTTCCTTGGAGACACCATATAGAAATCATCAGCAGCTGCAAGTCTATCGATGAGGCACTCTTCTACATAAAGATGACAGTCAAAGAAGGTTGGAGCCGTAACACCCTGATGAATTGCATCAAGGGTCATTACTACGAGAATCTTGGAGGAGCCATCACAAACTTTGCAGACAAACTTCCATCTCCACAGAGCGAATTGGCGCAAGCCATCACAAAAGACACATACGACTTCGGCTTCATTTCGTTGGAGGACGGATACAAAGAAGAAGCTCTTGAGACAGAACTCGAAAAACAGCTCACCCGTTTCCTGCTCGAACTTGGAACTGGTTTTGCATATATGGGAAGGCAGAAACAACTGATTATAGCAGGCAAGACCCGCAAGCTTGATGTGCTCTTTTTTCGGCTCTATAACGTTTTATGTGGATGACTTTGTATGCAAATTCCAAAGCTCTTAAAATCGTGCAAACGAAAGCAGAAATGAAGCTTGCTTCAGTTATGCTGAGTGCAGCTGATTTATGTTGCGCTTGCAGCATTTTGAGTTTGCAAACAAAGTTACCAAATGAAACGTTATAGAGCCTCAAAAAGACATTAGGTATGGGCGTTTGTTTTTGGGGGAGAGAGGGGGTACACAAGAAAAATAACTGTTCGTAAAAACTGTTTTTTACCCTTTAATCACCTATTAGACTGTATTTTGAACCCCGAACAGTTTCACGAAATAACTGTTCGAAACTGTTCGCCCGTTTCATGCGTGTGTTTTTATTGAAAATTCTATCAAAACGTAATGAAATAATGGCTGTCATTGAAATAATATAGTGCGAATTTTAACATTTGCGAGAGTGTTTTTTTTGGTTTCACGGGTTACTCTATGGTTCGGTAGGGGTTGCTTTGGGCTTGCTCTTTTTTAAGTTTGGTTTGCATTTAGGTAAAGTCTCTTAATCAAGAAATGAGGGTTTTTGAATTTAACTGGGTTTTTGGTTTTTTCACAAGGCAAACGAGCGAACAGTTTCGAACAGTTTTTTCGGGAAACTGTTCGGGGTTCAAAACATTACATATTAACTTGTTAACTGTCAAAAAACAGTTTTTCCCGAACAGTTATTTTTCTTGTGTACCCTTACCTTATATTGCCATTTTATCTATGTGATTCATCGTCAGCTGTTAGTTGGTGGAGCCAAACCAATACACTCAACAATTCGAAAATTGTAGCAGGTATAAGATATGGTGCCTTACCATTTCTGATCGATTCATCTATCGACAATCGGTGAGAACCCTCGTTTGCAATCACCACCAATGAATGTATATTACGTTGAATATAAATCGGAACGTATTCGCTTAGTTTTGTTGCAAGCAACTTGCTGCATTCATTTTGGTTTGTTCCGTCGAAAGATAAGGAGAGAGGCTTGTAATCAGACAGTGATTGAAACACCCAGTCCATCACCTTTCTTATCTTATTGAAAACGTCTGCATTACACGTATCGCCATATTCATACGACTTAATAATATCAAGAACATCTTCGTATATAGGAGGTTCTAACCAACTGAAAATCTCTGGATATTTATTTACTATTCTTCTATTTGGTTTGTCTTCAATAGCTTTTATTATATCCTCGCACATTTTATCGTCGTCTATTACCTTCTTGTAATATTTAGGAAAGAAAGTCTTGAATAAATCCTGGCTCATCAGATCTGCTTGTCCCGTAAAAATAAAATATGGTAAATCAGGATAATGCGCATTGATTTGCTTTTCCGCATTCCGAAGACTTCCAACATTTGCCACTTCATGTTCACTTTCATCCAATCCCTTTGCATCAAGTATTACTGCTTCGTAATAATTTTCATGCAAAGCATAATCTTCAAGTCCCTCTTTCCGAGTCTTGAACGGATGAAGTTCAAGACCGTACTGAAGGAGACAATGTGTTTTGAATGACTCCATAGTCTGCCATTCGTCGTCAATCCACAATATATGATACTTAGTTTCCATCATCTAAATATATAGGTAAAAAGACTGTGACAGTCGTTCCTCGTTCATCACTGTCAATCTCATAATCTCCGCCATAATGCTCAACAATGGATTTTACAATATAGCCGCCTTCGCCTGTTCCTGCGGTTTTTCCACCTTTTTCCCCTCTCAACCCATAGCGTGTCTTATCCATATTCTTTGGCATAGGAGTACCATTGTTGAAGACATCAATACGGTACATTTTTCTGTCTTTATCAAAAGTCAAAGTAGTCCATATTTGGTAATCATTTCTCTCAGGATCAGTAAAGCCGTGTTTAATGGCATTTCCGATAATGTTATCGAAAAGACGCTTTAGGTCATCTTTGGCCATTTTAACATTGAGGCATTCTGCGTAATTTGGACTTTCATCCAGTATTTCCCTTATGGATTTATTGCTGTCGTAAACAGGATTAAGTATTTCATCCGGAATCTCAAACCCAGCATCGGCAAAGACCTGATAATCTGTATCATTATCAATGGTATAGTTCTTATTGTCAAAATAATGTTCCGAAAGAAATTCATCAATGTTGATTTTCTCAGGCGTTCCGAATTGCGACTCACGCGAAAATATCTCAAGCATCAGAGACAGCGATTCGATAGCCTCATTCTGATTGAACACCTCGTGCTTCATACCTGAAATAAACTCTTCGTCAGAAAAATTATCCTTGTGAGACAGATAATAGTCAAGGTTTTTACGTGCACTGGACAATTGCTGCAAGTGACCCATCATATCGTGCTTACGCATACGCACTTCGTTGATGTAATCATTATGTTCCTTCTCTTTCTGCTTAATAAGTTCCTTGGCAACGGCAGAAAGAGAGTCATTCTTGTATTGAATCACAGCCTTATGCTGCAAATCGACAGAAGGAACATTAACCTTGATGTTCAGCAAGTTATCAGGACGGATATGAAATATACAAACACCTTGCGAAAGTAAAGAAACTTGACGTTCAACGTAAGGTTTGGATAGTTCTGCTATAAGATAATCATCCAAGACCGAATCGTTAACTCTTTGCAGAGGCAATATCATGTGTCTATCAACATAGTAGTCGATGTCATGGTTATACTTGAAAAAGACAGGATTCAGATTGCCAACTAAAGATACAAGCAAACAATCTTCAGTCAGTTTCAATAGAGATTTACCCGCAGACATCGCTTTTTTCTCGCAGAGATTAAAATTGCTTCCTGCCATTTTGCTGGCTTCAGCAAGATCTTTTGGGGTAATGACAAATAACTCATCTGGAAAATCAATGCGACAAAGAGAACCCGAAAAGGCAACTAAGTTTGAAAGGGCAACTGGATTTTCCAGTTCCTGCAATTTAATTCCGCACTTGAATGAATTTATGCGGTACGAAGGAGACAGGATGCTATCAACTAAGCTGCTCTCAGAAATACACAAAGTGTTTTCTTTCTCAAACTCAGCAAAAGATTCAGAGGAGAAATCACTAATATTTCTATAGGAGGAGAGGTCAACAAACTGGATGGCGGCATCGTCAGTTGGTTGTGAATTTTCGAGCACAATAAACGATGTGTCAACTCCTGTATTAGAGAAAATATTGCGAGGTAGTTTTACCACCTTTCGCACCAAACGATTCTCAATCAGTAAACGACGGAAATCTTCGTTTTTTGTATCTCTTAAGAAGCTGTCAAGACACAACACAATCATTCGTGTACCTTCGGTCCAACTGTCAACAATGGCATCAATGATATTGGATGTTGAATAACTACTGTCCCGAGGATTCAAAGGTGGCATCACAAAGATATATTTATGCGAAGCAACCTTGTCAGTGTTGATAAGAGGAGCCGAAGAATCTCGCAATGCGATTGAAACATATTCATCGTTAGCAAGATTAGTTATGACCTTCGCCAATTCAACATACAACTCGTCGGTGCTCTCACAATCAAAATTGAACCCAATCTGAAACATAGGAAGAGCAAACATCTCAGAGAAAGGTTGATATACCGAAACCTCCTTGTTGCTTGGTATCCTAAAATGAGAAAAGAAATATTCAGCGGCTTTGTCATCACAGGAAAAGCCAGAACGGGACTTGTCTGATTGCAAGCATTTGTTTTTGAAAACAGCAAGAAACAATGGAAATCTATTGATTATACTTGTCAACAGGTCAGTAGAACTATGACCATTGCCAAAATCAATGTTCTTGAAATCGGTTGCTGCAAGTTGCATAACCATACCTTCAGGCAATCTGCCGTTTTTACATAAATAGGCTGCAGCCATCAATTCGCACATTGAATTGTAGTAATCCTTTTCAGACCTTCTATAATTGCAATATGCCAAACAATCTTTTTCCATCTGTTTGTATTCAACAGATTTGGTGTCAACAGAGAAATTTTTCATTTTGAAAACAATTAAGATTTACGGTTGCAAAGGTACGACTATGTTGTGCAAAGGAATTGCACGATGTATATTATTTTTCATGGTAGTTTCCAAGAGCATTAGTTAACAGTTTTTCAATATCTTGTCTCAGGTGAGCAGGTTCAATGACTTCGACATCTGCACCAAATGAAAGCAAAAGTTGAGTCAATTCTCTGTTGACAATCACCTTGATACTGACAGTTTTGCTGTCTTTATAGAATTTCTGAGAATGATGAAGAGGCTTAGAAAGGACATAAGGAAGACGATTTTCAGCAAAACGAAGAATCACTTTCTCAAGTGGAAGTTGCGATTTTGTTACTCCTATCAAGTCGTCGAAATATTCCGTGAAATCATATTCGGAAGGAATGAATTTCTGTTTGGCTTTCGTTATCTTCTCTATCCTGTCAATAGGATAATTTGAAATATAACGATTCTTATGGTCAAGCGCAAAAAGAAACCAACGTTTATTGTATTGTTTAAGAAAATACGGATGACAAGTGGCAATGAACGGTTCTCTGCCAAAAGGATGATACTTGATGTTAAGAGGTTGATGGTTCATTATATGACCAAGCAAAGGGACGAGATATTTCAATCCTTCCAGATATTCGTTATTGTCGAACTCAATCATAGGCAATGAATCAGGCAATGCGAAGTCATATTGTTTTTCCAAGTCCCTGATAAGTGCTTCCATTTTTTCGAATTGCGGCAATCCCTTGAACTGATTGAGCAGCAATAGAGTTGATTTCAGTTCTGAGAGTTGTTCAGGCGACAAATCTCGTTTGAAGATAGAATATGAAGAGTCTTGATATCTATAATAGCGTCTGCCATTCTTCAGTGCAGGTTCTTCAAAAAGGACATTCCAATCGTGGTTTGATTCCATTTTTTGAATGTCATATTGCACAGTCCGTTTTGACACTGCAGCCTGTCCATTATTTTTCAATAGCCGGTTGACAGCAACAACAAGGTCTTCAATAAAATAATATCTATTGAAGTCTGAGAAACAAGCATCAAGAGCCTGATAACGAAGTATGGCATTATGAGAAACCGGCATTGCGTTTATCTGACCATTTAGACTATTATAAAGGTTGCGGAATAAGTTTTGTAACTTTTCGCCACTCCAGATACGACATTTCAATGGCGAAGGTTTGCTTTTGCAAAGGTAGGAATAATTTTTGAATTGGACAAGTGTTTCAGAAAGTTTTTTGAAGCCAGATTCTCTTACCATCACCTGAGGATTACTCGACTATCGTACAAGAATCTCCACGAATTTTTGTGGCTCTATAATGAATTGAGTAAGTTGAGACAATGTATATTCACAGAATTGTTTTCTCCCCACCCCTGCCCCTCACCGAGGATGGGAATACTTTATAGGTAATGCCTTATAAACCAGGACTTACGTTCTGGACTGATTTATATCGTGCTTTCAGTACTTGGAGTTTGCATACAAAGTTACCCACACGAAACGTTATAGAGGATAAAAAGACTGCCTTCCGGAAGAGTGGAAGGCAGTCTTTTATTTTTGACATTGACTATCGGTTATCCGCCGAAGTTGTCGTACATGATTGACTCAGGGTCAACGCCAAGGCCGTCAAGCATATTGACAACGGCTTTCGACATTGGTCCAGGACCGCACATGTAGTATTCGATGTCCTCTGGAGCCTCGTGGTTCTTGAGGTACGTGTCGTACATTACGTTGTGAACGAAACCTGCGGTGTATTTGACACCTGCCTCGTCTGCCTTTGGATCTGGACGGTCCAGGGCAAGATGGAAGTGGAAGTTAGGGAACTCTTTCTCAATGCCGAGGAAGTCCTCAAGGTAGAATACCTCGTTGAGGGCACGTGCGCCGTAGAAGTAGTGGAGTTCACGGTCGGTTGTGTGCAGGGTCTTGGTCATGTGCATAATCTGAGCACGCAGAGGAGCCATACCGGCACCACCGCCGACCCAAATCATCTCGTTCTTGGTGTCGAAGTGTGGATGGAAGTCGCCGTAAGGGCCACTCATGAGCACCTTGTCGCCTGGTTTGAGCGAGAAGATGTAGGATGAGGCAATACCTGGGTTTACATCCATGAAGCCACTGCGGTCTGGTTTGAACGGAGGAGTGGCGATACGTACGGTAAGCATGAATACGTTACCCTCGGCAGGATAGTTGGCCATGGAGTAAGCACGGATGGTGTCTTCGGTGTTGACGCAACGGAGGTCGAACATCTTGAATTTCTCCCATGCGCCTACATACTCAGGGGTGATGAGGTCACGGTCGTAGTCAGAATATTTGATGTCGAATTTAGGAATCTTGATCTGTGCGTAAGAACCTGGGAGGAAGTCCATGTGGGCACCCTCTGGCAACTGTACCTTGAACTCCTTGATGAACGTAGCGACGTTCTTGTTGGAGATAACGGTACATTCGTATTCCTTGACACCGAGAACTGACTCAGGAACTTTCATAGAGAGGTCGTTCTTGACCTTCACCTGACAGCCGAGACGCCAGTGGTCTTTCATCTGTTTACGTGAGAAGTGGACGGTCTCAGTAGGGAGGATTTCGCCACCACCCTCAAGAACCTGGCATTTGCACTGACCGCAAGAGCCTTTTCCGCCACAGGCAGAAGGAAGGAAGGTGCCGGCGTTTGCCATTGTGCTGAGCAATGAGCCACCGGCAGGGACCTGCATGGTCTTGTCGCCATTGAGAGTGATAGTGACATCACCTGAGGCAACAAGGAATTTCTTGGCAATCAACAGTATGATTACCAACAATATGATGACTGCCAAGAAGACAATCAAGCTTGTAATTATTGCTGAACTGTTCATAACCAAAGATTAGATTTTAAGACCTGAGAAACAAAGGAATGCCATAGCCATCAGACCTACGGTGATGAAGGTGATGCCAAGACCACGAAGCGCACGTGGAACCTTGTTGTACTCCATCTTCTCGCGGATAGCCGCAAGGCCGACGATGGCCATAATCCAACCAATACCAGAGCCAATAGCATAGAAGACAACGTCAAGCATACTGGTCAAAGCTTTAGGATCTTCAGCGGCAAGGCCGACACGCTGCTGCATGAAGAGCGAAGCGCCCATGATTGCGCAGTTAACGGCAATCAACGGAAGGAAGATACCCAAAGATGCGTAGAGCGAAGGAGAGAATTTCTCGACAAACATCTCAACTATTTGCACGATGGCGGCAATAACGGCGATGAAGAGGATGAAGCTGAGGTAGCTCAAATCCACACCCTCGACAAGCACGTCAGCCTTGAGAAGGTCGTTGAGAAGATAGTTGACAGGAAGAGTAATAAGCAACACGAATGTCACCGCAATACCCAACATGAACGATGTTTTTACGTTCTTTGAGACAGCAAGGTAAGAGCACATTCCAAGGAAGAATGCGAAAATCATGTTGTCCACGAAAATAGAACGGAAAAGAAGACTAATTGCGTGTTCCATAGTGCTTATTCAATATCTTTGTTAATAGAACGATGTACCCAGATAACGCAAGCCACGAGGATAAGAGCCATTGAAGGCATCATCATCAGGCCGTTGTTCATATAGCATCCACCATTGTCAACGAACCAGGTCTCAGGGATAACCTTGCAACCAAGCAATGAGCCTGAGCCGAGAAGTTCACGGAAGAATGATACGATGATGAGGATGATGGCATAACCACAGCCATTTCCCAGACCGTCAAGGAAGGAGTCCCAAGGCTTGTTCTGCATGGCGTAAGCCTCAAGACGACCCATGAGGATACAGTTGGTGATGATAAGACCGATATAAACGGAGAGCTGCACGCTGACATCATAGACGAAAGCCTTCAGGAACTCAGAAACAACTGTCACAAGTGCCGCAACGACAACCAATTGCACGATGATACGTACAGAGTTAGGGATTGTGTTGCGAATCAGTGAGATAACCACGTTAGAGAGAGCCACGATGATTGTCACGGAAAGTCCCATGATGATGGCTGGCTTCATCTCGACGGTTACAGCAAGAGCGGAACAGATACCCAACACCTGCATGGCGATAGGGTTATTCCTGTTCAAGGGCTCAAGGAACGGATTTACTTTTTTCTCTGCCATTACTTGTTTCCTCCTTCATTAAGTTCAACATCTGTTGTCTCAACAGCGGCTGAATCGCCAACTGCCATGTCACTCAAAATAGCGTTTAAGGATGCATCAGCTGCCCCTTCTTTAATAATAGCCGGAGCAGTGAGCCACTTGGCATAATTGCTGAGACTGCTGAGGAACATTGCCTCGACACCCTTAGATGTGATAGTACCACCTGACACGGCATCAACCTGATCTTTGCCTTCGGCGGTGTTGCCTTTTTTCTCGACTGCAATAGATGCAAAGACACCATCACGGAGAATGTGTTTGCCTACGAACTGAGCACGGAATCTTGGCAAAACGATGTTCGCACCAAGACCTGGAGTCTCGCCGTCGTGACCGAAATAAACACCGTAGATGGTGTTGCGGTCTTCGTCAAGGGCAAGATATGCGCGGATGGCGCCCCAGAGTCCTGCACCTTTCAAAGGGATGATGTACTTGGTGGCACCGTCAACCTCGGCGATGTAGAGTGGATATTTACCCTCATCAGCCTTAACGTCAAAATCCTCGACAGGTCTTAATGTGTCAACAACATTGCCTTCAACGTCAAGCATCTGGTAACCTACGATGAACTTCTCGTAAGAAGCGGCCGCATCATCGTCCGTGTAGATTTTGTTCTCCTGGTCATTTCCGAAAGTGGAGAGTGACATGAGAATCTGCTTCTTTGTGTCAAGGCGCACGTTGTCAGCCTGGCGGCTGTGAAGAACGCCTGATGTGATAGAGAGGAGTAATGATACTATCACAACGATTACAATCATGTAGATTATAACGTAACTGTTTTTACTTGTATTCATAGTCCGTCCTCCTTATTTATTGATTGCACGTTTCATACGACGGTTAATGTTAGCCTGAACCACGCACCAGTCGATGAGACAACCGAAGATGTTCATCAGCAGGATGGCGAGCATCATACCCTCGGCATAACCTGGGTTGAGCACACGGATAACGATTGCCATGAAACCGATGAGCAGACCGTAAATCCATTTGCCAGTCTCAGTGCGGGCGGAAGTCACAGGGTCAGTGGCCATAAAGACAGCACCGAAGGCGAAACCGCCAAGGACGAGGTGCATGAACCAAGGCAGCTGTGCTGCCGCATTGTCGGCAGGACCCCAAGCGTTGAATGCCAAAGCAGTGAGAGCACCACCTACGAATACGGAGAGCATCGTCTTCCATGAAGCCACGCCAGTGCAGAGCAGGATGAAAGCGCCAATCAGGATGCAGAGAGTGGAGGTTTCACCCACAGAACCAGGGATAAAGCCCATGAAAGCGTCGAAGAAAGTGACGTCTGGCTGAGTGCCAGTGGCCACCTGACCGAGAGGAGTCGCGCCTGAGAAGCCGTCAATAGCCTCACCGCCAGCCCAACCGAAAGCGTCGCCTGTGCGTACCCAAACCTTGTCGCCTGACATCTTGGAAGGATAAGAGAAGAAGAGGAACGCACGTGTCACAAGAGCTACGTTGAAAATGTTGTAGCCTGTGCCACCGAAGACCTCTTTTGCGAAGATAACCGCAAAGGCAGTAGCGATTGCAATCATCCAGAGAGGAGTGTCAACAGGGACGATGAGAGGGATTATGAAACCCGTCACGAGGAAGCCCTCCTGAATCTCCTCCTTCTTCCATTGTGCGGCGGTAAACTCGATACCGAGGCCGACAATGTAAGAGACCAGGACAATAGGAAGAACGGCGAGGAAACCGAACCAGAATTGCATCCAGAAACCAGCCTCAACCCCAATAGCCTGGAAGTGCTGAGCACCCGTGTTCCACATACCGAAAAGCATACATGGGACAAGAGCTATCACCACCATGATCATCGTACGTTTGGAATCGTTGACATCGTGAATGTGGACACCCGACTTTGCAGTGTCGTTAGGTATCAGCATAAACGATTTGAAACCATCATACAATGAATGCAGTGCCGACAATTTGCCGCCTTCAGAGAATGTAGGCTCCATCTTGTCGAACATTTTTGTAATGAAGTTCATAATGTTTATTGTGTTGTTGTTTATTACTTGATAAATAATGTGTGCTTTGCGGAATGATTATTCGAGTTCCTTACGCATATAGTCGAGAGCCTCGCGGACAACCTTCTGAGTCTCAATCTTGGAGGTGCAGACAAATTCGCAGAGTGCGAAATCCTCCGGTGCAACCTCGTATGCGCCAAGTTGCTCCATCTTGTCGATGTTGCGGGTAATCATAGCCTTGCAGAGCTGCTCAGGGAAGATGTCCATAGGGAAGACTTTGTCGTACTCACCGCTCATGATGAAGGCACGTTCAGAGCCGAGCATACGGGCGTCGAACTTGTAGGTCTTCTTAGGACAGAGGCATGAGAAGAGGCGTGAGCAATAGAGGCGGGAAGCCGAGAATTTGTTGAAACGAGGGCGCATCCAACCGAAGAGTTCGTCCTCGTGGTCACCTTCGGCAATTACGTTGACGCAGTCAGCCATTGGCGAGAGGAAATCCTCGTTGGTTGCCTTGAGACCTGTCAGAACGTTGCCGTTGATGATACGGAGGTTTTCGTCGGCGTTGATGTTGTCCTTGACGATTGAGCCAATCTGGCAGCAACCGATAGCCTTGACGTAGCAAGGGGCTTTCACCTTAGGACCAGCTACGGCTATGGTTTGCATCCAGTCCGACTTTCCCGTATTCGCATATCGTCCGATGAGAGCTACGGCGAACATAGGAACGGTCCATACAACCTCGCCTTTGTTCACTGGGTTGAGGTGGTTGATGTGCACTCCGACGTTGCCTGCGGGATGAACGCCAGAGAACTCATTGACCTCGACACCCTTCATGTTGCGGAGTTCAGCGCAAGTGGCAGGAGCGACGCTGTAATAGGTTTTGGCGATGCGAGCAAGGACATCAAGACCTGCCTGGATGTTGGCAGCCTCAGCCTTGAAGACAAAATTGTAGTCTGCGGCAAGAGGAGCGGTGTTGAAGGCAGAGACGAAGATGGCTTTTGGCATCACGTCAGGATTGGCGACAACGTCGTAAGGACGCTGGTGGATGAGGGCAGAGAAACCGAGTTCGCAGAGTGCGGCGATGGTCTCTTCAGCGTTTTTAGTGCTGAGGGATGGCGTGCCGGGACGCTGTTCTGCCGCATCGCTACGCTCGATGACGATGCTGAGCAGTTTGCGACGCTCGCCGCGGACAACCGATTTCACTTGACCACAAACAGGAGAGACCACCTTAAGAGCGGGGTGGTTCTTGTCAAAAAGGATAGGTGTGCCGATGGCAACCTGGTCACCCTCCTTGACAGCGAGTTTTGGAGCGAGACCGACATATTGGTCAGGGACGATGGCAACCTCTTTCGACATAATGGTCTGAGTGAGACGCTCTTCAGCCTTTCCACCAATCTTGATGTCAAGACCTCGCTTGATTTTGATTGTGTTCATATTTGTAAGTTAGTAATAAAATTCACACACACCAAAGGGCATGGTCAGAGACCACACCTAATCGGGTGCAAAGTTACTAATTTTTTTCGGGATAACGGCACATTGTGTGGAGAAAATATTTTTTTCTTTTTCGTGCGGGGAAAGTGGGATTTTTTTCGTATCTTTGCACCGAAATTGCGAATAATAGAAAACTCACGTAAGTATATGACTTTAACCATTATCAATGGTCCTAATTTAAACCTTGTAGGCACACGGCAGTCTAACATTTACGGTTCTGTAGGTATGGAAGAGTTCCTTGACTCACTGACCAAGCGTTACCCTGACATTGAGTTCGTCTTGAGGCAGAGCAACGTGGAGGGCGAAATCGTGAACTTTATACAAGAGGCTGCCGCCACTGACGGCATAATCCTCAATGCGGGAGGATACACGCACACCTCTGTGGCTATCCCTGACGCTGTATCGTCCGTAAATGTCCCTACTGTCGAGGTGCATATTTCCAACATTCTAGCTCGTGAACCTGAGCGTCACGTCTCGCTGTTGTCAAAAACGGTTATTGGTTCAATTATGGGATTTGGGCTTGAGTCGTATGTTTTGGCAATCGAGGCATTAAAATTGAATAGCAAAAAACAAGCAAAACTATGAAAACAAGCAAAACTATGAAAATAAGACTTCTCTTCATTTTTTTGGCGGTTACGTCCATTGCACAGGCCGCGATAGTTAAAGGGCGTGTGGTTGACAGCAACAAAGAGCCTCTTGACTATGTAAACGTGGCTGTCCGACTGAGAAACAACCCTGCAAAAGCCTTTGGAGCAGCCACCGAGATTAACGGTACTTTCAATATCAAGGAGGTTAAACCAGTTGGCACATACACACTTGAGATTAGTTTCATTGGCTATAAGACCTACACGCGCAAGATTGAGATAAAGACATTGTCGGATATCGTCAACGTGGGGACAATCACGCTTGAGGAAGACGCACAATTGCTGAGTGAGGTTGAGGTCGTGGGTCAGGCGTCGCAGATGCGCTTTGACATAGACAAAAAGGTGTTCAACGTTGATGCCAACATTGCCGCGGCAGGTGCCTCTGCCACTGACATTCTTGAGAACATACCTTCGGTGGATGTCGACCAGGACGGCGAGGTCTCGTTGCGCAACAACAGCAGCGTCGAGATTTGGATTAACGGCAAACCCTCAGGACTGAACGAGGACAACCGTGCGCAGATCCTCCAACAGATGCCTGCCGGGAGCATACAGTCCATTGAGATCATTACCAACCCTTCGGCTAAATTCAACCCGGAGGGGACAGCGGGCATCATCAACATAATACTGAAAAAAGACCGCGAGATGGGTTATTACGGTTCAGTGAACGCCAGCGGTTCAATCAACACCAACGGCAAACCCGGCGCACAGGTGGGGGCTAACTTCAACCTGAACCACAAGGTGGTGGATTTCTACCTGAACACTGGTTTCAACTGGAATAAATTCTTCTCGCAGAACTACACGGACCGCTACTCGTTTATGCCGGTGCCCGGTTCAGACGAACGTGACACGTTGTCATTCCTCAACAACCAACAGGATGGTAACGGAAAAGGCTGGGGAGTCTTCGTGAGGACAGGACTGGATTTCCATCTGAACGCGAAAAACACCCTTTCGCTGTCGGGAATGCTGCATACCGGGCGATGGAACAACGAGGCAACGAACGATTACACCTTCGTGCAATGGCAAACGCTTGACACGACACTGTATAAAAACTGGAACGACAACCTGAGCAAACGCCCTACGTGGAACGCCATGTTGGAGCATAACTACGAGATTGACGAGATAGGGTCGGAGGTGAGAACTTCGGCGGAGTTCTCCACGCACGACAACAACGGTGACTACAATTACCATCAAACGTGCCAAAAGGGGTATATGCCTGAATATGAACAGGTGCAGCGGAGGGACGGAACAATGTACAACGTCAAGGTGAAATCTGATTACACACAGAAAATAAAGGACAACATGAAGGTTGAGGCAGGTGTATATGGGTCGTGGGACAATCGTTTCTCGCCTTCGCGCACTTGGAATATAGAAGATGGTGACTCGCTTTTGCAACAATATAATAATTTCTCGTACGAGGAGTGGATAGCCGCCGTATATGCCACATTCGGGGCTAAATTCGGGGGATTCAGTTTCTCGGCAGGACTGCGCGGGGAATATACAAAAACCATCGTCGAGACCAAAGACTCGGCGGAAAAACCATACCAAAGGACTGACACTTCATACTTCAAAGTTTATCCTACGGCATTCCTGTCATACGATTTCGGAGGAGGACATGAGCTTCAGGCCAACTATACGCGAAGGATACAACGTCCACGTGGCCGTCAGTTGAACTCGTTCCGCGACATGAGCGACTCAACCAACATCCAGTTCGGTAATCCATACCTCTCGCCTGAGATTTCAAACGCCGTCGAACTTAATTATATAAAGTCGTGGGAAGAGCATGTGTTGTCATTGAGCGCATACTATAGGTTCTCGGACAAATGTATCGAGAGGGTCAGATACCTTGACACAGAGGGACGTAACGTGATGTACACCACATTCGACAACGTGGCTAAACGCCAGTCGGCAGGTATGGAGATAGTCGCAAAGAACAAATTCTGCAACTGGGTGAATATGACCACGACGCTGAACGGCTATTTCTCAAACATGGCTGACGTATATTATGATGTGTATGGCACGGGCGACCCTGTGTTGCTGTATGAGAAGACCAACAGTTTCTCGTGGAGCGTGCGTGTGATGCTTAACTTCCTGATACCTTACGGAATGACTGCACAGTTGACAGGTCAGTACCGCTCGGCAAACCTTGTGGCCCAAGGCAAGATGAACGACCAATACACGCTGGATTTCGGTTTCAGGAAATCATTCCTCGACAAAAAGCTTAACCTTGCACTGTCAATACGTGACATACTTAACTCACGCCGTTGGGCATCTACGACCGAGGGTGACAATTTCTGGCAATACTCGTCGCATCAGCCTCATGGCACCAATTTCAAACTGACGCTCACCTATAACTTCGGCACAGGCGACAAGAAGATGAAGAAACGTAACCAACAACAGTCATCAGAGTCGTTTGACGATGAAGGAGGCATGGAAGGAATGGACTTCTGATAAAACTGTGCTTTTAATAGATTCAACGCATAATGCGTGGTATATTTCCCACACATTATGCGTTTTTTCGTGATGGGTACGCGTTTTTCCTGACTTCGGGAATGCGTCACCAAAAATATGTTTTACGGGTCGGAAATGGTAAGACACATAAAAACCCACCCCCAACTTTTCAGGTGAAATTATTGAAATTATTGAAATCGCATGCAAGCCGAAACCTCAAATGCGCACATAAATGTACACACAAACTCACAACACAAAAGAGCAAGCAAAGAGCAAGCCCTACCGTACCATAAAAAACAGAAAATCGTATAATGACTTCTCAAACGATTTCAATAATTTCAATAATTTCACCTGAAAACTTGGGGGTGATTTTTCCTCCTGTTTTATCCTTTCCAATCATTCATCTCGCATCATCTGCCACTGTTTTCCATTTGTACACATTAATACGCAACGGCAAAAAAAATCTGAGTCACCCAAAACGTCAAAAACAAATCACGGACTCACTTATAATCAAATATGTATTTCTGCAATATTAGCCATTGCAGAAAAATTCCTGAAGTCAAGAGGGAATGGACTTCTGATAAAACTGTGCTTTTAATAGATTCAACGCATAATGCGTGGTATATTTCCCACACATTATGCGTTTTTTCGTGATGGGTACGCGTTTTTTATTGAAACCGATGAAACCATTGAAACCAGCAACATTCATCAACTCTATTTTCTTCAATAAAATGACGTTATAATACTCATTTTCTGACTAAATCTCAAAAAAAGCCATTCAAAACCTCTGAAATAAGCCTCCCTTCAAAACCTCTTGCCAAAGCAAAGTTATAAAGTTTCCCCTTCACTTCATATTCGCTCTTTCCCTTCACCTTTTTTCTCTGGACATCAATCACTTCCCTCAATACCTCAATATATTTATCCTCGTCAATTACCTCCATCGCCTCACTTATAACGCTCTCGTCTATCCTTTTTCCCTTAAGCATCATCCAAATCTTTTTCCTTCCCCATTTGTTGAACTGGAATTTGTCTTTTACATACGCCCTTGCATACCTGCTGTTATCCACAAACCTCTCCCTGACAAGCCATTCCACAATCTCACATTTCTCCCCATTGGCTATTTCATTGCCTTTTAATTTGTCCCAAATATCCTGTTCGCAATGCTCTGCCCGCGAACAGTAATTAGCCATTTTTTCTAATACCTCCTTGTCCATTTCCCACTTACGACCCTGTTATTGCCAAAAATATCCCTCTTTACCTCTACATCAATATACCCTAATGACCTAAAAACCTCAGCCGTCGCTTCACCCAAATCCCTATTAATCTCAACATAAAACCTTCCACCATTTTTCAGATGCTTGCTGCCAAACGCGGCAATTGCCTTGTAAAATACAAGTGGCTCCTTTTCAGTGACAAACAACGCTATTTCAGGCTCATACCTCAGTACGTTATCCTCCATTGTCGCTTTCTCAGAAGGCCTTATATACGGGGGATTGGACACAATTATATCAAATTGCCCATAATCTTGGGTTGGCGAAAGAATGTCATCTTTCACCAATCTTACATCCACATTATTCGCCAAGAAATTCTCCCTTGCCAAGCTTAACGCTTCCTCCGATTTCTCCATCGCCGTTACTCTCCATCTATTTGCCAAAGCCGTGGCAATACATCCGCTACCTGTCCCTATATCAATGACTTCCAACCCTTCGGCATTCTCATCCTCCATTATATTTATAGTCATCACCTCTGTCTCAGGGCGTGGCACTAATGCCCTGCGGTCACATTTAATCTTGTTCCCGCAGAACATCGTCCATCCTATTATGTGTTGTATCGGTTCACTCGTCAAAGCCCTCTCCGTCATCTCCACCGCCTTTGGCACATCACTGAGTTTCAACCCTTTCATTATTATTTTCCCCACGTTGAGCCCTGTCGCCTCTTGAGCAATTAAAGACGCTATGGCTCTTCCTTCTCCCTGTCCGTAAACTTTTTCTAACCTGTCTGCGATTTCCCTAATCATTACTTAATCAACATTGGCATAACCAAGTGAAGAAGATCCTCGCCTTCCTTAATCTCGTTAGGCATGAAGATTGCAGCCCTCGAAGAATCGCCGAGTTTGATTCTCACGTTCTGGCTGTCGATATTCGCCAACACGTCTGCCACCTGCGTAGCCCTGAAACCAATCATCATCTCCTCACCATTGTACTGGCAGGTCATTGTCTCCATACCAGAGCGGCTTGTATCAATATCTTGTGCCTTGAGTTCCATGGAGTTGTCGTTAACAGTCATCTTGATAAGGCATGTGGCAGGGTTTGCATAAACCATCAAACGGCGGATTGCGCTGTTCAGCAATTCACGGTCGATGATAAGCTCGTATGGGTTATCCTTAGGGATAACAGCGTTGTAGTTAGGGTATTTACCCTCTATCTGCTTGCTTATCATTATGAAATCGTCAGTCTTGATGATTATGTTTTTCTCGTTGAAAGAGACGTCAACCTCTTTCGTGTCATTGCTTGACATCATTCCCTTTATCAGGAGTGCAGTCTTTTTAGGCATGATGAACGAGCATGGGTCGTCGGTCTTGATGCTTGAATATGAGTTCTTTGTCAGTTTGTGGGCATCTGTTGCCGCAAAGATGATTTTATCCTCCTGCAAATCAACGAAAACACCTGTCATCGTTGGTCTTCGTGCATCAACAGAAGTGGAGATTACGGTATTGCTCACACCTGTGTAAAGCAGGTTCGTTGGCAAGCTCAGGTGCCTCATATCCTCGTTCAAGTTTATATTCTCTGGATAGCCGTCGCCTTTGATACCCACAAAGTTGTATTTACCCGTCGAGCTTTTGATTACAACCTCCATGTTTTCTTCGTTAATCTCAATCTCTATATTCTGCTCTGGGAAACTTCTAAGTGTCTCTGTTATCAGTTTCGCTGGCAAGGCTATCGAGAGGTTGACCCCTGTGTCGTTAATCTCTGTGTCTGTAATAATGGTATTCTCAAGGTTTGTGCCCATTATCGTTAATTTCGAGCCTTCAATCTTGAAAAGCACGTTTTCAAGGATAGGCATAACGTTGTTCGGTACAATTACTCGGTTGGTCAACAGCATGCTGTTTAGCAATACACTGCTTGAAATGTTGATTGTCATGTTTTTATGTAGTTTTATTGATTAACAAATTATGCGTCTATCTTTGCGTAGGTGGCATTCTCCTCGATGAACTTGCGGCGTGGTTCAACATCGTCACCCATAAGCATAGAGAAGACTTGGTCTGCTTCTGCGGCATTCTCGATAGTGACGTGGCGCAAAGTTCTGTTCTCAGGGTTCATTGTCGTCTCCCACAACTGGTCAGAGTTCATCTCGCCAAGACCTTTGTACCTTTGCTGCTTGATGCTGCCTTCCTGACCATTGCCGTATTTGTCTATAAACGCCAGTCGTTGGTCTTCCGTCCAGCAATACTCTGACACTGAACCTGATTTATTCTTGCAAAGGTAGAGAGGAGGGGTTGCGATATAGACATAACCGTTCTCAATCAACTCCCTCATATAGCGGAAGAAGAATGTCAGAATCAGTGTCGCAATGTGCGCACCATCGACATCGGCATCTGTCATGATGATTACTTTGTGGTATCTAAGTTTGCTAAGGTTCAGTGCCTTGGGGTCTTCAGGTGTGCCGATTGTGACACCAAGTGCCGTGTAAATGTCACGGATAGTTTCGCTTGTGAATGCCTTGTGCTGCATCACCTTCTCGACGTTCAGGATTTTTCCCCTCAATGGCAAAATGGCTTGGTAGTGACGCTCACGGCCTTGTTTGGCAGAACCACCTGCCGAGTCTCCCTCGACGAGGAACAACTCGCACATCGCAGGGTCTTTAGACGAGCAGTCAGCAAGTTTGCCAGGAAGTCCACCACCAGAGAGAGGGGATTTGCGTTGTACCATTTCTCTTGCCTTTCTGGCGGCATTGCGTGCCTGAGCGGCAAGGATTACCTTCTCGACGATTGTCTTTGCCTCGGTTGGATGCTCCTCAAGGTAGTTTGTAAGAGCCTCGCCGACAGCTTGGTCAACCATACCCATGACCTCGTTGTTGCCAAGTTTGGTTTTGGTCTGACCCTCAAACTGAGGTTCCGCTACTTTTACTGAAATTACAGCCGTCAGGCCTTCGCGGAAGTCGTCACCCGTAATCTCGACCTTTGCCTTCTCAAGCATTTTGCTGTCGTCGGCGTATTTCTTCAAGGTGCGGGTCAACGCGCGGCGGAAACCCGCAACGTGCGTACCACCTTCGATGGTGTTGATGTTGTTGACGTAAGAGTGGAGCGACTCTGTGTAGCCGTTGTTGTATGTCATGGCAATCTCGATAGGAGTGCCGAATTTGTCTGTGCTTATGTGGATTACGCCCCCGACGATTGTTGGGCGACTGCCGTCGATGAAGCGGACGAACTCTTTAAGTCCCTCTTCAGAGTAGAAACGCTCGCTTTTTGGTTCTGGGTTTTCTTCGCTAACCCTCATGTCGGTCAGCGTGAGGGCAATACCAGCGTTAAGGAAAGCCAATTCCCTGAGTCGTGCGGCGAGGATGTTGTATTGGTAGATAGTCTCGGAGAATATTTCCGCATCTGGGTGGAAAGTGACGGTTGTTCCTGTCTCCCCAGTCTCGCCAATGACCGTAACCCCGTTCAGCGGCTTGCCTTTGGAGTAGTCTTGCGCATGGATTTTGCCTTCGCGCTTAACTTCGACGTGCAGTTTGTCAGACAATGCGTTGACGCAACTTACGCCCACACCGTGCAGACCTCCGGAGACTTTGTAAGAACCTTTGTCGAATTTGCCACCAGCGTGCAGCACGGTCATTACAACTTCCAACGCTGATTTGCCTTCTTTTTTGTGCATTCCCACGGGGATTCCACGACCATTATCCGACACTGTGATAGAATTGTCAGGGTTTATCCTCACGTTTATGTCGTTGCAGAAGCCTGCCAGCGCCTCGTCTATAGAGTTATCGACCACCTCGTACACCAGGTGGTGCAATCCTTTAACACTCGTGTCGCCAATGTACATTGAAGGGCGTTTTCGCACTGCCTCAAGGCCTTCCAACACCTGAATTCGGTCTGCGCCGTAGTCTTCAGATGCCTTTATTTTACTTTCTTCAGACATTATTTTTGTTCCGTATTTTTAGCCTACAAATTTACGAATTTTTTCTGACATGGCAATAGATTTTCCCCTCTTTTTTTCCACATTTTTTTTCGTTGGTTTTTGGGGCATTTTTGATTGTCATAAATGCCCTGCCAGCGTTCTTTTTTGTATAAAAACAGTGTTCAAGGACACTGCGAAATGAGATGCGGAAAAGGCGTGTGGGAATTGGTAGGCGGAAAAACGAGAGGTGAAAATTTAACATTTCAAATTCGGATTTTCAAGGTTTGGGCTACTTTATGGGTAGGACAGGGGTTCGTTTGGGCTACGTCTTTTTTAAGGGCAGTTAAGATTTGCGCAACTAATGTTAATTTGGAAATGTCGATTTTGGGATTTACGAAATTTTGCATATTTTATGAGAGTCGGGCGGTTACTATTGGTTACAATTGGTTACAATTAATTTTTGGCAGTTTTGGGAAGAATGGGTATTGATATACAGATGGTTAGGCGGTGGGTTACAATTAAACGGTTACAATTAGAAATTTGCTATACCCCCGTCAATTTTTTTAGGTCAAGACTGCGTGATTCCTATTGGTAAAAATGTTTTTTATAAACAAAGGGATTTTGTGGGAAAAATTTGTGCTGTGGGGAATTTTATCCTGAAAACTTTTGCAGTTTCAGGAAAATGTCGTACCTTTGCAGCTGTAAACTGAGGCATTGCCCTGTGCCGATGAGGTTTGCTATCGCAGCACGTCGTGAGGGAGAGTGGACGGGTTGCAGACATATTGATTATCAAGCGTTTATTTGCGCTTTGTTTTGATTATAAGAAATCTGGCGATTTTTCAATCAGTTCAAGACAGAGGCGGTAGATGTCTATGGTGTATGTATTTTCCGCATACGTTTTCTGCGTTTGCTCGTACATATGGCGTGGACTGTACTGCTTATTTTGACTGATTGGGTTTGCCAGAACCTCTTATAACGGAATAAGCAGATAATGGTTTCACGCTTTTTTATGATAACAAAAGGAGGATTCAGAAACCAGGATTTTCCGCACAAAACAAATTTTTATTATGAAGAAACTTTTCTCTGCTTTTCTTGGTCTGGCAGTATGGCTGTCGGCATTTGCATCTACACACGCCTATGATTTTCAGGTGGATGGTATTTATTACATCATTACCGGCGATGCGAAGGTTGGGGTCTATATGGGCAATGGAACTTACTCAGGCTCGGTTGTCATCCCGTCATCAGTGACTTATGATAGCATAACATATAGCGTGACTTCTATTTTCACTTGTGCTTTCGAGAATTGCTACGGTTTGACATCAGTGACCATACCCAACAGCGTGACTTCCATTGGTAGTAGTGCTTTTCATGCTTGCGTCAACTTGACATCAGTGAATATACCCAACAGCGTGACTTCTATTAGTCCATATGTTTTTAATAATTGCATTGGGTTGACATCAATGACAATACCCGGCAGCGTGACTTCTATTGGTGAAGGTGCTTTTCAGGCTTGCGTTGGGTTGACATCAGTGAATATATCCAACGGCGTGGCTTCTATTGGTGCTTGTGCTTTTTGGGCTTGCGGGTTGACATCTGTCACAATACCCGCCAGCGTGACTTCTATTGGTCAATTTGCTTTTCACGGTTGCACCCACATGACGTCAGTGACTATATTAAGCGATGAGACTTCCGCCCAGGATTCTGCTTCTTCCATAAGCGGCGGCTTGACATCAGAGGCTAAATCCAACAGCGAGTTTTCTATTGGTGAAGGTGCTTTTGACAATTCAGGTATCACTGATATTACATGTCATGCCACCACTCCACCGACAATACAATCATCCACCTTTGTAAATTATGACGCCACGTTGCATGTCCCTGCAAGTAGTGTAACACTTTACCAATCAACTGATTATTGGAAGGAATTTTTCATTCAGGCAATACGTGACTCCGTCCATACAATTATCGTAAATTCAAACGATGAGCAGATGGGAACAACTTCGGGCAGTGGAACTTACAAAGATAGCGCAACTGTCCAGTTGATTGCCATTCCTAATAGCGGATATGTTTTCCAGCAGTGGAATGACGGGAATACCGACAATCCAAGGGATGTGATGGTAACCCAGGATTCCACGTTTACCGCATATTTCACACTCCTTGACAACGTGCATTACACGCTGGAAGACCAAGGGGTATATTATGTTGGCGGTAAGGTGTATAATCCTCGGAACCTGTATATCAAGCTCTACTATTCCGACGGTAGATTGATTTCGTCAGGCACTAATGACATTGATATGTCAAACCGTCCAAACGGCATTTACATCGTGACAGACGGTAAGGGTGGATCACTGAAGATTAACCACCACAGGTGATTTACCGTCCTTTATAAGTATCATACAGCCACCATCCGAGATTACTGATGTAAGATTGGATGGTGGCTTTTGTTTTCCCTTAAGTGTTGGGGATTGGTTTATTTGCCGAAATATCTCTTAAACAGACCCTCGAAACCTTTGCCGTGGCGTGCCTCGTCCTTAGCCATCTCGTGAACAGTGTCGTGGATAGCGTCAAGGTTAGCCTCTTTAGCGTTCTTGGCGATACGCATTTTGTCCGCACATGCGCCAGCCTCGGCGTTCATGCGTTTCTCAAGGTTGGTCTTGGTGTCCCACACAACGTCGCCTAAAAGCTCAGCGAATTTGGCGCAATGCTCTGCCTCCTCGAAAGCGTAGCGTTTGAAAGCCTCTGCGATTTCAGGGTAGCCCTCGCGGTCTGCCTGACGACTCATGGCAAGATACATGCCAACCTCAGTAGCCTCACCCATGAAGTGAGCGTTGAGGTCCTTGATCATCTCCTCGTTCGTGCCTTCCTTGGCAACACCGATGACATGCTCAGTGACGAAATTCAGTTCACCTTCCTCCAGTTTCTCGAACTTCTCTCTTGGCTGTTTGCACTGTGGGCAACGCTCTGGTGCCTCTGGTCCTTCGTGTACATAACCGCACACTTTACAAATCCATTTCATAATCTTTATTATTTTAGTTTAACATTGTAGTTTGTGAGTGCAAAGGTAGTATTTTTTTTTTGACCGTGCAAGTTTTTGACGAAAAAATACGATGAATTTTTTGTGGATTGGAAAAAAATTCGTATCTTTGCGCTTGAAAATACAATGCAATAAGAAGATATGAAAAAAGTGGCATTAGTGACCGGAACAACCTCCGGCATTGGCAAGGCGACGGCTGTCGCATTGGCGGAACTTGGTTATAACCTTATCATTACAGGCCGCAGGGCTGACAGACTTGAGACATTCAAAAGAGAGATTGAGGTCGCCTACAAGTCAGAGGTGAAGGCTTTGTGTTTTGATATTCGCAACGCCGACGAGGTAAAAAAGGCGATTGACGGGCTGAAAGACGCTTGGCGCGACATCGACGTCTTGGTCAACAACGCAGGTCTGGCGGTTGGTTTGGAGCCTATACAGGAGGGTTTGCTTGAGGACTGGGAGAGGATGATTGACACAAACGTAAAGGGACTCCTCTATATGTCAAGGAACGTCGCACCCCTGATGTGCGCACGTGGCAAGGGACACATTGTCAACATTTGCTCTACTGCCGGCAAGGAGGTTTACGCAGGTGGCAACGTCTATTGCGCCACAAAACACGCCGTTGACGCAATCAGCAAAGGTATGCGCATAGACATGTTGAAATACGGCATAAAGGTCACTAACATCTGCCCTGGCGCTGTCGAGACTGAATTCTCCTTGGTTAGGTTCAAGGACGACAAGGAACGTGCCGACAAGACTTACGAAGGCTATAAACCACTGACAGGCGCTGACATAGCCAATCTCATTAAATTCGCTGTCTCTTTGCCAGACCATGTCTGCATAAACGACCTTGTCGTGACGCCAAAGGCACAGGCTAACGCAACAAACATCTTCCGTGGCGGTCAAAAATAAATTCTACGTCGTCTGGCGGGGACGAGAGACTGGAATCTTCGAGGGCTGGGACAAATGCAAAGAGCAAATCGAAGGTTACCCGGGTGCCCAATATAAGGGCTACCCAGATTGGGAAAAAGCTCACGAGGCTCATCAGCACAGTTATTGGCACGAGACAGCCATCAAAAAGGTTATGGCGGCCGAGACTGAGGTTGAGCGTAGGTCTGTCTGTGTAGAGGCGGAATGTGATGCCGAGGGGCGTTTCTCGTACTGGGGTTATGAGACTGACACCGGGAAAATGCTCTTCCATTCCCCTGAGTATCAAGACGGGAATATGAACGTTGCGCAGTTTTTGGCACTTGTCCATGCGGTGGCTTTACTGAAAAAAATGGACAATGACACCCGTGCCGTCTATTGCTGCAACGATACTGCCATTTCGTGGGTGAGAAAATCCAATTGCAACACCAACCTTTGCCGCACGCTGAACAACACCGCCGTCTTTGATTTGCTGATAAGGGCAAACAGATACCTTGCTGAAAACAGCGTACCTAACGGCATCCTGAAATGGAACACCGACTCTTGGGGTAAGATGAAAAGGGAAGAAACTAATCCATAACGATATGAAAATAAAGGAAGGATACATGCCCTTCATGGGCTACAGAACATATTATAGGATAGCAGGCGAGTGTGCGCCGGGCAAATTCCCTTTGCTGACAATGCACGGAGGTCCGGGCAGCACTCACAACTATTTTGAGTTGCTTGACTCTATCGCCGAATCTGGCCATGCGGTGATTAGTTACGACCAGTTGGGTTGTGGCGAGTCATATCTTGACGGCCATCCTGAATTGTGGACCCTCGAGACTTGGATGAACGAGTTGATAGAGTTGCGCAAACATCTGGGGTTAGAGAAACTCCATCTTCTTGGACAATCATGGGGAGGTATGCTTGAAATAGCTTATCTCATTGACCAGAAACCAAAAGGGATATGCTCGGCTGTGTTGTCAAGCACTCTGCCTTCAAGCCAGCTTTGGGGTGAGGAGCAGCACAGACTCATAAAATATATGCCCGAGGTACACCAAAAGGCAATAGCGGAGGCTGAACGTACGGGCAATTACAATTCGGCGGAATACGAGGCGGCTAACGATTATTTCATGGCCCTGCATTGCGCCGCACCAGTGACTGAAGATATGCCAGAGTGTCTGAGAAGACCAAAGAAATCAGGTTCTGAGGCGTATCTCTATGGCTGGGGACCAAATGAATACACCCCGTTAGGCTCTTTGCGTGACTTCAACTACACCGACCGTCTTTGTGAGATTGAAGCACCATGTCTAATTATGAGTGGAACGGAGGATTTATGTACCCCTATCATCGCCAAAACCATGTATGACAGAATCAAAGACACAGAGTGGGAGCTCTTTGCCGGCTGTCGCCACATGCCTTTTGCCGAAGACACCGAGCATTATTGCCGCATTTTGGCAGATTGGCTCAACAGGCATGACGGATAATATTCTACGCACAAAGTTGTGATTTGGCACTTCTAATGTCTCACAAATAATAGAAATTAAGCTTTCACCTGACACTCCTAAGTACATTGAGGAATTAGTCTTCAATATGTTGGACATACTGCAAAATGTAGGGATCCCGGTTGACAACACTGACAGGAAACTTGAAAGGATGGCAAAAGCTTGTATGGCAGTCGGTCAAATCAAAAAATCTTTTGCAGAAGTTAAATCTGCGAATGACGGAGTCTTTTTGCGCACACGAGACATAATAGTTTTTGAGAATAACAATTATGGCGAGAAAATTGCGGATGCTTCTTACGATAATATCAGAAGATATGATCTTAAGTTTCTTGTTGAAGCAGGTGTGATCGTTAGTTCATCGTCACAAACAGCTCAGACAACTAATAATCCGTCAAGAGGTTATGCACTGAATCCTGATTTTGCAAATCTAATCAAACAATATAAGACAAAGAAATGGGAATCTGCCCTACAAGAA
The DNA here is from genome assembly GCA_024399545.1 of Paludibacteraceae bacterium. Taxonomy (GTDB): domain Bacteria; phylum Bacteroidota; class Bacteroidia; order Bacteroidales; family Paludibacteraceae; genus Aphodosoma. The sequence goes on from JAKSNS010000012.1 coordinate 36,483, forward strand.
TATTTGGATAAAATTGTTTCTCTAAAAACTGAATTGGAGCGAAGAAGGGAGTTGAATAAAGTACCCGTCACATTGCCGGGAGGAAAAACGATAAGCCTTAGTTACGGCGAACACAATGATTTGCAAAAAGCCATCATTGAAAAGTTTTTGCCTTTATTCGGTTTTGGGGCAGAAGTCTTATACATAGGTGACACGTCTGACAAATTCTTGCATTTGGACAAAGAAGCTCTTGAAAAGCTAAGTTTCTTCACTCTTGAGCATGAGGAATTGCCCGATGTCGTTGCTTATAGCATGGAAAAGAATTTATTGTATCTCATTGAGGCATTTCATTCTACAGGTGAGTGGAATGAAATTCGCGTGAGACAGGTGAAACAAAAGTTGAAAGATTCAAAATGTACTGCTGAAGTGGTATTCTTTACGGCTTTTGAGAACAAAGAGATATTCAAGAAGAGGGCTAAAGACATTGCGTGGGAGACAGAAGTTTGGATAGCAGATTGCCCAGAGCATCTTATCCATTTCAATGGGTACAAATTTCTCGACATTCACAAAGACTGAGATGACGCAATTCAGTACATATTTAGACGAACTGTTAACTCCTAAAATACAAGAGGAGGCAATAGTTCTTGACTTGTTTGCTGGCTGTGGAGGATTGTCCTTGGGTTTTGAGGCGGCAGGTTTCAAAACGATAGGTTATGAAATGACGGAAGAGGCTGTCGAAACCTACAACAGAAATCTTAAGGGGGTGTGCTATAAGGAGTTTCTGACCGTTGGTTTTGACTATCCACAGTCAGACAGAATAGATATTGTCATAGGTGGTCCGCCATGTCAACCATTCAGTAGATTTGGAAATCAGATGGGAATTGAGGATGCACGTGACGGATTTCCTGTTTTCATTGATGCTGTGAAGCGATTGCAACCAAAGGTTTTTCTGTTTGAAAATGTAGCAAATATCTTGGGTCGCCATAAATGGTATTTTGAGTTGATTGAGAAAGAACTCCAAAAATTGGGCTATATTGTCGAACACAGGATAATGAATGCCGTAAACTATGGAGTGCCGCAGAACAGGGAAAGACTTATTTGTGTGGGGCATCGTTCATCATTCAACTTTCCTGTTTATGAGCAAAACAAAAAGACTGTCAGCGATGCAATTGGCGATACAATGTACAACGAAGAACCACTTGAAAAAATACTGACAGCCAGACAGGATGAATATATTGCCGTATATGAGGAGAAATCCCATTGTATAAACCCGCGAGACCTTTATCCCGACAAACCTGCCCGTACGATAACTTGCCGCAACCTTGCCGGGGCAACAAGTGACATGCAGCGTGTTCGTCTGAAAGACGGAAGGAGACGGAGGATTACCTACAGAGAAGCGGCAAGATTACAGACTTTCCCTGATTGGTTTGAATTTGCCGGGAATGAAAACAAATGCTTTTACCAGATTGGCAATGCTGTTCCACCGTTGTTAGCATATAAACTTGCTCTACAGGTTAAGAAAACATATCATCAAGAACAATATAAGCCTCTGCATATTTTGGAAAATATGGTTCAACAGGATTTATTTGAAAGTGCAAACCAGTCGTTGTATTAGTTAGGATAAACGATAATTGGCTCTCGAAAAGAACGAGAGCCAATTTCTATAAAAAGCTGGGAGAGGTACTATTGTTTCACGGTCTGTATGAAGATGTCGTTCATTGATGGGAGTTGCTGATTGAGGTTGAGGATTGTGGCGTTGCGGTTGAGAAGGGTCTGAAGTGTGTTGTTAATATTTTCGGATGGCACAATATCATTGTAGGTTTCACCGTTAATAGAATAGGTCAAATCGTGTTTGCCTGTGGAGTGTTCACGGCGAATGTCAGCGACGTTGCCTGAGAGGACTATGCGTGATTTGTTGATGAGGACAATGTCATCGCAGAGACGCTCTTGACTTCGGGAATTTTTCTGCAATGGCTCATATTGCAGAAATACATATTGATTATAAGTGAGTCCGTGATTTGTTTTTGACGTTTTAGGTGACTCGGACTTTTTTTGCCGTTGCGTATTAATGTGTACAAATGGAAAACGGTGGCAGATGATGCGAGATGAATGATTGGAAAGGATAAAACAGGAGGAAAAACCACCCCCAACTTTTCAGGTGAAATTATTGAAATTATTGAAATCGTTTGAGAAGTCATTATACGATTTTCTGTTTTTTATGGTACGGTAGGGCTTGCTCTTTGCTTGCTCTTTTGTGTTGTGAGTTTGTGTGTACATTTATGTGCGCATTTGAGGTTTCGGCTTGCATGCGATTTCAATAATTTCAATAATTTCACCTAAAAAGTTGGGGGTAGGCTGTCCGAAAAGTAGGTAACAGCCTAAATTCAGGTGTGTTATAGTGCTTTTGCCCTTACAGGGCGAATTTGTTATTCATTGATACCCAGGGCGTTGCCCTGTGCTATGGACTTGCTGCCCTTTCATGGCGCAGGTTTTGCATGACAAAAGTTGTGTTTTCGGACAGTTTGGGGATGGAGTAGGTTTTTATATGTCTTACCCTTTCCGACCCGTAAAACATATTTTTGGTGACGCATTCCCGAAGTCAGGAAGAACAATATAAGCCTCTGCATATTTTGGAAAATATGGTTCAGCAGGATTTATTTGAAAGTGCAAACCAGTCATTGTATTAGTTAGGACAAACGATAATTGGCTCTCGAAAAGAACGAGAGCCAATTTCTATTAAAAAGCTGGGAGAGGTACTATTGTTTCACGGTTTGTATGAAGATGTCATTCATTGATGGGAGTTGCTGATTGAGGTTGAGGATTGTGGCGTTGCGGTTGAGAAGGGTCTGAAGTGTGTTGTTAATATTTTCGGATGGCACAATATCATTATAGGTTTCACCGTTTATAGAATAGGTCAAATCGTGTTTGCCTGTGGAGTGTTCACGGCGAATGTCAGCAACGTTGCCTGAGAGGACTATGCGTGATTTGTTGATGAGGGCAATGTCATCGCAGAGACGCTCGACAGAATCCATGTTATGCGTTGAGAAGATGATGGTTGCACCATTGTTGCGAAGATGGAGGATTTCCTCTTTTAGGAGTTCGGCGTTGACAGGGTCGAAACCTGAGAAGGGTTCATCGAAGATGAGGAGTTCAGGTTGATGGAGGACTGTTGTAATAAACTGGATTTTCTGCGCCATACCCTTCGAGAGTTCCTCGACCTTTTTGTTCCACCAAGGCATAATGTCGAATTTTTCAAACCAAACGCGCAAACGCGAGTAGGCATCAGCCTTGGAGAGACCTTTGAGTTGCGCAAGATAGAGAGCCTGTTCGCCAACCTTCATTTTGCGGTAAAGCCCGCGTTCCTCGGGAAGATAACCTATGCGTCGGGTGTCGTCGAGAGTGAGGGTGTGCCCATCAAGGGAGACAGAGCCAGAGTCGGGGGCAGTGATGGAATTTATTATTCGGATCAGCGTAGTCTTGCCTGCGCCATTAGGGCCAAGAAGCCCGAAAATGGAGTTGCGACGGACGGTCAACGAGACATTGTCGAGTGCCAAATGCGAGGCGAAACTTTTGGAGACGTTTTTGACTTCGAGCATAATAACAGACTTATTATCAATGGGTTTTTATAATTTGCGATGATTATTGAAAATCTCTTTGAAAATCGTGGCAAAGTTAGCGAAAATTTTTGTAACTTTGCCCCCTTGATGGAATAAATTTGTAGTAGCCTATGAAAAGAGTAGTTTTTGCCACAATATTGACGGTAATTACCATTTGTACGATGAGTGCGCAGATGGTCAGATACCCATACCAGTCGTTGATAAAAAAAGGTGAGTATCAGGAGGCTAAGGCGAATATCGAGAAAGAGATGAAGAAAACGCCGAACGCCGTAGGGCTGAATTATTCGGCATACAAACTGTATTCGGACAAATTGTTCAAAGGGTACGATTTGGCGAAGGCTTACACGTTTCTTGCACAGTCGTGGGAGAGTTTCAAGGCGTTGAGCGGGACAGAGAGGGTGATGGCGGAGAAAAACGGGTTGAGCGACAACCTATACAAAGTGAACATAGAATTTATCTGCACGACGATTTACGAGCAGATGATAGCCGAAGGAGCGACAGAGGAAAAACTGGACTCATACCTGAAATTCTACACGCTCGCACCAGACAAGATAAGGAGGGAGATAGCGAGGGAGAGGGATGCTATGAGGAGAGACGACAGCAAAGACTCAGACCTGGAGATGTGCGGTCTGCTGAAGGATAAACCTACGGGTAACTGGGTAGATGCCGCAATGGAAAAAATATACAAAAAGGCTTTGGAAGGAGAGAACCTGGAACTGAGCGAATGCGCAGTAGGGTTGTTTGACGGGGAGAAGAGGGAGAAAATACTGGGAGTACTGCATGGCAGGTATGTGGAGAAGAACTTGGACAATGTTGATTCGCTGTATGAGAAATTCAAAGATTTGAAGTCAGCGACCCTCGCAATGCACAAAGGATATGACGACGAGAAGAAGAGGGCATTGGCTGAGAGCAACGGGAAAATAACAAGAAAGCTGATAAACGTATTGGCACCGTACAATATGGGCGTAGTGATGATGGCTGAATATGCGGACAGCCTGAGGAACAAGGCGGGAATGAGCGCAAAAGAGGTGCTGATGGAGTTGGACAAATTCAAAGAGTCGTACGGCGGTAACAAATGGTACAGAAACCTGATGAAGGCATTCCTGGAAAATCCAAACGACATAACCGCAAAAGCCGACAAACAGCTATTCAGCGCAGTCAACACTAAGGGTGGCAAAGAGTATTCGCCATTCATAGCGGCAAACGACAGTCTGATTTACTTCGTAGGCAAAGGCAGGGGTGACAACCTTGGTGGCGAGGACATATTCATCACGAAAAGGGGTGCTGATGGCTCTTGGGGAAAACCAGAAAGGCTGATTTCGCTGAACACGGAGAAAGGCAACGAGGCAGTCGAGGCGGTAACGGTTGATGGCGAGGAGATGATACTGTTCAAAAACGGGAAACTGTACCAAGCTCAGAAACACGGCAAAACGTGGGGAAAAACCGTGCTGATGTCAGCCATCAACATATCGTCATGGCAGGCGGACGCAATGGTGACAAGCGACGGCAACGCCATCCTGTTTGCAGCCAACACTCAGACAGGAAGGGAGGTAGAGCCATCGCAGAACATATACGTCACGGTGCGTGACTCGGCAGGTGAATGGGGCAAGCCTATAGAGTTGGGCGCAACGATAAACAGCGCATTCAACGACAGGGCACCATTCTTGCACCCAGACATGAAGACACTATACTTTAGCAGCGAAGGCCACGGCTCGTTGGGCAGTTACGACATCTGGATGAGCCGTAGGAAAAGTGACAAGAGTTGGACGGAATGGACAGAACCAGTAAACTTGGGAAGAAGCATAAACTCGGTGGGTAACGAATGTTGGTACAAAATATCGACAGACGGTAGCAGGGCATACTTCTCGAAAAGCACCGAAGACGCGAAAGAGGAACTTTTCAGCATAGAGTTGCCAGCCAGCATGCGACCAGAACCAGTGGCCATAATAAAAGGAAAAATCAGGAACACGAAAGGAAAAATCCTGGACTGCAAGATAAAATGGGAAGACCTGGAGACAGGAGAGGTGATAGGTAGCGTACGCACGAACTCGACAGACGGAAGTTACTTCATCGTGTTGCCATTGGGCAAGAGATACGGTTACTTCGTAGAAAAAGAGGGGTACTATCCTATCGCAAACTGGGTTGACCTGAAAAACGAGAAGAAAAGCGTGACAGTGGATAGAGACATTGAGATGGTGTCAATAGACGAGATGCTGAACGAGAACGCAGCCGTGCCTTTGAACAACCTGTTCTTTGATTCGGGTAAGTCGGAGCTGCTGCCTGAGTCAAGGTTGGAGCTGGACCGTGTGGTGATGATGATAAACAGCATAAAGGTGAAGATTGAGATCTCAGGTTACACCGACAACAGGGGCGAACCAGACAAGAATCAGAGACTGAGCGAGGACAGATGCCGCTCGGTGAGGGATTACCTGATTAGCCGCGGTTGCGATTATTACAGGTTCACCATCATAGGTTACGGTCAGGAGAGGCCAAGGGCAACAAACGACACACCCGAAGGAAGGCAGACGAACAGGCGAGTGGAACTGAGATTGGTGAAGTAGCCGTTAATTGGCCATTAGCGGGGAAGCGCAGCCAAAAGCTAATGGCTAATGGCAAAAAAAGGCTAACGGCCAAAGGCTAAAAAAAACATGTGATGAAAAAAGTACCCTTCATATTGATAATAATGTGTATGCTGACACCCTGTGCGTCGGCAAAGGGGAAAAACAACGTCTATTTTTGCGAGTTCGGACTGACGGGAGGTTGCGGCTTCGTGCTGGGCGACGTGAACGGAACGTTGTTCAATTACGTACAACCAGTGGGCGGAGGTTTCGTGAAGTACAAGTTCAACGGTCATTGGGAGATAAAATTGTCAGCCGAGGGTGGAGTGTTGGGGGTGAACCCAAGCGCGGAGAGCAAGAAGGAGAAAAACATGATATTCGGTGGAGCGAACGTTGTGGGGGAGTTCAATTTCTTCAACTTCGGAGTCGAGAGGTGGAAGGAGTATAGGAGTTGGGTGACCCCGACGTTGCTGTGGGGTTTGGGGTTCATAGCCTTCAACGGCACGGCCGCGGCGACAATGCCAATGGGTATAGGCGTGAAGCTGAAACTGTCGGACAGGATGAATATGGGGCTTTACTGGGTGTGCAGCAAGGCGTTCACGGACAAACTGGACTACGTGGACGACCCAATAGGGTTGAATGCCGGTTTCTGGAACAACAGGGACTGGTATTCGACAGCACAAATATATATATCCGTAAATTTCCTGCAAATATGCGCACCATGCAGGAATGGAGTCAAGGTTACGAAAAAGTATTAACAGTTGGAAAGGTAAAGAGTATGGCAATAGACAAGAATAGAATTCCGAAGCATGTGGCAATCATCATGGACGGCAACGGTCGTTGGGCAAAACAACATGGAAGGGAGAGGCTCTACGGGCACCTGAACGGCGTGGAGTCGGTGAGAGCCGTGTTGGAGACGGCCGTGGAGATAGGCGTGAAGTGGCTGACGCTATATACATTCTCGACCGAGAACTGGAAGAGGCCAAAGAGTGAGGTTGACGGCCTGATGAACCTGCTGATGGAAAACCTGGTGAAGGAGTTGCCTACTTTCCATAAGAACAAAGTGAGACTGATGGCGATAGGCGATAGGGACAGGTTGCCGGGACGCGCGCAGGAACTGTTGCGGAACTGCGAGCAGGAGACCGCAAGCCACGACAGGACAACTTTGGTGTTGGCTCTGAGTTATTCGTCGCGGTGGGAGATAACAGAGATGACCCGCCGTGTGGCACAGTTGGCGAAGGAGGGCGAGTTGGCGGTGGAAGAGATTACGGCAGAGACGGTTGGCAATAACCTTGCGACGGCAGGCATGCCAGACCCAGACCTACTGATAAGAACCTCGGGAGAGTATAGGTTGTCGAATTTCTTGATGTGGCAGTTGTCTTACGCAGAGATGATATTCACTGAGACATTGTGGCCGGACTTCAGGCGTGATGAGTTCTTGAGATGCATAGAAGAGTATCAAGGACGTGAGAGAAGGTTCGGGAAAACATCGGAACAGATTGTCGGCTTTTAGCTATTAGCCGTTAGCCATTGGCCATTGGCTTGGAAGCGCAGCCAAAAAGCTAATGGTTAATGGCCAACAGCTAAAGGCTAATGTTAATCAATTTGCGAAACTTGAATGGATTTATGGTTAAGGAACTGAAGATATTATGGATTGTTTTATCGCTCATAGGCTTGGAGTCGGTGGGTGTAGCTGCGGCGCAAGACGAGAAGCCGTCGAGCGAGAGGTTCGATGTCAGCTATTCGGACAACAACGAGTATGTGTTGGGCGGTATAAAAATAACAGGCGCAGAGAATTACGAGGATTACGTGTTGATAGGTTTTTCGGGGTTGAACATCGGAGAGAAGATAAAACTGCCAGGAAAGGAGTTGACAAACGTGGTCAAGAAGTTCTGGAAGCAGGGTTATTTCTCGGACGTAAAGATATACGTTGACTCGATAAGGAACGACAGCCTGTGGGTGAATATTTCGTTGACGCCACTGCCAAGGGTGACAGCGATAAACTTCTACGGACTGAAAAAGGGTCAGATCGAGGACTTGGCGCCAACCCTCGAAATACAAAAAAACAAGCAACTGAACGCCGATGCCATAGACAGGTCCAAGATAGCGATAAGCAAATATATGGCGGACAAGGGTTACGCAAACGCCAAAATAGTCGTCTATCAGAAATACAACCCCGACGACAACAGCAACGTGATGATAGACATAAGCGTGGACAAGGGAACGAAAGTGAAGGTCAACGACATCATCGTCACCGGCAACCACGCCCTCAGCATGGCGAAGATAGACAAGGCGATGAAAAAGACCAACAGGAGGGGAAAGATACAGAACCTGTTCAGGTCGAAGAAGTTCATCCCGAAAGAGTACGAGAACGACAAAAAGCTGTTGTTGGAGCGATATAACGAATTGGGCTACAGGGACGCAAGGATAGTGGGCGACACGGTGGTGAAAAGGGACGACGGAAGGGTTGACGTTTTCCTTGACGTGTATGAGGGGAAAAGGTACTTCTTCGGCGATATTGTTTGGGTGGGAAACACGGTTTACAACTCGGACTACCTGAACGGTATCCTGAATGTGAAGAGGGGTGGCGTTTATAACCGTAAGGCGATGAACAAAAGGCTGTTCGAGGACGAGGACGCAGTCAGCGCACTGTACAAGGACAACGGCTACCTGTTCATGCAACTGGACCCAGTGGAGACGAGCATCGAGGGGGACTCGATAAACATAGAGATGAGAATCTACGAGGGGAGGCAGGCGACGATCAATAAGATTACGATAAACGGCAACGACCGTCTGTACGAGCATGTGATCCGCAGGGAGATGAGGGTGAAGCCGGGCGCGCTGTACAGCCAAAGCGACCTGGTGAGGACAATGCGCGAACTGGCGCAGCTGGGACAGTTTGACGAGGAGAAGATCTACAGCGGCGTGGACCTGAAGCCGGACGTGGAGACCGGCACGGTGGATATCGACTTCAACCTGGAGAGCAAGCAGAGCGATCAGGTGGAGTTTTCGGCAGGCGTGGGACAGTCGGGACTGGTGCTGACAGTCGGGCTGAAGTTCACGAATTTCGCCATCCAAAACATCTTCAAACCAAAGACGTACAGGATAGTGCCGCAGGGCGAGGGGCAGACGTTAAGCCTGAGGGTGCAGCTGAATGGCATATATTACCAGAATTACAGCATGTCGCTCTATATCCCATGGATTGGGGGTAGGAGACCAAACTCGTTGACCCTGAGTTTGTATTACGCAGTGCAGACAGGCCTCAGCAACCGTGCGTACACCAATTATTCGAATATGAGCAACTATTACCAGTATTATTACGGGTATAGCGACAATACATACGGCTACAGCAGCAACAGTTGGGGGACGGAGTATGACAAAAACGTTTATATGAGGACGTTGGGCGTGTCGGCAGGTTTCGGCACAAGGCTTAAGTGGCCTGACGACTTCTTCCAGTTCTTCGTCGAACTGTCCTACCAAAGGCACCACCTGAACAACTGGTTCAAGTATTATTACGGCTTCGAGACGGGAACGACCAACGACCTGGCTTTGGGGTTGACCCTGACACGAAACTCGATTAGCAATCCAATATATACCCGTAAGGGATCGAACATAACACTGTCAGTCCAAGCGACCCTGCCCTACTCTTTGTTCCCATCGAACAGCGGGAAGGATTACGCAAACATGGACCTGGCGGCTAAAAACAACTGGGTCGAGTACCATAAATGGAAGCTGAAGGCTCAGTTCTTCACCCCGTTGTCGCATAACGAGAAACTGGTGCTGATGACCAAGGTGGAATACGGGTTCCTGGGGTATTACAACCAGGATAAGCGGTCCTCGTTCGGGAAGTTCCTGGTGGGAGGCGACGGCACATCGGGTTACACTACACCAGGTTCGGAGTTGGTGGCTTTGCGCGGTTACGACTCGGGAACACTGACACCTTACTCAGGCGAAGGGTATTATGGCTATAACGGCAACCTGTACACGAAACTGAGCGTGGAGCTGAGGTACCCGTTGCTGCTGAAGCCGTCGTCAACAATATGGATGCTTGGCTTCTTTGACGCAGGTAACTGTTGGGTGGAGTTTAAGGATTTCAACCCGTTCGAGCTGAAGAGGTCGGCAGGCGTGGGCGTAAGGGTGTTCCTGCCAATGTTCGGCCTTTTGGGCGTTGATTGGGGATGGGGTTTCGATAAGGACCAGACAGGTACCATGGGTGGAAGCCACTTCCACTTTATCCTCGGACAAGAGTTTTAAAATAAACTTCAAAAACACTCAAAATGAATTTATAGAACACACCTAAAGAATTATGAGAAGAGCAGTTATCAGTTTGTTTGTTTTGTCGCTGTGCGTAATGGCACACGGACAGAAGTATGCAGTGGTTGATATGGAATATGTGCTGAAGCAAATCCCCGCTTACGAGACAGCCAATGACCAGTTGGCCCAGATATCGAAAAAATGGCAGAGGGAGATTGAGGCCATTGAGGCGGAAGCGAAGACGATGGAGAGGAATTACCAGACGGAGATGGTGTTCCTGTCGGACGACATGAAGAGACAGAGGGCAGCCGCGATAGTGGCTAAGGAGAAGGAGGCGACCGACCTTAAGAAACACTATTTCGGCGCAGGCGGTGAGTTGGACAAGAAAAGGGAGGCGCTGATTAAGCCTATCCAGGACGAGATCTACAACGCACTGAAGGAGTTGTGCGAACAACACAAGTGCCAAATGATTTTGGATAAGTCGTCAGCACCACACATCGTTTATATGGCCCCAAAACTGGATGTGAGCGACGAGTTGCTGATGAAGTTGGGGGTTAGCCATTAACCGAAAAACAATTAATCAATACAATATGAAGAAAATGTTTTTTATGGCCGTTTTGGCCTTGTTGCCGTTTTTGGCAAACGCCGAGGAGGCAAAGTTCGGGTACATTAACAGTTACGAAGTGATGATGGCCATGCCAGAGGTTTCGAAAATCGAGGAGTATATGGCCGACTATAACAAGAAGAACCAGGAGTACCTCCAGACAATGTACACGGAGCTGCAGGCCAAGGCAGCCAAGTATGAAGAGGAGAAGGCAACGCTGAGCGAGGCAATGCGCAAGGTGAGGGAGGAGGAGGTCCAAACAATGTATGAGCGTTTCCAGAACGCCCAGTCAAGTTTCCAGGATGACGCACAGAAGGAGCAGACTTCGAAGCTGGAGCCCGTGCGCCAGAAGTTGCAGGACGCTATCAACGCCGTCGGCAAGCGTATGGGGCTTATGTTCGTTTTCGACAAGGCTGCCGGCGCAGTGCTTTACCAAAGCGATAAGGCGATTGACATTACCGCAGCGGTCAAGAAGGAACTGGGGATGATTTGATATGGCTAATGGCTAAAAAAAAGCTAAAGGCAAAAAAGTACGAGAATGCGGATAGGGGTTTTCGATTCGGGTTATGGGGGGTTGACAATCCTGAAGGCCCTCCATAGCGAGTTGCCTGATTACGATTTCGTGTATTTGGGCGATAATGCCCGTGCGCCATACGGTACAAGGTCGTTCGACGTGGTGTATGAATATACGCTTGAGGCGGTGAAGTGCCTGATGGAACGCGGGTGCGACCTTGTGGTGCTGGCTTGCAATACGGCATCGGCCAAGGCGTTGAGGAGCATCCAACAGAATGACCTACCGCAGTTGGGCAGCGAGAAGAGGGTGCTGGGCGTGGTCCGTCCCACGGTCGAGGTAATCGGCCAGTACACCAAGAGCCGCAAGGTGGGGATACTGGCTACGGAGGGGACTGTGGCAAGCCGCTCGTACAGCATAGAGATAGGGAAGCTGGCTCCAGACGTGGAGGTTTATGAACAGGCCTGCCCAATGTGGGTCCCACTGATAGAGAATAACGAGCGGGACAATGAGGGGGCGGATTATTTCATAAGGAAATATACGTCGGAGCTTATGTCGCGCTGCGCGGATATCGACACCGTCGTTTTGGGCTGTACGCATTACCCTATCATCAAGAGAAGGATAGAGGAGTGCCTGCCACCTACGGTGCGTGTGGTGGAGCAAGGCGGGATAGTAGCCCGTAGCCTGAAGGATTACCTGAGACGGCATGGCGAAATGGACGCACGTTGCGCCCGTAACGGCCAGATGGAGTTCCTGACGACAGAGAGCGAGGAGAAGTTCCGCAAGGCGGCGGCGGATTTCGTCGGGATTGAGATAAAACAAATCAAGGCCATTAGCCTTTAGCCATTGGCTTTTGGCTGCGCTTCCAAAAAGCTAACGGCAAAAAAGTAAATATATGACATATAGTTTCGACAAGATTTTCCATTGGATCGTGATTGCCGCCATATTGGTTGGCTCGTATCTGCTGTTGCACTCGTTGCGTGCGGTGCTGTTACCTTTCCTGGTGGCATGGCTGTTGGCTTACCTGCTGAACCCTTTGGTGGTGTGGCTGAAGGTGAGGATGAAGCTGAAGTACCGCCTCCTGCCGGTGATATTGGTGTTCATGATGATGTTGGTGGCGTTTGGGGGTCTGGTGGTGTTGCTGATACCTACGATACTGGATGAGATCGAGCGGGGGCGTGAGCTTTTCATGCGTTTCTGGATGAAGGAGGAGACACAAACCTTCGTGCTGCAAACCCAGGAGTCGATGCAGTCGTATTTCCAGAAGGACAATATAGCGCAGATGCTGAACGCCGAGACAGTCCAAACGGTAGTGGAGAAGGTGGTACCAAGCATGCTGAGCTTCATAACGCACCTTTGGAAGGTGGTGGCAGCACTGGCTGTCGTGGTGATAACGTTCCTGTACCAACTGTTCATAATGCTCGACTATGACAAGATAAACTCTGAGTTCCGCCATGCTGTACCTATCCGATACCGTACATTGGTTTATGGGATACTTGACGACATAGAGGAGGGGATGAACAGTTATTTCCGCGGCCAGTCGCTTGTGGCGTTGTTGGTCGGGGTAGGGTTCGCGATAGGGTTCGCGATAATAGGGCTCCCCTTGGGGATAACCTTAGGACTCTTCATCGGCGTGCTGAACCTCGTGCCATACCTTCAGACCGTGGGACTAATCCCGGTATTCTTCCTTGCGGCGTTGAAATCGGCGGAATGCGGCACGCCATATTGGGTGGTGGTAGCGGAATGTGCGGCGGTGTTCCTTGTCGTACAGTCAACGCAGGATATGCTCCTTGTGCCAAAGATTATGGGTAAGGCCATGGGATTGAAGCCGGCAATCATCCTGTTGTCGTTATCAATCTGGGGGTCGTTGTTAGGCTTCATCGGGTTGATCATAGCACTGCCATTAACGACGTTGATTATCTCATATTATAAAAGATACGTACTGAAAGAGAACAATCTATTAGAAGCGCCTTCGGAGGAATGAAAAGAATCATTATCGCAATAGCCTTGTCGATAGCGGCAGGCTGTGTAAACGCCGTGCCAGCCAACCCAGGCGTGGTGAAAGTAAAGACGGCAGATGGGTCAATAGTCTGTGCGAGAATAGTTGGTGACGAGTATTGGCATTGCGTAGCCGACCTGTCGGGGAACATACTTGCCGAGAACGGGGATGGATTATATGAGGCTGGCAGCACCAACCTAAGGGATATAGACGTGAAAGCCAAGATGATGGAGGGAAGGCGGTCAAGTCCACAGGCAAGGAAGCCGATGGATGCCTCGGCTTTTACGAGGGGGATAGTAATCCTGGCGGGTTTCAGCGACAAACCTTTCAGGAAGACCAATGCGGCTTTCGACGAGTTGCTGAACGACGACGAGGGGAATTGCAACACCGAGAACGGCTCGGCGAAACAGTATTTCAAGAACTCGTCCTTCGGGAAGTTCGTCCCACAGTTTGACGTTTACGGGCCATATACGTTGCCAAACACATGCGCATACTATGGGAAAAACTACGGCGGTTCAGGCTCGGACCAAAACGCCACGCAAATGATCGTCGATGCGGTGGCCGCATACATAGCGGAGAGGGGTGAGGACGCATTGCGGCAGTATGATTGCGACGGGGACGGCTACGTGGATAATATATTCGTTTTCTACGCTGGCCATGGAGAGAATGCGGGAGGGGGGGCGAATTGTATATGGCCACACAGGTCGTTCGTCTATTCTTCGTGGGTGGATGGAAGGACAACATACGGGGGGGTGACGCTTGGCGACTACGCTTGTTCGTGCGAGTTGCAAGGGCCAAGCGGTTCGACGATGAGCGGTATCGGCCCGTTCTGCCATGAGTTTTCGCATGTGCTTGGGTTGCCTGACTTGTACGATACTTATTATTCGGGGCATAGGACTTGTTCGGACTGGGACGTGATGGATGCGGGCAATTACCTGAACAACGAGCATACACCCCCGTCATATTCGTCGTATGAGAGGTTCTATATGGGATGGCTTACGCCAGAGTTGCTTTCGGTGCCGGACAATGTGACGCTGGAAGGGCTGAACAGCTCGAATACCGCTAAGATCATAACCAGCACCGAAAGCCATAACATGAATGGTGAGTACCCTGACCCAGAGGAGTTTTTTATGTTGGAGGTGAGGGACGGTAAGGGGTGGGACAAGTACCTGCCAGGGCACGGTATGTTGATTACCAAGGTCAATTACGATTATGAGAAGTGGGTGTATAATACCGTTAACAATTACGCGAACGATTTGGGGGTTGATATCATCGAGGCGGGTGGCGTGAAGGGTTATAACGCTACGTCGAGCGACGTGTTCCCGGGAACGGATGACGTTACCCAATATACACCCTACAGCGGTCAGGCGATTACGGAGATAGGTTATAACCGCGATTTCGTGTGTTTCAAGTATAAGGGGGGCAGGAACGTGTTTAAGGTGGAGTTTGACGGTATGGGGTATGGGACGCCAAGCGTGGTGGAGACGGCGGAGACGGCGGAGGATGGCGGCGTGGAGCTGACGGCGGTTGGGGACGTTAGGAATGGTTACGTTTTTGTGGGGTGGAGCGAGTCGTCGAGCGCGGAGGAGGCGGACGCGGGAGTGGCAGGCGAAAGGTATTACCCGGAGAGGGACATCCGCCTCTTTGCGGTATATAGCAATAACGGGGTGATAGTACCAACGGAGAGGGATTGCGAGACGGAGAGTTTCGACAATTGCACGGGGCAATACCGGATAGATGAGAGGATGGACAGATATACGGATATGGCAGGATGGTATGGAGAGGCGGTTAAGTGTAACAACGGTTCGGTGAAGATGGGTTCGAACGACGAGAGAGGCGTTTTGGTGTCGCCACGCCTGCATTTGTCGGGGGATATGACATTGGAGGTGACATGCAAGGCACTTATGAATACAACCCTCATAGTGACGGCAGAAAACGGCAAGGCGGACAGTGCAGCCATTGGTATGGATTTCGAGACTGTCACGCTTACTTTAGACGCTGTCCCTATAGATTCGAGACTGAGATTCATAAGTGACGCTAACATCTTCTTTGTGGATAACGTGGAGTTTTGCGGTGCAAAGAAATCACCTGTCGGGGAAGTTGAAGACGAACAGTATATCCTGGTTAGGGAGAAAGACGGCATTATGGTTGGCGGGTTAAAGGGAGGCGAGGCCGTGACGGTTTTCGATATGCTCGGCAGGATGGTCGGCGAAGGGACGGCCGAAGGAGGCAAGATGACGTTCAAGGTAGGCAAAGGACTGTTTATCGTAAGGATTATAGATAGGGGAAAGACAACTGTTATCAAGTGATAAGCCATTAACTAACGGCTAAAAAATATAATTATGAAGAAGACATTTATCTGTTTATTTATGCTGATGCTGGCTGGTGCGGCCAATGCGATTCCGGCAAAGCCGGGAAAGGTGAGGCTTGCGACAAAAGATGGTTCAACTGTTGAGGTTTCGCTCATTGGTGACGAGTTCCACCATAACTTTGTAACAGCCGAAGGCTATATGGTAAAACAGGTCGAAGGTCGTGATTACTATGTTATCACTGACCGACGTTTTGATGCCGTTGAGGCTGACAGCCAGCGTATGGCAATGAAATCAAAAAAGGCAAGGCCTGTGAACGCCCCAAAAAGCACGGCGGGCACGGGGGCTTTCACCAAAGGGTTGGTTATATTGGCAGGGTTCAGTGATTATGCTTTTACGGAAACAAACGCCGGCTTCAACGACCTGCTAAACCAAGAGGGGTACAACTACAACAAAGCGACTGGTAGCGTTAAGGACTACTTCAAATCAACATCGTACGGGCAGTACAACCCTACTTTCGACGTGTATGGGCCATACACGCTACCTGAAACCATGGGTTATTATGGGAGCAACGATTGGGGGGGTAGCGATGCCCATGCCGACCAAATGGTTGTTGACGCGGTGGCTGCGCTCGTAGCGGAGCAGGGTGAGGAGGTGCTGGCGCGATATGACTGTGACAATGACGGTTATGTTGATAATGTTTTTGTTTATTATGCAGGTTACGCTGAGAGTTCCGGTGCGCCAAGCCATACGATTTGGCCACACCGCTGGATTATATCAAGCTATTTTGTAACCGGGCGGACTACTTACGGGGGGAAGACGATTTATGATTACGCTTGTTCGAGCGAGTTTGACGGTACAAGTGGGCAGAAACGTACGGGTATCGGTGCTTTCTGCCATGAGTTCTCGCATGTGCTTGGGTTGCCAGACCTTTATGTGACAAGTGATTCGTATTACAATACGCCAGCAACCCCCGAGGATTGGGATATTATGGACGGAGGTTGTTATAACAACAACGAGAACACACCACCGGCATATTCATCAGAGGAGCGTTTTTATGTTGGTTGGCTGACACCTACGATTATCAACGAGGCAGGCAGTTATACGCTTGCGGACCTGAACGACGAGGCAACCGCATACCTGATTTCATCTACGGGGACGCATAACCTGCAAGGGCAGAACCCGAATCCACAGAAATACTACTTGTTCGAGAACCGCCAGAAGAAGGGTTGGGACAAATATGTCCCGGGACATGGTATGTTGGTTTGGCAGATCCAGTATAATCGGATGAAATGGGAAGCCAATACCGTCAACAACTCAGCAAGCAGTATGGGGTGTACGATAGTGTCGGCAAAAGACCCGGACAACTTCGTGAACCGTAGCGCAAGTGCCGGCGACCCATTCCCAGGGTCAAGGTATGTTACAAGTTACGCTCCGTACAGTAATTACCAGTTGAGCGATATTACGGAGACTGGAAGCCAGATTTCGTTTAACGTGGCGACACCTTCCAGTATAGGGGATGCCGGGATGGCCGAAGGTATCGTTATGTTCTCGGTTGATGGGGAGAACTATACCGTGGATAATATGCCTGAAGGGGCATCGCTTCGTTGTTATGACGCAATCGGTAGGATGTTGTGGAGTGCTGAGGGTGTTGGCACGACTTATACGTTCAGCAATCGAAGGGGTATGTTCGTGCTTCAGGTCGTTGCGAACGGAAAGGTTTGCGTTTTGAAAGGATTATAATATATGAAAAAGATTATGTTGGTTTTTGCGCTGGCTTTGGTTATGGCACTGGCTTATGCGCAAGAAAACGGGAGACCGGGTAGGCCGAGCCGTGTTCCGGCTGTGCCGTATCCTGTCGAGTGGGTCCAGCCATCGGGCGACACCATTATGATACGTATCATAGGTGATGAGAATTGGAGTTGCAGGACTACGGAGGATGGTTTTGTTTTGGTGGAGAATAAGAAAGGTGCGTTGTGCTATGCGAAGGTGGATAAGGAAGGCGGATACCGTGCGACGTGTATCGTGGCGAGGAGACCTGAGCGTCGTAGGAGGTGCGAGTTGAGGTATATAGAGAAGATGAAGAAGAACGAGAAGTTGTGGAGGAGGCGGAATGGATAGTGCGATTTTTATGGCTTATTGGAGGTTGGCGCATGCGGTTGACGCTAAGGTTCCGAGTGGGCAAAGGATGCGGTACAGGATGGATTTGTTGTCGTTGGGTTTAGGCATGTGCTTCGGGCAAGGCGACAGACCCGTTGTCAATGTAAGCCGGGAGGAAGTTTTGGAGGATCTGAGGACTGCTTTGGCGGCATGGGGCGAGTTGTCGTTGGGCAGGCATGCGGTGTTGGCTATTTTGTCGAGGAGATGGATAGCCGCGATGGGTATGGGGAGGGCGGAGGTCGAAAGGAGGTTTGATGGGAAGACGGCGATGCTGGTTGAGGATTTGAACCATGTCTATGGGTTGGGGAGGGGTTATGCGGCAGGCCAATCGGAGACTTTCACAAGGCTTATGGTTGCGGTGGCTAAGGATGTGAGGGTTATTATGATGTTGATGGCGAGACGTTTGGTTGTTATGCGTGGGTTGGGGGAAGAAGAGGATGACGAGAGACGGAGGAGGATTGCGAGCGAGGCGTTGCAGTTGTATGCGCCTTTGGCGCACCGTATGGGGCTTTATGCGGTGAAGACGGAGCTGGAGGATTTGGGGTTGAAATATACACAGTATGATGTATATAAGGAGATTGCGAGGAAGCTTAATGCTAAGAAGAGGGAGAGGGATGCTTATATAGAGAGGTTTATCGAGCCGGTGAGGGCGAAGCTGGAGGCGGCGGGGTTGCGTTTCGAGATAAAGGGGAGGACGAAGAGCATTTATTCGATATGGAGGAAGATGGTTAGGCAGGGGTGTGACGTTGGGGGGGTTTATGACCTGTTTGCCATCAGGATTGTGATCGAGGCGGATGAGGAGGATGGGAAGGCTGCGTGTTGGCAGGCGTATGCGGTGGTTTCGGATATGTATGTGCCTAATACGAATAGGTTGAGGGATTGGATAAGCGTGCCGAAGTCGAACGGTTACGAGTCGTTGCATACGACGGTGATGGGCCCGGAGGGGAAGTGGGTGGAGGTTCAGATACGTACGAAGTATATGGACGAGGTAGCGGAGCGGGGTGTGGCAGCGCATTGGAAGTATAAGGGGATAAAGAGTGAAGGGGCGGAGAGCGAGGAGTGGCTGAGGCGGTTGCGTGAGGTGCTTGAGGAGGGAGGGGAGATTAGGGATGGCGACGAGGCGCAGCAACGATTCAAGATGCAACTGTACGATGACGAGGTGTTCGTGTTCACGCCGAAAGGCGAGTTGAGGCAGTTCCCGCGGGGTGCGACCGTTTTGGACTTTGCTTTCGACATCCATTCACGGGTTGGCGAGACTGCCGTAGGTGCTAAGGTCAATGGGCGGCATGTACAGATTGGGTATCGTATGGTGAACGGCGACCAGGTTGAGATAATAACGCAGTCGAACCAGAGACCCAAGGCTGACTGGCTGGAGATTGTCGTTACTGCCAAGGCGCGGCAGCACATACGTCGCAGGCTTCAGGAGATGGAGTTCCACGAGGCTGGGTTGGGCAAGGAGATTGTTGATCGCAAGTTTAGGAACTGGAAGCTGGTGGTGGAGCCTTCGGTGATGGAGCGTGTCGCCCACAGGTTTGGGTATGACAGCCTGCGTGGGTTTTATGTCGGGGTGAACTCTGGCAGGGTCGATTTGCTGGATGTGCGTGAGTGGATATTGGGGCAGGGGGCGACCATAAGGGGCGATAACGCCAAGGGTCTTGGGGGGTATGTGCCACGCTGCGTTGCTGAAGGCGGAAGCAAGGGGTCGGTTGTTATAGATGGGGGTGTAGAGGGGTTGGAGTATGAGTTTGCCAAGTGCTGCAACCCTGTTTATGGTGACGCGATTTTCGGTTTCGTGGGGACGCACGGTGGGATAAAGATACATAGGAGGGATTGTCCTAACGCCCGTGACCTGGTTGGGCGTATGCATGACCGTATGGTGCAGGTTCGTTGGGCAAACGAGGTGTCGGACGGTACGGAGTATGTTGTGAATGTGAGGGTGATAGGTAACGATGACATTGGCATACTGAGTAATATAACATCGGTGATAAGCAATGAGAGTGGGTTGGATATGACGAGTCTGTCCGTCAAGTCCGAGGATGGGTTGTTCGAGGGGGATGTGTCGATGGTGGTACGTGAGGCGAGGCAGGTAGATGACCTTTTGGAGCGGCTGAGGATGATTAAAGGTGTTAAACAGGCTGTAAGGTTATGAACGCGCATATAATAAACATTGGTGACGAGCTGCTTATAGGGCAGGTGGTCAACACTAATGCCTCGTGGATGGCCGAGGCGTTGAATGGGGTCAACGTGCGTGTGACGCGCGTCAGTGTCGTAGGGGACGTTGGCGAGGATATTATGTCGGAGCTGGGGCGTTCGATGGCCGAGGCGGACATCGTGTTGGTGACGGGTGGCTTGGGACCGACCAAGGACGACATAACGAAGCAGGTGCTGGCGCGGCTTTTCGGTGTGGGTATGGTTACGCACGAGGAGACGTTGGCGAGGGTTGTGGGCTACTTCCGGGCGAGGGGTATCGTTATGCCAGAGGTCAACCGCGGCCAGGCGTTGGTGTTGGAAGGGTGTCAGGTTGTGGTCAACGAGGTAGGCACGGCTCCATGTATGGTTATGCGCCGGGGGGGGTGTATGGTGGTCAGTATGCCGGGTGTGCCGTTCGAGATGAAATGGATAATGGCTAATCGCATAGTGCCGATGATAACGGGGATGGGGGATGGGTGTGCCATTCTACATAAGACTGTGGGGGTTTTCGGGATGGCGGAGTCAACGTTGGCCGAACGGATAGCGGGGTGGGAGGAAGGTTTGCCGGGGGGTGTCCGCCTTGCGTATCTGCCGCAGGCTGGGATTGTAAGGCTGAGGTTGTCGGCCTACGGGCAGGGTGCTGAAGCGTTGCGGGGGGTGGTTGATGGGTGTGTGGGTGCGTTGCGGGGGATTATAGGTGGCAATATATTTACTGAGTGTGGCGAGACGTTGTCCGAGGCGGTTGGCAGGGTGTTGGGGCTGAGGAGTGAGGGTGTTGCGACGGCCGAAAGTTGCACGGCGGGGCTTGTGGCCAATAGGATTGTCGCCACGGCTGGGGCTTCGGCATGGCTGAGGGGGGGTGTCGTGGCATACTCCAACGACGTTAAGAGCCGGGTGCTTGGTGTTCCGCAGGCGTTGATTGACGAATATGGGGCTGTAAGCGAAGAGGTTGCTCTGGCGATGGCTGATGGGGTTTTGGCGATGATGGGTAGCGAGTGGGCTGTCTCTACGACTGGCGTTTCGGGGCCAGGCGGTGGGGGCGAGGCCAAGCCCGTCGGTTTGGTATATATCGCCGTGGTTGGCAGGAACGGCAAACGCCATGTGGGGCGTTACGTGTTCGCCACTACGAGGGAACAACATCAAGAGCGTACCGCGAATCAGGCGTTGTTTGATTTATATGTTGAGGTTAATGGCTAATTTAATAACCAAGGTTATGATATGGGTGCATATATTAGAACGGTTCTGATGCTGATTGTGTCAAATTGCCTGATGACGTACGCATGGTATGGTCATCTGAAGTCGATGGGCGGCAAGTCGTGGTTCGTCACGGCCCTTGTGTCGTGGGGGATTGCTTTTTTCGAGTATATGATTATGGTGCCTGCTAATAGGATTGGGGCTACCGTTTATACCGTTCCGCAGTTGAAGATCGTGCAGGAGGTCATCTCGCTTTCCGTTTTCGTCCCCTTTGCCTTATTCTATATGGGCTGTACATGGAAGTGGGATTACCTGTGGGCGTTCGTGTGCCTGCTTGGGGCGGTTTATTTTATGTTCAGGGGTTGAAATGGAGATGATTCCGCATATTGAAGGTCTTGCCGGCAGTGCCTGGGGTGGTGTGGTGGCGTTTTTTGTGGTTATGGGCTACGTCTATTCGCTTGGGTTGTCGGCTCGGGCGTATGTTCGTATGTTGTCGGCTTTGGGCAAGGGGGGGTGTGGAACGGTAAGATATACGGATGGGGTTATTGATTGGCGTGTGGGCGTGGTGCTGTATGGGTCGGTGGTTGTTGCTATTGCGATGGGTGTTTTCGCGTTGGCTGTCCGTATGGGAGGGGTTGGGTTTGCGTTGCCGGGTTTTGCGGCGGTTGTTGGGGGGACTGTGGTAGTGGTTTTGCTTAAATGGGCGTTGGCAAAGCTGATTGGTGTGGTTTTCACTATTGGCATAGGGGTGGCGTTGGTCAAGGTGACTGCTGTTTATGTCTGTTTCGGCTTCGTAACCGTCGTGTTGTCAATGTTGGCCACCACTGCGATAAGTACGTTCCTTTTGTCTGTTTTGATGGCAATTTCGATGTTTATAGTCATTGTGGCAAAATTTGCGATACTTGTGGAAAACTTTTTTGTCAAAGTCGGTTCATTATTCTATATTTTTTTGTACCTTTGTGCTGCGGAAATTTTGCCGTTAACGGTAGGACTCCGCTTCGTTTCCCAAGTGTTTAATTAATGCACATACTACATTGAAGGTTAAGAAGATATTGGTCTCACAGCCAAGGCCAGCAGGAGGTGACTCTCCGTTCTGCCAGCTTGAAGAAAAGTATAGCGTCAAGGTGGTTTTCCGACCATTTATCAAGACGGAAGTCTTCACTGAGAAGGAATTTCGTGCTCAGAAAATCAATATTCCAGATTATACCGCCGTATGTTTCACATCTGTTAAATGTATAGAATACTTTTTTCAGATGGCAAAGGAAATGCGTGTAACTGTCAGCGACGATATGAAATACTTCTGCAATTCGGAGACGATAGCCAACTATTTGCAGAAATTCATCAACTATAGGAAGAGAAAGGTGTTTTACGGTGCTTCGGGTACTATACAGGACATGATGACGACCGTAACAAAGCACCAGGACGAAAAGTTCCTCGTGGTCAGGCCAGAGTCTAACAATGACGAGATTGTCTCTGAGTTCGACAAATCGGGGGTTAACTACAAATTGGCTATAATGTGCAGGACGGTTAGCAACGATTTCGGTCCTGACGAGCCTTTCGACTACGATATGGTGCTATTCTTCTCGCCACACGGTGTAGAGGCGCTCAAAAGGAATTTCCCAGATTGGGAACAGGGCGAAAGGATTGTCGGTTGCACGGGGAAACTGACGGCGCAGGCAATCAGGGATGCCGGGTTGAGGTTAGACATCGAAGCCCCGAGCGAGAAATTCCCCTCTTTGCCGCAGGCGGTTTTTGATTTCATCAAAGAGAATCATAAACGTAAATAAAGAACCTCCCCCTTCATTAGGGGGATTTTTGTGTAAAACCAGGGATGGACAATGGTTTCGACAAAAGCAAGCATCTCTGTTTAGAAAAAAACATAGAATTGCTGTTCAGCGAGGGTAAGCGCGTGACGTGTTTCCCTTTCCGCGCCGTATATAGGCAACGGGAAGAGGGCGAAGGGGTTAAGATGATGTTCGTTGCGCAGAAGAAGAATTTTCGCCATGCCGTTGACCGTAACCGTTGGAAGAGGATGATGAGGGAGGCGTACCGTGTGAGGCAGGGTATCCTGGAGGGAATGGATTTGGATATCGCCATTATGGTTATCGACAATAAGATGGCAGGGGGCAGCTATGTAGGGCAGAAGATGGAGGAGTTGCTGGGTATTATATATAGCAAGACACACTTATGTTGAAGCGACTTTTGATTCTGCCGATAAGGTTCTACCAGTTGTGCATTTCCCCGATGTTCCCCCCTTGCTGCCGTTTCACCCCCACATGTTCACAGTATGCCATTGAGGCTATCAGAAAGTATGGTGCGCTTAAAGGCGGTTGGTTGGCTGTCAAGCGAATAGCCCGTTGTAATCCATGGGGTGGTAGTGGTTATGATCCAGTGCCTTGACTAATATTTTCGGGTGCAAAAAATCGTACATTTCTGTGGCATAATATAAGATAGGACATTCAGCCAACCCCTCTTAACAACCAATTGTCAGCGGCTAACGGCCCTTTTATTCTTCATTGTTGTTTGGTATTGTGTCTGTCTATTTTCAGGACAAGACACAGTAGAGTTTTCGGACAGGCTGTGGGGGGTATCCAAAATTTCATTGTAACGTTTGTAACGCTTTTAGGGCTAATGAACATTAAAAAGCCTTAATGAGAAAAACGTCAGAGGTCGCTCTAAGGTTGCTCAGGGTTTGCTCATCCTTGCTCATCCTGACTTCGGGAATGCGTCACCAAAAATATGTTTTACGGGTCGGAAAGGGTAAGACACATAAAAACCTACCCCCAACTTTTCAGGTGAAATTATTGAAATTATTGAAATCGCATGCAAGCCCCTGTTTTCGTCACTGGGACACCCAAAAAGTCTCACCCATCCTTTCCACTGACTA